>NZ_JBHSFK010000027.1:0-169123 GCF_042653945.1 Streptomyces vulcanius | reverse complement strand
GGGGTATCAACATATCTGGCGTTGATTTTTGGCACGCTGTTGAGTTCTCAAGGAACGGACGCTTCCTTTGTACTCACCCGAGACACTCTCAGGCTTTCCTCCGGGCGCTTCCCTTCGGTCTTGCGTTCCCAACTCTATCAGTGTTTTTCCGCTGTCCTGACCACCGTCCTGCAGGCATGCAGAAGGTGATCCAGAGTTAGGATCCGACCGAGTTGGTTGCTGCCCGATAAGCGCGCTTGATCGCGTCGCTCACCCTCAAGCAGGAGTACGACTGTACACGCGGCCGCAGAGCGCGTGCAAATCCATTAGAGTGGTGGTCTAGACCACGATGGTCGCTCTGGTGCGGAACCGGTACTTCATATGACATACCCTGCTGCACAGTGCGCCGTCCTGGACAAGCAGTCCACGCAGCAACGGCCCATACATCTCCACTTGGGAGGCTTCCCATGACCACCGTGACGTCCCCTCTCGCAGGACGCGCCATCGGACTGGCAGCGGTGCCGGACCCTGTCTTCTCCGGGGCCATGGTCGGCCCGGGTACGGCGATCGACCCGGTACGCGAGCCCTCCGAGGCGGTCGCACCCGTGGACGGAGTCATCGTCTCCCTCCACCCGCACGCCTTCGTCGTGGTCGACTCCGAGGGGCACGGCGTACTCACCCATCTCGGCATCGACACCGTGCAACTCAACGGGGAGGGCTTCGAGCTCCTCGTGAACAAGGGCGACACCGTGACCCGCGGTCAGAGCGTCGTGCGCTGGAACCCGGCAGCGGTTGAGGAGGCCGGCAAGTCCCCCGTGTGCCCCGTCGTGGCACTGGAGGCCACGGCCGACGCTCTCGGCGAGCTCCGTGAAGACGGCGACGTGAAGGCCGGCGACGTTCTCTTTTCCTGGCAGTGATGCCCACGCCGTCGTCGGTCGTCGTCAGCACATCTCAGGTGACGAGGACCGGCGACGGCTCGTAGGACAACCACCGCGGCGGCGGGACCCGCCGCACTATCGGAGACGGGTGAGATGGAGACAACGCTGCGAGGCGTCGGCGTGAGCCACGGTGTGGCGATCGGCGAGGTTCGGCACATGGGAACGGCGGTACTCGAACCGCCTGCCAAGCAGATCCCCGAGGAGGAGGCCGAGCGCGAGCAGGGACGCGCCCGCAAGGCCGTGGAAGCTGTGGCGGCCGACCTGATGGCGCGCGGCAATCTGGCGGGGGGCGAGGCCCAGGCCGTGCTCGAGGCACAGGCCCTGATGGCCCAGGACCCCGAGCTGATGGCGGACGTCGAGCGGCGGATCGCCGTCGGCAGCACGGCCGAGCGCGCCGTGTACGACGCGTTCGCCTCCTACCGCGAGCTGCTGGCGAATGCCGGTGAGTACCTCGCCGGGCGGGTGGCCGATCTGGATGACGTGCGGAATCGTATCGTCGCCCGTCTGCTGGGCGTTCCCATGCCTGGCGTCCCGGACAGCGACGAGCCGTACGTGCTGGTGGCCCGGGATCTGGCGCCGGCCGACACCGCGCTGCTGGACCCGACGCTGGTGCTGGGTTTCGTGACCGAGGAGGGCGGGCCGACGAGTCACAGCGCCATCCTGGCGCGTGCGCTCGGGGTGCCGGCTGTCGTGGCGCTGCCGGGGGCCGGTGAGCTTGCCGAGGGCACGATGATCGCCGTGGACGGCAGCTCCGGCGAGATATTCGTGAACCCGAGCGAAGAGAAGAAGGCGGAGCTCCAGGCCGCGGCCTCGGCGCGCAGGGCTGCGCTCGCCTCGTCGACGGGGCCCGGTGCCACCGCCGACGGTCACAAGGTGCCGCTGCTGGCGAACGTGGGGGGACCGGCCGACGTGCCGGCCGCCGTCGAGGCGGGGGCGGAGGGTGTCGGTCTCTTCCGCACCGAGTTCCTCTTCCTTGATGACAGCAAGAACGCGCCGACCGAGGAGAAGCAGGTCGAGGCGTATCGGGCGGTGCTCGAGGCGTTCCCCGAGGGGCGGGTCGTCGTGCGCGTGCTGGACGCGGGTGCGGACAAACCGCTGGACTTCCTGACTCCGGCCGACGAGCCGAACCCGGCGCTGGGTGTACGTGGTCTGCGCACCCTGCTGGATCATCCCGAGGTGCTGCGTACGCAGCTGACGGCGCTGGCGAAGGCGGTCGAGGGGCTGCCGGTCCACCTCGAGGTGATGGCCCCGATGGTGGCGGACCGTGCGGATGCCAAGGCGTTCGCGGACGCGTGCCGTGCGGCCGGGCTGCGGGCGAAGTTCGGGGCGATGGTGGAGATTCCGTCGGCCGCGCTGCGGGCCCGGTCGATTCTGCAGGAGGTCGAGTTCCTGTCGCTGGGGACGAACGACCTCGCGCAGTACACGTTCGCCGCGGACCGTCAGGTGGGTGCGGTGTCCCGGCTCCAGGATCCGTGGCAGCCCGCTCTGCTCGACCTGGTCGCGCTGTCCGCCGAGGCGGCCAAGGCCGAGGGCAAGAGCTGTGGCGTCTGCGGCGAGGCCGCTGCCGACCCGCTGTTGGCGTGTGTGCTGACCGGTCTGGGCGTCACCTCTCTTTCCATGGGTTCGGCGTCGATTCCCTATGTGCGGGCGACGCTGGCGAAGTACACGCTGGCGCAGTGCGAGCGTGCGGCGGCGGCTGCGCGCGCGACGGACAGCGCCGACGAGGCGCGCAAGGCGGCGCAGGCCGTGCTGTCGGGCGAGTAGCCGGATCGGGCCGGCTGTCGGCCGGTGAGCAGGGGCGCTCCGCCTTCGGGTGGAGCGCCCTTGTGCGTGGGCCTTCGGGGTTCGCTCAGTGATGGTGGTCTTCCGCGAGTCCGGTGGGTCCCTCCGGTCCGAGGTCCGGTGGGACGCAGTAGTCGACGCCGGATTCGGGTGCGATGAGGTCGCCTGATTCGGCGTCGGTGCAGTAGGCGTCGAAGACCTCTCCGGCGGTCAGCGCCTCGAGGCCGTCGCCGCGCATGCGCCAGCCGTAGACCCGGTCGGGGGTGTCGGGGGCCGTGGTGCGCATGACCAGGCCACCGGGTCCCTGGGTGGCGAGGCCGAGGGCGAGGACGGTGGTGAACTCCAGCGCTTCGGCCTCGTCGAGCCGGGTGGTGCCGTCGGCGTCGTCGTCGGCGTGGAGGACGGCGACGAGTGTTTCGGGTGTGCCGGTGACACTGCAGACGAGGTGTCGGTTGCCGGGCTGGGCCGTGTCGAGGATGCGGGTGAGGAGGTCGGAGGCCTGGGCGAAGGCCGCGCGGCCGATGTCCTCGCCGCAGGTCGCGCAGGCGCCGAGGCGGGCCAGGAGTGTGGCCGCGAACTCCCAGGTCGCCTGTCGTACGGCTTCGTCGACGAGGGCGGGGACGAGGTCGGCGAGGGGCTGGCCCTCGTAGGGGATGGTGGGGCCGGTGGTCGCGAGTTGGGCCGTGAAGCGGGTGCGGTTGGCGGGGAGATCGGGGTCGAGGCTCCTGGCGGCGCAGTATTCGGCGTACTCCTGCGGGTCGAAGAGGACGACCGTGGTGTGGCTGCCCTGGAGGGCGCGGGTCCTCAGGAGTGCCTCGACCTGCCGGAGGTAGGTGGCGTGGTCGTCGAAGGTGAAGCTGCGGTAGCGCCGCATGGCGTGGAAGTCGTGTTCGTCGGTGAGCAGGCCGATGGCGCCGGCGATCTCACGGCGCAGAACGCGGCGCATGGTCTGGTGGTCGGTGCGTGCCATGTTTCCCCCTGTGAGCACGATGGAGCACGGTCGATCAATGCTCACTCACAGTAACCGGCGGCACTGACAATGGACTGGGCGTGATCTTGCTGCGGACCAGTCGATGCTGAATCGCGCAGGTCAGGGCGATGGCGGTGCCGAAGGTGAGCCAGCCCAGAGGGCCGGTGGCGATTGCCGCGGTGACGGCGAGTGGTCCGATGCTGCGCTGGACGGACTGGGCCAGGCCGTGGACGCCGAGATAGGCGCCCTGAGCGGTGTCGGGAGCCAGGGCGACGGAGAGTTCCCAGGAGATGGTGGCGTGGAGCATCTCGGCGAGCGTGAAGAGGATGGCCGCGGCGGTGAGCCACAGGGTGGCGGCCGCGGTTCCACCGGTCGCGGAGGCGGCCATGGCTGTGCCCGCGAGGGCGAAGGCCGCCGAGAGCGGGAGCAGCAGTGCGCGGGCTGCGGCCGTGGTGGCGCCGAAGCGGGCCAGGGGGACCTGGAGGGCCACGACCATCACGTTGTTGAGCACCATCAGCAGGGGTGCGAGGCCGTGCGGTGCGGTGCTGCTGTGGGCGATCCAGAGCGGCAGGCCGACTTTGAAGACGGCGTCGTCGAGGAAGAGGACGGTGTCGGTGGCCACGTAGGCGAGGTAGGTGCGGTCGCGCCATGGGCTGGTCGGTGTGGTGGTGGGCCCGGGGTCTTTCGAGGTGCTCACGGTGCGGGTGGCGGAGCGGGGTTCGCCGCAGCGGAGGGTGAGGAGGGCGCAGACGGCGAAGGAGAGGGCGTCGCCGGCGAGGAGCCATCGGTAGGCGGCGGTGCTGTCGAGGGCGAGGGCCGCCGCCGCGCCGAGGCCGCCGAGGGCCCAGCCGGCGTTGGCGACCGTGCGTTGGAGCGCCTGGTAGCGGACGCGGTCGGGGCCGGCGACTCGGGTCGCGTAGAGCTTGGTGAGGATGTTGGCGGCGCGGTCGCCGAAGCCGCCGAGGGCGCAGTAGACCACGAGGAGGGCGTAGTGGTCGGTGGTCAGCAGCGCGAAGGAAGCGAGGGCGCGCACCAGTTGGAGCGCGACGAGCAGGCGGGTGAGCGGGAAGCGGTCCGCGAGCCGGCCGCCGATGGGGGCGCCCGCGATGCCGACGGCGCCGGCCACGGCGACGAGGGTGCCGACCTGGCCGACGGAGAGGCCGGAGACGTAGGTGAAGTACAGGACGCTGACGGATGCCCACAGTCCGCTGCCGATGCGGTCGACGAGGGCGATGGTCAGCATTTTTCGCCCGTCGCGCCCTCCCGGTGTGCGACTCGGCCGTGTGGCTGCGCGGCGGATCGGACGCACTGACTCCCCCTTGCGTGAAGTTATGTATTGATACATACTTATTGATGTGGCAACACAATATGGGATCAGTGGTACGACGGCCAAGGGGATTGCCGCGTCCGTCGAACAGGGCGTGGCCGACGGCGCGTTGGGGCCGGGGGCGGCGCTGCCTCCGGTGCGGCGGCTCGCGGACGATCTAGGGGTGAGCCCCGGGACGGTCGCGACGGCCTACAAGGAGTTGCGCAGACGGGGCATCGTCGTCACGCGCGGGCGTGGCGGCACGGTCGTGGCGGCGGTGCCGGCCGTTGCCTCCCGGAGGCCGCCCAAGGTGCCGGAGGGGCTGCGGGATCTGGCCGGCGGGCATCCCGACCCGGAGCTGCTGCCCGCTCTGGTGCCGCCTTCCCGGCTGTCCCCCGGTGTCCGTTCCCATCGCTCCACGCCCAGGCTGCCCCGGCTGGAGGAGGCCGTGCGGGACTGGCTGCGCCCCGACGGTGTTCCGGTGGAGCACGTGACCTTCGCGCATGGAGCCCTGGACCTGATCGGACGGCTGTTGTCCGTGGAGCTGCGGCCCGGTGACGCCGTGGCCATGGAGGACCCGGGGTATCACCATCTGCTGGACCTGGTCACGGCTCTGGGGCTGCGCAGCGTCCCTGTGGCCGTGGACGACGAGGGTGTGCGTCCCGACGCCCTGCGTGCGGCCGTACGGGCCGGCGTGCGGGCGCTGGTGTGCAGTCCTCGGGCGCAGAACCCCTATGGGGGCTGCTTCTCGGTCGCGCGCAGGGACGAGCTCGTCGGGATCCTGCGGGACGCGCCGGAGCTGCTGGTCGTCGAGAACGACCACGCGTCCGTGGTGGCGGACGCGTCGCTGCGGACCCTGACGTCGGACGGGCCGGCGCGCTGGGTGCATGTGCGGACGGTGAGCAAGTTCCTGGGTACCGATCTGCGGTGGGCCGCTGCGGCCTGCGACGCGACCACGCTGGCCCGGCACGACGGACGGCTGCTGCTGACGTCCGGCTGGGTCAGTCATCTCCTGCAGGAGACGGTCCACGGACTGCTCACGGACGACGGCACGCGCGCGTTGGTGACACGCGCGCGTGAGACGTACTCCCTGCGCAGGGGGGCCCTGGTCCGGGAGCTGGCGGCCAGGGGCATCGCGGCGCACGGCGTGAGCGGGATGAACCTGTGGGTGCCCGTGCGGGACGAGTCGGCCGCCGTCAACGGGCTGCGGTCGTGCGGCTGGTGGGTCGCGGCGGGCGCGAGGTTCCGGTTGGCGTCGGGGCCGGGGGTGCGGATCTCCGTCGCCGAGCTGGAGCCGCCCGACGCCGCTCGGCTGGCCTCGGACTTCGCCCTGGTGCTGGGCGAGTCCGAGGCGACCTACGGGGGCTGAGCTGGCTCTCCAGGGCCGTCAGGAGCGCTTGCGCGCGAGTGCCTCGTAGAAGTGCAGCAGCTCCAGGTTGTCGATGGAGCCCGGATTGACCGCCTTCTCCAGCGGGGTGCCCTGGAGGAGGCGTTTCACCGGGACCTCGATGCGCTTCCCGGTGAGGGTGTGCGGGACGCCGGGCACTTCGATGACCTCGTCGGGGACGTGGCGCGGCGAGAGCTGTTCGCGGATGGCCGCCCTGATGCGACCGAGCAGCGCGTCGTCGAGGGCGGCTCCGGGGGCGAGGTGCACGAAGAGGGGCATCCAGTAGCCGCCGTCGGGCTCCTCGATGCCGATGACGAGGGACTCCTTGATCTCGGGAAGCCGTTCGACGACCTCGTAGATGTCGGCGGAGCCCATCCGCACGCCCTGGCGGTTGAGCGTGGAGTCGGAACGGCCGTGAATGACGACGGAGCCGCGCGAGGTGACGGTGATCCAGTCGCCGTGGCGCCATACGCCGGGATACGTGTCGAAGTAGCTGTCGTGGTAGCGGCTGCCGTCCGGGTCGTTCCAGAAGTGGACGGGCATGGACGGCATGGGGTTGGTGACGACGAGCTCGCCGACCTCGTCGATGACGGGACGGCCGCTCGGGTCCCAGGCCTGCAGGTCGGTGCCGAGGCCGGGTGCCTGGAGCTCTCCGGTGTACACCGGGAGGGTCGGGACGGCGCCGGCGAAGCAGGAGCAGACGTCCGTGCCGCCGCTGACCGAGGCGATCCAGAGGTCGGCCCCGCTCTCCGCGAACTCGTCGTGCAGCCAGTGGAAGCCGTCCGGCGGGAGCGGTGACCCGGTGGTGGCGACGCACTGGACCTTGGTGAGGTCGTGGTCGCGGGCCGGGTGCACGTCCGCCTTGCGGCAGGCCATGACGTATGCCGCCGAGGTGCCGTAGAGGGTGGCTCCCGTGCGTTCGGCGACGCGCCACTGGGCGCCGATGTCGGGATGGCCGGGGCTGCCGTCGTAGAGGACGATCGTGGTGCCGGTCAGAAGGCCGGAGACGAGGAAGTTCCACATCATCCAGCCGGTCGAGGTGTACCAGAAGAAACGATCCTCGGGGCCGAGGTCGCAGTGCAGGCCGAGCTGTTTGAGGTGTTCGACGAGGATGCCGCCCTGGCTCTGGACGATGGCCTTGGGCAGGCCGGTCGTGCCGGACGAGTAGAGCACCCACAGGGGGTGGGCGAAGGGGACCTGTTCGAAGACCGGTTCCCCGTCCGCGGCCGTGAGGGCCGACCACTCCTGGGCACCCTCGGGGGCGTCGGTGCCCAGGAGCGGGATGTGGACGACGGCGCGCAGGGTGGGCAGTTCGCGGCGCAGTTCGGCGACGGCGTCGCGGCGGTCGTGCTCCTTGCCGCCGTAGCGGTAGCCGTCGACGGTGAACAGGACGACGGGCTCGACCTGCTGGAAGCGGTCGAGGACGCTGCGGGCGCCGAAGTCGGGGGCACAGGAGGTCCAGACGCCGCCCACGGCTGCGGTGGCGAGGAAGGCGACGACGGCCTGCGGGATGTTCGGGAGGTAGCCGCTGACGCGGTCTCCGGGGCCGACACCGAGGGCGCGCAGTTCCGCGGCCAGCGAGCCGACCTGGCGGCGCAGCTCCGACCAGGTCACCGGACGTGGCTCGTGGGACTCGTCGACGTGCAGCAGGGCCGGTTCGTCCGGGCGGTCGGCAGCCGCACGCAGGGCGTGCTCGGCGTAGTTCAGGGTGGCTCCGGGGAACCACTGGGCGCCGGGCATGGCACGGTCAGCGAGCACGCGCGCGTAGGGCGTGGAGAACCGTACGTCGAACCATTCCGTGACGGCTTTCCAGAATGATTCGAGCTCGTCGACTGACCAACGGTGCAGGGCCGGGTACCCGCCGTCGGCGGGGGCCCCGTGATGCTCGGCCGCCCAGGCTTGGAACCTGGTGACCTGGGCTTCTGCGATGCGCTGCGGCTCTGGCCGCCAGAGCGGCTCGGGGTTCAGGATCGACATGCGGCGGCTCCCGGACTGTGCGCGTCGTGTGCGTCGCCCGCGCACGGGCTCGCGTTGTGCGCGCGACGCGGCTGACAGGGACGATGCCATGTGATCGACTTCCGCACCAGGGAACCCCACACAGTCCGTGTCGTGAAGAAGCGGTCCCAGCACGGGTGAACGGCAGTTGAACGACACACGCGTGTGGAGCGGTAGGTGGCAGGGTGAGCAGCATGAACGGTCGTGACCTGGTGCGTTCGATGAAGGCGGTCGGTTCCGAGGGAGCGGCCCAGAGGTTGCGTGCCGTACGCGCGGCGTGGCGCAGGAGGCGCGCCGATGCCACCGGGCTGCCGGCGCGGGGCGCCGAACGTGCGCGCGTGCCGGGTCCTGTGCAGGAGGTGGAGCCCGGGCCCGGTGGAGGCACGATCCGGTTCGGCCGGTCGGAGCTGAGGATCCTCGTCGCCGTGAACGGAGCGGTCTTCCTGGGCTGGGACGGGGCCGGGCCCGAGCCGTCGTACGCGCTGGCCGGCCGCTGCCCGGAGCCCGACCCCCGGGCAGTGCTCGAGCCGCACAAGGACGGCGGCTGGCGGGTCGTGGCCGAGCGGGTGACGGTCGTGGTGTCGCGGCACGGCGCGATCGAGGTGTGCACGCCGGGAGGGGTGACGCTACGCCGGGAGCTGCCGCCCCGGTGGTGGGAGCCGCGGGACGGCGGTCCGGCGCGCTGGATGCAGCGGGCCGAAGTAGCGGCGGACGCGCGTTTCTTCGGGCTCGGCGGGCGGGCGTCGGGGCCTCTGCTGCGCGACGGCACGTACCGGCTGTGGAACACGGATCCCGGGCACGCGTTCGACCGCGTCGACGATCCGCTGCATCTGACGATGCCGGTGCAGCTGGTGGTGGCCGACGCTTCCACGCACCTGGTGTTCCACGACACCTCCTGGGACGGCACGGTGACGCTGCGGGAGGGTGAGGAGGGCGCCGGTTCGGGACACGACCGGGCCGGGTCGTGCGAGGTGCGGATGGACGGCGGACCGCTGCGCTGCTGGGTCGTGGTCGGCACTCCCGCGCGCGTGCTGCTCGCCTGGGCCTCGCTCACCGGGGCGCCGGCCCTGCCGCCCGCGTGGGCGCTCGGTCACCATCACGTGGGCGAGGGCCTCGGGGGCGAGCAGGAGGTGCGCCGGGTCGTGGCGGCCCATCAGGAGCACGGTCTGCCGCTCGACGCCGTCCATCTGGGCGTCGAGCACCACGACGGCCATCAGGTGTTCACCGTGGACCAGGACCGTTTCCCGAAGCTGCCGGTGCTCGCCGAGGAACTGCGGCGCGACGGGATCCGTCTGGTGTCCGTCGTCGAACCGGCCGTCGGGACCGAGCCGGGCGGCCCCGTCCACGACAGCGGGGTCGCCGAGGACGTGTTCGTCAAGGACTCCTCCGGGCATCCGGTCACGGGCGTGGTCCGGGCGGGCGAGGCGGTCTTCCCCGACTTCACGGACGCGCGCGTGCGGCGGTGGTGGGGAGCTCTGTACGCGGAGCGGGTCGCGCAGGGGTTCGCCGGCTTCTGGCACGACATGGACGAGCCGACGTCGTTCGCCGCGTTCGGGGAGTCGACCCTGCCACGGTCGGCCCGGCACGCCCTGGAGGGGCGGGGCGGCGATCACCGCGAGGCGCACAACGTCTACGGGCTCTGCATGGCCCGCGCGGGCTACGAGGGGCTGCGGGAGCTGTTCCCGCAGGAGCGTCCGTTCGTCCTCTCCCGCTCCGGCTGGGCGGGCCAGCAGCGCTACGGCGGGACGTGGTCGGGGGAGGTCGCCACGGCCTGGCCGGGGCTGCGCTCGTCGCTGTCTCTGGTGCTGGGCCTCGGTCTGTGCGGGGTGCCGTACTCGGGGCCGGATGTCGGCGGCGGCGACGGGAGCCCGTCGCCGGAGCTGTATCTGCGCCGGCTTCAGTTGGGCGCGTATCTGCCCCTGTTCCGGACGCGCGCCAGTGCGCGTGCGGGGCTGCGGGAACCGTGGCAGCTCGGTCCCGAGGTGCTGGAGCACGCGCGTGTGGCGCTCGTCGAGCGTCGGCGGCTGCTGCCGTACTTCGTCACGCTGGCGCATCTGGCCCGGCGCACCGGAGCCCCGTACGTGCGCCCCTTGTGGTGGGGGGCTCCCGAGGACCGGGCGCTGCGGGACTGCGAGGACGCCTTCCTGCTGGGCGACGCCCTGCTGGTCGCGCCGGTGCTCGACCCGGGTGCCGACCGCCGCGCGGTGCGGCTGCCGCGGGGGCTCTGGTACGACACGGCGACGGGCCGCAGACACCGGGGCCCGGGGCAGGTGCTCGTGGACGCGCCCTTGTCGCGCATTCCGGTGTTCGCCCGCGCGGGAGCCGTCATACCGGTGCGCGGGGAGGACGGCGGGCTGGAGCTGGAGGTGTGGACGCCCGCCCGGGGCCGGACCGGTGGCGGTGTGGTGGTGCGGGACGCGGGCGACGGCTGGGACGAGCCCGAGACCGAGCGTTACGTCGCCCGCTGGGAGGGGCGGGAGGTCGTCGTCGAGCGGGAGAGTGAGGACGGCGTGCACGAGCCGTCCCACCCTGTGCGTGTACGCGGACTCGCCGAGCGGTGAGGGCTCAGACGTACCGGCCCTCGAAGAACGCCCGTACCGCGTGCGTGTGCAGCGGGAAGGCCAGTTCCTCCGGCCTGTGCAGCAGGTGCCAGCCCTCCGTCTCGTCGGTGGCGGCCGACTCCGGGAGGCGGTCGGCGGGGCGCTCCGGGAGGAGCCCGAACAGCAGCAGGTGCCCGTCGGGGGAGCTCATGGCGTCGGCGAGCCGTACATCGCGGCTCGCGGCGTCGATGCCGGTCTCCTCCCGGAGTTCGCGGACGACGGCCGCCTTCCACTCCTCGCGGTCGTCGATGTAGCCGCCGGGCAGTGCGATGCCCCCGCGCGCGGGGGCGATGGTTCGGGTGATGACGACCAGGGCGGTGCCCTTCGTGTCGTACACGGGCTGGAGCGCGATGGCCACCGGCAGCGGGTTGCGGTAGGCCATGGCGGCGCAGACCGGACAGGTGCGCGGCCAGCCGGTGACACCCTCCCCATAGGGCGCTCCGCAACTCGAACAGTGGGAGTCGCGCGCGGAGTTCGCAGTGAAATGCAGATTTTCGGACACGCGGCGGAGCGTATCCGATCTTCGGGACGCCCAGTCGTGTGAGGCGTCCTCCCTGCCCAATTCCCGTCGCCCGTGCCACACTCCTGACGTTCCGTCAGATTCGGTGGAGGAGGGCCCTTGTCACGCACACGCACACCTGTGGTCGCCGGGTGGTTCACCGGGGAGGGGGACTCCTTCCGGCTGCTCGGAACGCGCTGCCGGGCGTGCCGGTCGGTCTTCTTCCCCCGTGAGGACGCCTTTTGCCGCAACCCGGCCTGCCAGAGCGACGAGTTCGACGAGGTGCCGCTGTCGCGCCGCGGGCGGGTCTGGTCGTACACGGACAGCCGCTACCAGCCTCCGTCACCCTATGTGACCGATCCGGAACTTCCGTGGGAGCCGTACGCGTTGATCGCTGTGGAGCTGGAGTCCGAGCGGATCGTGGTGCTGGGACAGGCGGTTCCCGGGGTCACCGTCGCCGATCTGACGGTGGGCATGGAGGTCGAGGTCGTCCCCGGGGTGCTCAACGAGGACACGGAGACGGTCTGGACGACCTGGCACTGGCGGCCGACGGGGGTGGCGCAATGACGGCAGAGGTGGCGGTGCTCGGCGCGGGAATGCACCCGTGGGGCAAGTGGGGGCGCGGCTTCGTCGAGTACGGGGTGAAGGCGGCGCGCGCGGCCCTCGCCGACGCGGGCCTGGAGTGGCGGGACGTCGGCGCGATCGTCGGCGCGGACACGGTCCGTGGCGGCTATCCGGGCTATGTGGCCGGGGCGACGTTCGCGAAGGCGCTGGGCTGGCAGGGCGCCCGGGTCGCGAGCGTGTACGCCGCGTGCGCGTCGGGGGCCCAGGCGATCGACGCGGCGCGGGCACGGATCCTCGCGGGCCTGGCGGACGTGGTCCTCGTGGTGGGGGCCGACGCGGCACCCAAGGGCTTCTTCCGCCCCGCGGGCGGAGACCGTCCCGAGGACCCGGACTGGCTCCGCTTCCGGGTGCTCGGCGCCACCAATCCGACCTACTTCGGGCTGTACGCGCGCAGACGCATGGCCGTGCACGGGGACACGGTGGAGGACTTCGCCCAGGTCAAGGTGAAGAACGCGGCCATGGGTGCGCTGAACCCGAACGCGCGGTACCGCAAGCGGGTGACGGCCGAGGAGGTCGCCGCGTCCGCCGTGGTCGCCGATCCGCTGCGGCTCCTTGACATCTGCGCGACCTCGGACGGCGGGGCGGCCCTGGTGCTGTCCAGCATGGAGTTCGCCCGTCGGCACGGCCAGGCGGATCCCGTGCGGATCCGGGCCGTGTCGACGGTGACGCCCCGGTACCCCAGCACCGTCCTGGACCTGCCGGACATCGCGACCGACTCGGCGGTCGCGGTGGAGCCGGGCGACGAGCCGTTCCGGGCGTCGATCGCCCGCGCCGCCTACGAGGAGGCGGGTGTCGGGCCCGAGGAGCTGTCCCTCGCGGAGGTCTACGACCTGTCCACCGCACTGGAGTTGCAGTGGTACGAGGACCTGTGGCTGTGCGGCGACGGCGAGGGCGCCAAGCTGCTGCGGGAGGGCGCGACCGGGCCGGGCGGTCGTATACCGGTGAACCCGAGCGGAGGACTGGCCTCGTTCGGGGAGGCGGTGCCCGCCCAGGCCATCGCCCAGGTCTGCGAGGTGACCTGGCAGCTGCGGGGGCAGGCCGGCGAGCGGCAGATCGCCGGCGCGCGTGTGGGCATCACGGCGAACCAGGGGCTGTTCGGGCACGGATCGGCGGTGATCGCGGTCCGGTGAGAAGGCGGGCGGAGGAGGGACGGACGGGATGCCGCGGCGCGGGCCGCGGACCGCGCCCGCCACCGTCCGTGAGCACCCCGGAAGCCTGCGTGAACGTCTCATGAACTGGGCTTGGGCGTACGCCGGCGGCGTCATCATGCTCCCGTGCGCTCCTGGACGGATACTCTCCGCTTCGCGTTCCAACCCGTGGTCAACCTGGCCACGGGAGGTGTGGCGGGGCTGGAGATTCTGGCCCGGCCGGAGTCCGGCGACATCCTGGCGGAGGCCCGCCGGGATCCCGAACTCGACGGCGAGCTGGCCGTGTTGGCGGTGCGGGCGGCGGTGCGCAGGGAAATGCTGCTGCCGCTGCATGTGAACGTGTTCGCTGGCACGCTGGCCGATCTCGGCGGGCTCACCCCTCTGCACGACGCGGTGCGCGCGGTGGGCCGACTGCCGTGGGAGGTGACGATCGACGTCGTACCGCCGTACACGCACGTTCCCCAGCGGGCGCTCCTCGAGGCGCTGGCGGCGCTGCGGGAACAGGGCTTCCGGATCAGCGCGGACGGCGTCGGCGACGGGGACGTACCGCTGCGGCTGCTGGTCGACATGGCGCCGGACCTGGTGAAGCTCGACGCGTCCCTGCTGGCACGGCCGGCCGCGGTGCGGGCGATGCGGACCCTGTGCGAGGAGTCGCGGGCGCTGCTGGCCGTCGAGGGCGTGGAGACCGAACTGCAGTGCGCTGCCGCGCTGTCGGCGGGTGCTCAGCTGGCGCAGGGCTCGCTGTTCGCGCCTCCGGCCCGGCTGCCCGCCGCCGAGGTGTACGTCCCGCCGCACGTCGCCGGCGCGGTGTCGGCGCCCCGCTCGGGGCCGTCGGTACGGCAGTTCCTGCGGCCGGCCGCTCTCCTGCCGGTCACCGCCTCCGCCGGTCAGGTGCGGGCGCTGCTGACCGGGTCGCCGGAGGTGTCGGGGGTGCTGCTGGTGGACCGCACCGGTGTTCCGGTCAGGTCGGTGCACCGGTCGCGCTTCCTGCTGTCGATGTCGGGGCGCTACGGCCATGCCCTCTACGCCGACCGGCCCGCGGCCAAGCTCGGCGACCCGCCGCGGACGGTGGGCATCGACGCGACGGCGTGGGAGGTGCTGGACGTGGTCGCGGTCGGCGGTCTGGACCGCACCTCGGACGACGTGGCGGTCGTCGACCGGCACGGGCGGTGCGTGGGTGTCGTACGACTCGCCGATCTCGTACGGGCGCTCGCCGAGAGCCGGGTGGAGGAGGCCGTGCGGCTCAACCCACTGACCCGGCTGCCGGGTTCGGACGCGATCACCGGGGAGATGGACCGGCGGATCGCGGAGGGCCGGGCGTTCGCGCTCAGTTGGCTGGACGTCGACCACTTCGAACAGGTCAACGACGGGGCGGGGTTCGCGGCCGGCGACGAGCTGATCCGGTCGGTGGGGCGGGCGTTGCAGGTCGTCTCGGCCGGGAACACCCGCGTGGGGCACATCGGCGGGGACGACTTCCTGGTGCTGACCGATCCGGAGGCTCTGGACGCGCTGGCCGGCGCCGTGCTGGACGCGCCCTGGTCGGCCGGCGGACGCCCCGTCACCCTGTCGCTGGCGACGCTCCTGTGCCCGCCGGGCGGCGTGACGGACATTCGGCAGGCGGCCGGGGGCCTGGCGCCGCTGAAGAAGGCCGCGAAGGCGCTTCTCGGGGCGAGCTGGGTGCTGGGGCACGCGGGGCTGCCCGGATACGAGGTCCGCCGCGGATCGCCTCCGGTGGCCGCGGCGGGGGCCGGGGTGGGGTGAGCGACGGCTGACAAGCCGTCCGGGAGCGCGCCGGCGGTCGGTCCGCAGACCTGCGCCCAACCATTGCCGTCAGCCTCCTTGACGCTCTCCGGGTGCCGGAGAACACTTCCCGGTGTCAGTCGACATCGCCGTACAAATTCGGCGTATTCAGGCAAGCGCCGCGCGGGACCTCCCTGTCATGGCCGACGCAGCCACGCGCACCGCACCCTGCACGGAGCACCGGGGCCGCATGCCCCGGGCCGGGCCCAGGAGCCGCCATGAGCAACGGACACATATTCGTCGGCGAGGTCATCGGGACCGCGATCCTCATCCTGTTCGGCGCGGGTGTCTGCGCCGCCGTCACCCTCAGACACTCCAAGGCACGGGCATCGGGGTGGGTGGTGATCGCCTTCGGCTGGGGGTTCGGGGTGCTGGCCGGGGCGTACACGGCCGCACCGCTGTCCGGGGGCCAGCTCAACCCCGCCGTGACGCTCGGCATCGCCGTCGACACGGGCGAGTGGGGCAAGGTCTGGGTCTACCTGCTGGGCCAGTTGGTCGGGGCGATGCTCGGTGCCGTTCTCGCGTACCTGGTGTACCTCGCGCAGTTCCAGGCGAACGTGCCGGAGGGCGACGACGAGCCGACGCCGACCCTGGGAATCTTCTCCACCATCCCCGAGATCCGGAACCCGGTCGCCAACCTGATCACGGAGATCATCGCGACGATGGCGCTCGTGCTGCCGATCCTCGCGTTCGGGCTGACGAAGGGGCTCGGTGAGTCCGGCACGCTGGTGCTGATCGTGTCCCTGCTCGTCGTCGGCATCGGGCTCTCCCTGGGCGGCCCCACCGGTTACGCCATCAACCCGGCGCGCGATCTCGGCCCGCGCATCGTGCACACCTTCCTGCCGATCCCCAACAAGGGCACCTCCGACTGGGGTTACGCCTGGATCCCGGTCGTCGGCCCGCTGATCGGAGGAGCGCTCGCGGGTCTGCTCTACCACGCGGCCTTCTGAACGAACCGGCCATCCAACCCCCAGTCGCTCCGAACCGCCCAGCCTCCTGACTCAACGCAGCCTTCTGAACCAGGCCCAAGGGGTAGCCATGACGGACAACGCCGAGAAGTACGTCGCCGCAATCGACCAGGGCACCACCTCCAGCCGCTGCATCGTCTTCGACCACGGCGGCGCGATCGTCGCCGTCGACCAGCGCGAGCACCGCCAGATCTTCCCCAAGCCCGGCTGGGTCGAGCACGACGCCACCGAGATCTGGTCCAAGGTGCAGGCCGTGGTGGCCGGGGCGGTCGCGAAGGCCGGCCTGCGGGCGGATCAGATCAGCGCGCTCGGGATCACCAACCAGCGTGAGACGACCGTGCTGTGGGACCGTGCCACGGGCAAGCCGGTGCACAACGCCATCGTCTGGCAGGACACCCGGACCGCGGGCCTGTGCGACGAACTCGGCGGCACGGACGGGCAGGACCGGTTCCGTGACCGGACGGGACTGCCGCTGGCCAGCTACTTCTCGGGGCCCAAGGTGGCCTGGCTGCTGGACAACGTGCCCGGGCTGCGGGACCGGGCCGAGCGCGGAGAGATCGCTTTCGGCACGATCGACTCCTGGCTGATCTGGAACCTGACCGGCGGTGTCGACGGCGGACGGCACGTGACCGACGTGACCAACGCCGGGCGGACCATGCTGATGAACCTCGAGACCCTGCAGTGGGACACCTCCATTCTTTCGGCGATGAACGTCCCCGAAGGGGTGCTGCCGGAGATCAGGTCCTCCGCCGAGGTGTACGGGACCGCCGTGGGGCAGCTCGGCGGGGTGCCGGTCGCCTCGGCGCTGGGCGACCAGCAGGCGGCGGTGTTCGGCCAGGCGTGCTACGACGTGGGCACGGCGAAGAACACGTACGGGACGGGCAGCTTCCTGCTGCTCAACACCGGGGGCCGGCCGGTGCCGTCCAAGAACGGGCTGCTGACGACGATGGGTTACCGGATCGGCGGTGAGGCGCCGGTCTACTGCCTGGAGGGCTCGATCGCGATAACGGGTGCGCTCGTGCAGTGGTTCCGGGACCAGCTCGGCATCATCCGTTCGGCCGACGAGATCGAGACGCTGGCGGCGAGCGTCGAGGACAACGGCGGGGCGTACATCGTGCCCGCGTTCTCGGGGCTGTTCGCGCCGTACTGGCGTTCGGACGCGCGCGGGGTGGTCACCGGACTCACCCGCTACGTCACGAAGGCGCATCTCGCGCGCGCGGTGCTGGAGGCGACCAGCTGGCAGACGCGGGAGGTCGTGGACGCCATGTTCCAGGACTCCGGGGTGCCGATCACGACCCTCAAGGTGGACGGCGGCATGACGACGAACAACCTGCTGATGCAGCATCAGGCGGACGTGCTCGGGGTTCCCGTGGTCCGGCCCAGGGTGTCCGAGACGACGTGCCTGGGCGCGGCGTACGCGGCGGGGCTGGCCACCGGCGTGTGGAACGACCTCGACGAACTCAAGGCGCACTGGCAGAAGGACGCCGAGTGGACTCCGGCGATGGAGCCGTCGGAGCGGGACCGCGAGTACCGCAACTGGCGCCGGGCCGTGGAGAAGAGCTTCGGCTGGGTGGAGGACGGCGCGGACTGACACGCACGCGTGTGTGCCACTCCGCAGTGCCGCGGCTCAGGTGGTGACGGTCTCCCGGCGCTCGGTGCCGAAGTCCATCGCGTGCTGAACGACACCGATCAGGACGTCCCGCACCGACAGCCGGTCGCGGGCATCGCACAGCAGAACCGGTACGTCGTCGTCGAGGTCGAGCGCCCGGCGCACGTCCGCCTCCGGGTAACGGACCGCGCCCTCGAAGCAGTTGACGCCGACCAGGAAGGGTATGGAGCGCCGCTCGAAGTAGTCGATGGCGGCGAAGCAGTCCTCCAGGCGGCGGGTGTCGGCGAGCACGACGGCGCCGAGCGCGCCCTCGGAGAGCTCGTCCCACATGAACCAGAACCGCTCCTGGCCGGGCGTGCCGAACAGGTACAGCACCAGGTCCTCGCGCAGGGTGATGCGGCCGAAGTCCATGGCGACGGTGGTGGTGTGCTTGCGCTCGACTCCGGTGATGTCGTCGACCGGACGGCCGGCCTCGGTGAGGTACTCCTCGGTGCGCAGCGGCCGGATCTCGCTGACCGCGCCGACGAGGGTGGTCTTGCCCACCCCGAAACCGCCGGCCACCAGGATCTTGAGCGTGACGGGTTCGACCTGCGGCTTGCCGCGCTCAGAACGCCCGAAGATCATTGATCACTTCTCCTGCTTGAAAAAGGGGGGTGGGGCGTGGGCAGGGGTAGGCTCACAGCGCCCGGAGGCCGTTGATCACGTCGCGCAGAATACTCTCGTCCGGCAGCTCGGCAGGAGGTACGGGCCGGTTCACATGGACGAACCGCGCGTCCACGAGATCGCCGACGAGAACCCGTACCACGCCTATGGGCAGGTCGAGTTCGGCGGCGAGTTCGGCGACCGACTGCGGCGCGGCCAGGCACAGGTCCACGATGTCGACGTGTTCCGGGGACAGCGAGTCGTCCGCCTCGGGATCGTCCGCGTGCGGCTCGGCGACGACCAGCGCGATCAGATCGAGCCGGTGCTGGACCGCGCTGGTGGTGCGGCCCCGCGTCATGGCGTAGGGGCGCACCACCGGTCCGGCCTCGTCGTCGAACCAGTGGCTGCTACCCCGACCGTCTGTGCTCATGCCATCCCACTACCCGCCCGCGGGCAGGTCGGTGCGTGGCGCGGTGCCCAGGTGTACGCCGACCCGCTTGACGAGGAGAGTCATCTCGTACGCGACCTGGCCGACGTCCGAATCGGCGTCCGAGAGGACGGCGAGACAGCTGCCGTCACCGGCGGCGGTGACGAACAGGAAGGCGTCGTCGAGTTCGACGACGGTCTGCCGGACGCTGCCGGCGTCGAAGTGGCGGCCCACACCCTTGGCGAGGCTGTGGAAGCCGGAGGCGACGGCGGCCAGGTGCTCGCTGTCCTCTCGGGTCAGGTCCTTCGACGCCCCGGTCGCGAGGCCGTCGCCGGAGAGCACGACGGCCTTGCGGATGCTGGCGACCCGGTCGACGAGCTCGTCGAGGAGCCAGTTCAGCTCGCCGTGGTTGGGCGTGGTGTGGCCGGTCGGCTTCGGTGCGGTCATCGACCGTCCCCCTTACTCGTTCGTTGTGGTGCTGTGCCGCTGTGGTCTGCGTCGCCCGAGGCGTTCTCTTCGCGACCGCGCTGCCAGCCGCGCTGGAGCGAGGCCATACGGCTGCGTACCTCGTCGGCGTCGCGGTCCTCGGGGGCGGTGCGGTCCTCGGCGCGTGGAGCTGGGCCCTGCCGCAGCTGCGGGGCGAGATTCGCCTGCCGTACGCGCCGGGGCAGCGCCTCGGGCGCGGGGCCGACGCCCTGCGCCCCACCGGCGCCTGGGCCGCCCGCGCGTCCCTCGGGCACCTGGCCCGGGTGCACGGTGGAGTCGTCGCGGCCGGGTGCGGCGGAGGGCTGGCGGGTCCGCCGGGGCAGGCCGGGGACCTGGGAGGGATCGCCGGCGCCGCGGTCGGGAGAGGCCGACAGGGCTGGAAGCTCGGGCGTGCCGCGACCTGGAGAGGACGACAGCGGGGGCGGCTCGGCCATGCCCCGGCCTGAAGGCTCGGGCGTGCCGCCGCCGTGTGGGATCTGCGGCGAGGTGCCGCGTCGCCGGGTCGGCAGGGGCGCGGGTCCGTCGGCGGACTCCGGGCGGCGCGGCGAGAGTTCGTCGTCCGGCTCCCCGCGCCGGGGGCGGGATTCGGTGACCGGGCGGCCGTGCGAGCTGACCAGCTTGGGCGTCCGACGGTTCGGCAGGGGTACGGGAGCAGCCGGGTCGGCACCCCGGTCCTGCTCGGCGTGCGGGTCCTGGTGGGTGCGAGGGTCCTGCTGGGCGCGCGGGTCGACGAGTCCGCGGTGCCGGTCGGCCGTATCGGGTGCCGGGTCGCCCTCGGGGTGACGGAGCGAGCGGCGCGGGCGGAACAGTCCGCCGTGCTCGTCGTCGTCCTCGTCCAGGACGGCCGGGAATTCGCTGTCCAAGGGGGCGGGGAAGCCGCTGTCCAGGGCGACCGGGAAGCCGCTCAGGGCGTCCAGGTCGACGGGCGCCTCCAGCTCGACCGGGCCGTCCAGCACCGAGGCGGGCATGCCGGGGAGCTGGACCGAGGAGGGCAGCGCGGGCCTGCGGCCGTCGGCGGACTCGGCCGCCTTCGGGGCCCGGGGGCGGTCGAGACGGAAGCCGACGCCGTTGGTGTCGGGGACGTCGTCGGTCAGCAGGGCGTCGGGGATGAAGACGACGGCGGTGGTTCCACCGTACGGGGACGGCTGCAGGGAGACGCGGACGTTCTGGCGCTGGGCGAGCCTGCTGACCACGAACAGTCCGAGGCGGTCGGTGTCGGACAGTTCGAACTCGGGGGTCTCGGCGAGCCGGAGGTTGGCCTCCAGGAGCGCTTCGGGCGCCATGCCGAGGCCGCGGTCGTGGATCTCCAGGGTGAACCCGTTGGCGACCCGCTCGCCCAGGACCTGGACGGCGGTGTGCGGCGGGGAGAACACCGTGGCGTTCTCGAGGAGTTCGGCCACCAGGTGGGTGAGGTCGGCGACGGCCGGACCGGTGACGGCCAGGCGGGGCAGGCGGCGCACCTCGATGCGTTCGTAGTCCTCGACCTCGGCGACGGCGGCGCGCACGATGTCCATGAGCTGGACGGGCCTGCGCCACTGGCGGGAGGGGGCGGCGCCGGAGAGGATCACCAGGCCCTCGGCGTGCCGGCGCATGCGGGTGGTGAGGTGGTCGAGGCGGAAGAGGTCGGCGAGTTCCTCGGTGTCCTCGGTGCGGCGCTCCATGGTGTCCAGCAGGGTGAGCTGCTTGTGCAGCAGGACCTGGCTGCGGCGGGCGAGGTTGACGAAGACCTCGGAGACCCCGCCGCGCAGTTCGGCCTGTTTGACGGCGGCCTCGACGGCGGCGCGCTGGAGGGTGTTGAGGGCCTGGCCGACCTCGCCCATCTCGTTCTTGTCGTACTCCAGGCGCGGCACCTCGGTCTCCACGTCGACCTGTTCGCCGGCGGAGAGGCGGCGCATCACGCTGGGCAGCCGTACGGCGGACGCCTCGTGGGCCTCCAGCCGCAGCTGGCGCAGGTCGCGGATGAGGCCGCGGCCGACGCGTACGGACAGGACCAGGGAGAGGATCAGGGCGACCAGCCCGAGGACGCCGGCGATCACGGTCTTGACGATGACCTCGACGGCCACCGGCCGGACGCGCTCCTGGTAGCGGTCGTTGGCCTGTTCGTCCAGGGTGCCGAGTTCGTCGAGGACGTTTCCGGCCGCGGTGTCCCAGTTCCTGGCGGTGACGCCCCGGGGCACCTCGCCGGGCGTGGTGGCGACGACCGCCTGTTCGACGGTGCGCAGCGGTGCGGTGGTGGCGTTCTTCCAGAAGGTCTCGTAGCGCTCGCGCTCGGCGGTGGGCAGCTGGGCGAGGCTGATGTCGTAGACCACGGCCCGCTGGGCCTCCAGGTCGGAGACGTCGCGGATCTCCTCGCGGCTGAGCCGGCCCACGACCAGGGCGGAGCCGAGCAGGGCGTCCTCCTGGGAGAGCAGTTCGCGGGCGCGGGCGACGCTGACGAGGGCCCGGTACTGCTTGTCCATCTCGACGCTGTCGACGACGTCGAGCTTGGCGAGCAGGGCGTAGCAGGGGTCGATGAGCTGGTTGTAGAGGTCCAGGGCCTGGGCCCTGGTGAGGGTGCCCTCCTCGACGCTGCGGCGCAGGGAGTCGAGGCCGTCGAAGGCGTCGAGCACCGCCGTGAGGCCGTCGCCGTCGTCCTGGTCCAAGGCGTCGCGGACGTCGGAGTCCTGGGCGTTGCGGCGGATCTCGGCGAGTTCCTCGTCGGTGGCCTTGCGGGTGCGGCGCAGCGCGGAGAAGGCGTCGGAGGCCCGCGGGTCGGCGAGGTAGACGAGGGTCTGGCGGCGTTCCTGCTGAACGACGCGGACCGTGTCCTCGATGGGGTAGCCGACCTTCTCCATGAGGGACGACACCGTGAACAGACGGTTCGCCTCACGGCCCGTCAGCACCATGGTGAAGCCCCAGATGGCGGTCAGGGACACCAGCGGCACGAGCAGCAGCGCCACGATCTTCCGGCGGACCGACTTCCCGCGAAAGCGCATGGACTCCCCCAGCTCGAACCCCCGCCTGGAGGGGGTACGCATGTGCGTCAACAAACGGCGCGAGCCTACTACCGACGCACTGTTAACTCGAAGAGCTGTCCGGAACCCGAACCTCCGCACCAGAGTCGAGAGATGGGGAGTTGTCCGGGCATTCCGGGAGATTGCCCACCCGAAACCGGGCGCTCTGGTCGGAGCGGAACGATTCCGCCCAGTGATCGACTTGGCCAGAATTTTTCGTAAGTCGGGGATCTTTCATGGCGTCTTGTTCGTCCTACTCATTGGGAAATGGGCGCGGAGTCGACCGGAGAGGTCGTTTGCCGCCCCTCGGGCGGCGTAATCCAGAGCAAGCCGGGCAGGCCACTGGGGAGCCGGGTCTTCGACCCGGAAGGAGAGCTGTCTGCCGGCGGTGGGGAGTGACAGGTTGATGGGCACGGCGGAGCGGCGCGGGGCACCCGAGAAGGGCGCCGGCGCGCGCGGAACGGCGCTACGGAGTCCCGAGCAACCGGATCGTGACATTCCGACAGCCGAACACGGGGCGTCCGACCGGTATGCGGGGGCCACGGACGGACACCCGTACGCGGGCGCTGCGGACAGACAGGGGACGCGGACGGCCCACCGGCAGCTGTGGGTCGAGGAGAGCGCGCGGCGCCGCCGGATGCCCGACCCGGTACGCACGGCGGCGGTGCGCGCGGTCCTGATCATCTCCGTGACACTCATTCAGGCGATGGTCGCGTTCCTGTGCACCCTCGCCGAGTCCTGGCTGGCCTTCCCGATGGTGATCAGCGGTGTGGTCAGCACGGTGGTGGCCACCTGGGCCGCCCTGGACGTCTGGGTGACCCGTCAGGTGTGGAACCAGCGCTACGGCGTGGTGTCGGCCCCGAGCAGCACGGCCCGTGCGCTGCGCCGCGAGCGGCGGCGCGCACGGCGTCAGGCCCGGGCCACCGAGCGGGCGCAGGAGCGGATACGCAGGCAGGGCGGGGCGGGGCAGCTGTCCCACCCGTGACGTCCCGTCAGTGAGGTTGCCGACGGGGTTCCCCGCGCCCCTCAGGGGGCGTTGGGGGCCGGCCGTTTGAACATCCGGGTCGCGGTGATCTCGCTGCGCACCGCGTCGTCCGCCTGCGGTTGCTGGGGCAGCCCGGGGCGAAGGTGTTCCTCCACGCTGATGTACTTCAGTCCCGCGCGCAGGTCGGCGTCGTTGCGCAGCCGGATGACCAGCGGGAACTCCGCGAGTGCCGTCGTGTCGAACAGGCCGGTGGTGTACAGGAGTTGCACCCCCAGCGCGTCGGACACGGCCCGCTGGAGTTCCAGCAGATAGGTCGCGTTGGCGCGGCCGATGGGGTTGTCGAGGAAGAGCGTGCCGGCATACCGGTGCTTGTCCCGGCCCCGGTCGTTGGAGCGCAGCGCCGCCATCGTGCAGTACAGGGCGATGGCCGCGGTGAGCAGCTGACCACCGGAGAACACGTCGCCCATCTGCCCCACGGGCACCCGCTCGGCGCGCAGCACGGCGTCCGGCTTGAGGATCTCGACGGCGACGCCCTTGGGCTGGAGCGCGGCGGCCACACCCCGGAGCAGCAGTGACATGCCGTCGCGCCGCAGGTCGGAGTTCTTCTTCACGGCCGCCCTGGTCGCGTCGTCGATGACCTCCCCGAGGCGTTCGGTGAGGGTGGCCTGGTCGGGCTCGTCGAAGCGGATGCGCAGGAACTCCTGCCCGGACCACTCACCGAGTCCCTCGGGCAGGCGCGACAGCCGCTGGGCCGAGCGCAGGGTGGCGAGTGCGGACTCGACGAGCCCGCGCAGCCGGTCCACGATCGAGTCGCGGTTGCGCTCCAGCTGGGCCAACTCGTCGGTCAGCACCCGCAGTCGGGGGGCGAAGGCGTCCGCCCACTTCTGGGCGTGCTCGGGCAGCGCGGAGGCCGGCAGCTCGCGGATCTGCTGCCGGGCGGGCGTACGGACCTGCTCGTAGCGTGTGGAGTTGGCGTGCCGCACGAGCACGTCACTGGCCTCGCGCACGGCGGACTCGGCGGCGGACAGATCGGCGGCGCAGCCGCGCAGTGAGCGACGGGCCTCGGCGGCCGACTGGCGGGCCTCCTCCAGGCTGCCGGGGTACGGCTCCGGGGCCTCCTGCTCCTCCTCGGTGTGCTCACGGGTCTGCTCGCGCAGCAGGTCGCGGAGCATCGCGGCGATCTCGTCGAAGCCGCCGGCCGCGTCCTCGGCGGCGCGATGGGCGTCGAGGAGTTCGGCGTGCGCCTCCCGGGCCTGGGCCAACGCCTCGGTGCGGGAGGCCAGTTCGGCGGTGGCCGTGCGCAGCAGGGCCTGGGCGTGCTCGGCGTCGCGCGGCTCGAAGTCCTCGGCCAGCTCGGTGTGGGTCTCGCCGTCCTCGGGTGCGAGCCGCTCGGTCTCGCCGCGCAGCCGCCCGAGTTGCTCGCTCGCGGTGGACATCCGGGTCTCCAGGAGTTGCACCAGCTCCTCCGCGCGGGCGGCGGCGGCCTGCCTGGAGGGCCCGTCGGAGCCGTCGGGCGACTGGAGCAGCTGCTCGGCGCGGGTGCGGACCTTGTTGCTGAAGCGGTCCAGCTCGGCGCGGGCCGCGCTCTCGTCGCTCTCCGCGCGGGCCTGCTCGGCGCGCAGGTCGGCGCCGACGCCGACCTTCTCGTACACCTGGGAGGCGGCCCGGTAGGCCTCGCGCAGGGCGGGCAGGGAGGACCTGGACGAGTCCGCGCCGTCGTCCGCGTCCTCCTCCGGTACGTCGTCGGGGGCGCCGGCGATCTCGGAGCGCTCGGCGCGCAGCGCACGCGCGGTGCGGCGGGCGTCGTCGGCGGCGCGCTGGGCGGCGCGGCGGTCCTCGTCGGCGGCGCGGGCCCGCTCCAGGCAGACCTGGGCGCGGGCCTCGGACTCGGCGGCCTCGTCGGCGAGTTCACGCAGCTTGACCTGCCAGCCCGCCCGTTCCCGCAGCCGGACGGCGAGCCCGGCGAGGGCGTCGGCGGCCCGCTGGGCCCGCTGGGCGACGGCCTGCCTCTCCTCGCGCATGTGCGCGGCCTCGGCGGCGGTCTCGTCGGCCTCCGCACGCAGGGCGCGGGCCTCGGTCAGTTCGGCCTCGGCCTCCTCGGCGAACGCCCGCGCGTCCTCGGCGGCCCGGTCCAGTTCGGCGAGCCGGCCCGCCGGGCAGCCCGTGCGCCAGGAGGCGAGCCGGGCGGCCAGCTCGCGGTCCTTGGCGAGCCGGGCGGCGAGGCGGCGGATGTCCTCGTCCCGCTCGGTCGCGCGGGCGCGCAGGGCCTGGCGTTCCTGGTCGGCGGCGTGTTCGTCGTGCATGGCCGGGTTCGGCGGCACCAGGAACACGTCGCCGTCGGCGGTGCCCTCCGCGGGGGTCGGGGCGAGCAGGGCGGCGGCCGTGCCGACCGCGACGGCCGAGCGGGGCAGCAGGGCGGCGTCGCCGAGCGCGTCACGCGCGCGTGCGTGGGAGGCGGGGTCGGTGATGATGACGCCGTCGACGAGCTCCGGGCGGGCCGCGAGCACACGTGCGTGGTCGACGGGGTCGACGGCCTGGGCGAGGTAGCGCCAGCCGGGCAGGGCGGGGATGCCGTGCTCGCCGAGGAACTCGACGGTGGCCAGCACGTCCGGGCCGGGGGGCAGCAGCCCGCCGTCGCCGAGGGCGCCGAGGATGCGGGAGTCGTCGGCGGCGGCGGTGCGCAGCTCGAAGAGCTGGCGTTCGGCGGAGGAGACGGCGTCGTCGAGGAGTTCGCGCAGGTCGTCGGCGCAGCGGTCGAGGTCTTCGGGTGTGAGCGGGGAGTCGACGGGAGCGCTGTCCTGCCGGGGCTGGGGGATCGGTCCGCGCGGGGCGTCGCCGGACGCGCCGCCGGTCAGGCCGAGCAGTTCCGCGAGGCGTTCCTCGCCCGCCAGGGCTTCGGCGAGCCGGCGCTCGGCGTCGTGGGTCTGTCGCGCCGCCGTGGCCGCGTCCGCCGCGCGGGCCGCGGTGAGTTCGGCGCGGGACTCCGCGGAGGCGGCCTCGCGGGCGTGCTCGCCGGCCCTGCGGGAGGCTTCGCGGGCGGTGTCCCAGGCGGCGACGGCCGTCTTCTCGGCGTCGCTGGCGGCGAGGGCCGCGCGGGCGGGGTCGGCGTCGGGCGCGCTGTCGTCCAGCCAGCCCGCGCGGACGGCCTCGGTGGTCTCCTGCTCGACCTCGGTGAGCCGCTGGCGCAGGTGCCCGATCTCGCTGCGGGCACGCTGTGCCTCGGTCGCGGCGGAGGTCGAGTCCCGGTGGGCGGCCTCACCGGCCTCCTGAAGGGCGGCGGAGCGCTCCTCCTCCTCGTTGGCGAGGGTCTCGGCGCGCTCGGCGGCGGCGTGCAGGGCGCGGACGAGGTCGACTGCCGCGTGGGCGCGGGCGGCGAGGGCGGGGGCGGCGTCCCGCTCGGCCTCCTGGATCGCGGCGGACACGCGCGCGATGCGGTCGGAGGCGGCACGGTGGCGCAGGACGACCTCGGCGGCCTGCCACGCGGAGTGCAGGGTGCGCGCGTCGGCGAGCTCGCGTTTCAGCGCGGCGGCGGACTTCTCGGCGGCGGCGAGTGCCAGCGAGGCGTGCCGGAAGGCGAGTTCGGCGGCGATCAGGGAGCTGCGCTCGCGGGCGCCCTCGGAGTGGGTGACGGCGTAGGCGGCGGCCGTGACGCGCTGGGCGAGGTCGGCGGCGCGCATCCGCTCCCGTACGCCGCGCGCGGTGAGCCGGCGGGCCAGGGTGCGGGTGCGGCGCTCGGCGCCGGTGTGGATGTCACGCGCGCGTGAGCGGCCCTCGGCGGCCTCGACGATCCGTCCGAGCAGGTCCACCGACCCTGCGGTGAACTCGCGTTCGGCGATCAGTTCGGCGCGTCGCCCCAGCTTGTTGCCGAAGCCGCTGACGAGGTCGGCGAGTCCGTCGGTGTCCCGGGTGTCGGTCACCGCGCGCAGCAGCAGGTCGGTGAAGTCGGAGTCCTTCTTCACCGCGAAGAGGCCTGCGGCCTCGCCCTCGTCGGCGTTCATCTCCCGCTGGTAGCGGAAGAGTTCGGGGTCGAGGCCGAGTTCGGTGAGGTGCTCGACCCAGCGGTCGTGGATCTCCTCCCAGTGCACCTCCAGGTGCGGGTACGCCTTCCCCGCGTCGGTGATGGCGTCCCGGAACCCCTTCATGGTGCGGCGGCGGCCCTGCGCCCCTGAGGCGCCCTCGACGGGCGGCCGTACGGCGGTGGACTCGGCGACGGGCAGGTTGTCCAGGCTGAGTCCGGGGCCGGGCCGGAAGGAGTACCAGGCCTCGGCGAACTTCCGGGGGTCGTTGGACACCTGGCGTCCGCGCCACTCGCTGGCCTTGCCGACGACGACGCACTCGCCGGTCAGCACGTGCTGCCACTCCAGTGCCACGTGCCCGCAGTCGTCGGCGAGCAGGAACTTGCGCAGCACACCGGAGCTGGCGCCGCCGAGGGTGTTGCGATGCCCCGGCAGCATCACCGAGAAGATCAGCTTGAGCAGGACGGACTTGCCGCCGCCGTTCTCCAGGAAGAGCACGCCGGCGGGCGCGGGGCGGCGCGGCGGGCCGACGGGCTCCTCCTCGAAGAACTCCGCCTGCGTGGGGGCGGGGTCGGGCACGACGTCACCGACGCCCCGCAGGTCAAGCACGGTGTCGGCGTAGCGCGCACCGGCGGGTCCGATGGAGTAGAGACGGACCCGGGACAGCTCGTACATGGCGGACTCTCGTAAGTCTTCGGCAGATCAGGGGTTCAGGCACCGTAAAGGCGCCGCAAGTTGCTTCAAGGCACTTCGAGGCGCCTCAGGAGTGGAAGGGCAGCCCCGCGTCGGCCACCAGCTCCAGGTCGTCGCTCTCCTCCGGGGGCAGCAGCGTCGGTGTGCCGTCGGTGACCGGTACGACGCCCAGCTCCAGCAGCTCGGCCAGGGCGGCGCTGCCCGCCATGTCCCGGACCTGGAGCTGGTAGCGGGCGGTCGTCCGGAACGTGCCGCCGTTGTCGTCGCCGGTGCGCTGGAGGAAGCCGGAGTCGGTGAGGAAGGCGACGGCCTTGCCGACGATGCCGGTGGTCGAGCCGGCGAGTCTGCGGGCGTCCTTGGTGGCGCCGGTGGAGCTGCGTCTGACCCAGATCCGCCAGGCGGTCTCCAGGCCGGGCGCGTCGGTGGCCGGGTCGGTGTTCTCGCCCTGGTCCTGTGCCCGCTCCTCCAGCCGGCGGCAGGCCTGGCGCACGAAGGCGTCGACGCCGTTGACGCTGACCCGACCGATGTATCCGTCGTCGGCGAGGTCCTCGGGGCGCGGGAACGCCATCGCTGCGACGGCGAGGTGGGCGAGCCCGTGCAGGAAGCGGTCGCCTCCGTCGGCGGACGTACGACGCGCGTAGTCCCCCATCCGGACGGCGAACACCGAGTCCTCGGCGGCGGTCACGGCCATCCCCGCGCGCGGGGACACCTCCAGCACGATCAGCCCGAGCCCGGCGGCGACGGCGTCGGCGAGCCGCGCGAACGCCGGGTCCTCGCGGTGGCGGCGCAGCAGCTCGGCGTACTCCTGGTCGCGCGCGGGCTGGAGCTTGGGCTGGAGCCCGAAGGCGACGAGCCGCGCCGCGTCGGCGGCGTCGGCGGGGGTGACGGGGGCGTTCACCGCGGGGGCGGGGGCCTCCGGTTCACTCCGGTCGACGTGCTCGGTCACGGTCACCACTCCTTGTTCTCGCCAATGGGGGTGAGGGCGGCTCCCTCGGGGCGCGGGGCTGCGTCACTGTGCGGCTTCGCCGCGTGGGCGCGACCGGCCACCAGCGGCCCACAGCCGGAGTACGACGTCACGCCGCCTCCGTCCGGTCCGCAGCCATCCCCGCCGCGTCCAGCAGCGCGGTGCCGACTATCAGGTCGGCGCCGCCGAACTCGGGGTCGTCCAGTTCGGTGCCGTCGTCCACGGCGAACAGCAGTTTCCCCTCGCCCTGCCGGTAGGCCGTGCCGACCGCCGGGCTGGCGGCGTGCACGGCCAGCAGGGCGACCAGGTAGGGCAGGTCGGGATCGGAGCGCCGGGCCTCGGCCAGCAGCCCCGACAGTCTCCGCGGCGCGTCGGCCGGCAGGTCGAGCAGCTCCATCGCGGCGGCCAGCTGCTCCTCGCTGAAGCGGCTGTCGTCGGGGGTGGCGATGAGGTCCGGCTCGGGCATCTCCGCCCCGAGGTGCTCGCGCTCCACCGGCGGCGTCAGCAGCAGGTCGACGAGGTCACCGACCCGCACGGACGCCGGTGTGCGCAGGCCGGTACCGCGCGCGAAGAAGGCGTCGGTGACCCGGACCGCCTGCTCCAGCGGCAGCGGGAGGACGGGTGCGACGAGATGACCGTAGAGGTCGATCCCGGACGAGGTCATGGGTGTGGCGAAGGCCTGCCGGTCCTGCTCGGCGCGGAACAGCGGGCCGGCCTCCAGCAGCCGGGACTGCAGCTGGGTGTGGCGGCGGATGCAGTCCTTGACGATGTCGACGAGTTCGGCGGCGCGCCGCTTGTTCTCGGCGTCCTCGATCTCGTCGCGGGCCCGGCGGATGTTGGTGAGGATCGCGTTCTCGTGGCGGTAGCGGTCGGCGACGTGGTCGAGGGCCTCGGCGATCATGTCGGGCACGGTGCTGAGCCAGTCCACCGCGCGGACGTTGCGCCGGGTGGCGTCCAGGACCCTGCGGAGGGTCTCCGAGTACTGCACGGTGCGGTAGCGCGCCTGCTCGGCGGCGAGCTGGGCGTCGGCGAGACGGCCGCGCCGGATGAGGACCTCCAGCTTGACCTCGGCGGCGATCTGGGCGCTGGTGACGTCGGTGTCGAGGGCGCCGACCAGGACGTTGACCGCCTCGTCGGTGGTCCGCAGGTAGACCGCGCCGCCGTAGCCGGGGACCTCCTCGATCAGCTTGAAGTCGTAGTCGCGGCGCACATAGGTGCCGTCCGCGGCGAACGTGCCGTATACGGCGCGGAAGCCGCGGTCGACGCTGCCGACGTTGATCAGGTTCTCCAGGACCCAGCGGGCCACGCGCTCGTGCTCGGCGACGGGCCGCCGGGGTGCCTGGGCGGCGATGCGTGGGAGGAGCCTGGCCACTATCTGGTCGTGGTCGGCGCCGGTGTCGAAGTCCATGTTCAGGGTGACGAGGTCGATGGCGGCGAGGGCGATCTCCGCCATGCCGTACACCGAGTACTCACCGGCGAGGTTGGCCTTGCGCGCGTCGAGGTCGTGGATGGGCGCGGTGCAGGCGAGCGCGCGCAGCCGCCGCGCCAGCCCCTCGTCGGCGGCCGGGCCCGGAGCCGGGCGCGGTCCCGCGCTGAGCTGGGGCGGAACACGGTCCGTCGATGCAGGCGAAGTCACGGTGCACAGACTAGGTCCTCGGTCTGACATCGACCCAAACGACAGAAACCGTGCGGGTTCTCAGCCCTCGGTCGTGCCCGCCGCCCCTTCCCCGACCCGTCGCCGGTACACCTCGACGACCCGTTCCAGCGAGTCCTGGAGGTAGGTCTCGAGCAGTCTCTCCGCCTCGCGCCGGTCGTCGGCCTCCAGGGCCTGGAGGATCTGGCGGTTGCGCATGAGGTACGGCTCGTGCAGCTTCCGGGGGTCGTCGACCATGTGGAAGGCGAGACGCAGTTCGGCGAAGACGCTGCGCATCAGCTCGTTGGTGCGGTCGCTTCCGGCCAGGGCGACCAGATCCCGGTGGAAGTGGATGTTGGCGGTACCCACCGCTTTCCAGTCATTCTCCACGGCGGCCACCTGCCCCTCGGTGACGGCCGCCCGCAGCCGTTCCAGGGCGTACGGCGGTTCCCCCAGCCCCCGTACGACGGCGCACTCGACGAGCGCGCGCGTGCGGTAGATGTCCTCGACGTCCTCGACGGTCAGGACCCGGACGAACACGCCCCGGTTCAGCTCGTGGACCAGCAGGCGCTCATGGGTGAGCAGCCGGAACGCCTCGCGGAGGGTGTTGCGGGAGACGCCGAGAGCACCGCCGATGGCGTCTTCCGACAGACGTGTTCCGGGTGGGAAGAATCCGTCGGCGATCCGGCTCCTGAGGATGTCCGAAACCCGTTCGGCCGTACTGGTGCGCCCGAGGAGGGCGCGGTCGTCGGCCAGTCCCGTCAGCTGCTCTGCCATGCCGGAATTCAACCGCAGAACACGAGAACGAAACAACATGGGTATTGAAGGATCGTTCAACGATCCTCTACCTTCAGCTCAACGGCACTGCACTGCTCACTCCCCGCACCCTCCGTCCTCCCTCTGCGAGGTGCCCATGAGCACGACCCCTCCATCACGGACCCCGACCGCCGCCCCACGGTCCGCCGCCGTCGAACACTCCCCCGAGGACGGGGCGTTCGCCTGGCTGCGCGCCCTCGGCCCGCGCGGCCGTCGCGCCTTCGCCGGCGCGTTCGGCGGCTACGCGCTCGACTCGTACGACTACTTCACGCTGCCGCTGAGCATGGTCGCGCTGGCGGCGTACTTCGGCCTGGACAGCGGCCAGACCGGGCTCTTCACCACCGTCACGCTCGTCGTCTCCGCGATCGGCGGCGCCGTCGCGGGCGTGGTGGCCGACCGGATCGGCCGGGTGAAGGCGCTGATGATCACGGTGATCACGTACGCCGTCTTCACCGTGGCGTGCGGCTTCGCGCCGAACTACGAGACCCTGCTGGTCTTCCGCGCCTTGCAGGGGCTCGGCTTCGGCGGCGAGTGGGCGGTCGGCGCGATCCTGGTCGCCGAGTACGCGAGCCCGAAGCACCGGGGCCGCACCCTGGGCGCGGTCCAGAGCTCCTGGGCCGTCGGCTGGGGCCTCGCCGCGCTCGTGTACACGCTGGTCTTCTCGTTCTTCGGCGACGACCTGGCCTGGCGCGTGATGTTCTGGACGGGTGCCCTGCCCGCCGTACTCGTGGTGTGGATGCGCCGCCGGGTGAAGGACGCGCCGGAGGCCACGGCCGTCCGTGAGCGGAGCGACCGGAAGGGCTCGTTCACGGCGATCTTCAAGGGCCCGCTGCTGCGGACGACGGTGTTCGCCGGGCTGCTGTCCACCGGTGTCCAGGGCGGCTACTACACGCTGGCGACGTGGGTGCCGACGTATCTGAAGTCCGACCGCGGACTGTCGGTGGTCGGCACGGGCGGCTATCTGTCGTTCCTGATCTCGGGCGCGTTCCTCGGCTACCTGACCGGCGGCTATCTCACCGACCGGCTGGGCCGGCGGCGCAACATCTGGCTGTTCGCCCTGCTGTCGGCGATCTGCATCCTGGCGTACGCGAACATCCCCGACGGCGCCAACACCCTGCTCCTGGTACTGGGCTTCCCGCTCGGGTTCTGCATGTCGGCGATCTTCAGCGGCTTCGGGTCCTTCCTGAGCGAGCTGTACCCGACGGCCGTACGCGGCACGGGACAGGGCTTCACCTACAACACCGGGCGCGCCGTGGGCGCCGTCTTCCCCACCACGGTCGGCTTCCTCGCCGACAGTTGGGGCGTGGGCGGCGCGCTGGTCTTCGGCGCGATCGGCTACGGAATCGCCGCCCTGGCGCTGCTGGGGCTGCCGGAGACGCGTGGCAAGGAGCTCGAGTGAACCGGCCGGCCCCCACCGAAGACCGTCCGCTGACCCTGGTCGAGGAGCACGCGCACGCGTGGAGCCCCGCCGGCGCCCGGGCCCGCTTCCGCGAGGGCCTCGCGGGCCCCACGGCGGGGGTGGCGGCGGGCCACACCCAGGTCAACCTGATCTCGGTGCCCGCCGACTGGGCGTACGACATGCTGCTGTTCTGCCAGCGCAATCCGAAACCGTGTCCGGTTCTCGACGTCACCGACGCGGGTTCCTGGACGACCGTGCTGGCCGAGGGCGCGGACCTGCGCACCGATCTGCCGCGCTACCGGGTGTGGGAGAACGGCGAGCTGGTGGCCGAGCCGACGGACGTGCGCGCGTACTGGCGAGAGGACCTGGTGTCGTTCCTGATCGGCTGCAGCTTCACCTTCGAGTGGGCGCTGGCCGGGGCGGGCGTCCCGATCCGGCACATCGAGCAGGGGCGGAACGTCCCGATGTACGTGACGAACCGTCAGTGCCGGCCGGCGGGGCGGCTGCACGGTCCGATGGTGGTGTCGATGCGTCCGGTGCCGCCGGAACATCTGGCCGCCGCCATCCGGGAGAGCAGTCTGCTTCCGGCGGTGCACGGCAGTCCCGTGCACTGCGGCGATCCCTCGGGACTGGGCATCGGGGACCTCGACCGGCCCGACTTCGGCGACCGGGTGGCCGTCGAGCCGGACGACATCCCGGTGTTCTGGGCCTGCGGTGTGACCCCGCAGGCCGCGGTGATGGCCTCGCGCCCGCCGTTCGCCCTGACCCACGCCCCGGGCCAGATGTTCCTCACCGACGCCCGCGACGAGCAGTACCGCCTGGCCTAGTGCGACCGTGCCCGGCGGAAAGCGGAAAATGGCCCTCAACGGCCCCGGAAGGAGACTCGGAAGATCCATGACCGTGATCGATCTGAACGCCGACCTCGGTGAGGGCTTCGGCCGCTGGCAGCTCACCGACGACGAGCGACTGCTGTCCGTCGTCACCAGTGCCAACGTGGCCTGCGGCTTCCATGCCGGGGACCCGGCCACCATGCGGCGGGTGTGCGAGCTGGCGGCCGAGCGGGGCGTGACGATCGGCGCGCAGGTCTCCTACCGGGACCTCGCGGGGTTCGGGCGGCGCGCCATGGACGTGCCGCCCGCCGAACTGGCCGCCGAGGTGGCCTACCAGATCGGCGCCCTGGAGGTCTTCGCCCGGGCGGCGGGCGCGCGGGTGGCGTACGTCAAGCCGCACGGCGCGCTCTACAACCGGGTCGTGCACGACGCGGAGCAGGCCGCCGCGGTGGTCGACGGGGTATGCCTCGCCGACGCCGCGCTGCCCGTGCTGGGGCTGCCCGGCTCGCGGCTGCTGGACCTGGCCGACGCGGCCGGTCTGCCGACCGTCACGGAGGCCTTCGCGGACCGTGCGTACACCGAGCAGGGGACGCTGGTGCCGCGCGGGCAGGCCGGGGCCGTGCTCACCGACCCCGACGCCGTCGTGGAGCGGTCGCTGAGCCTTGCGCTCTCCGGCACGGTCGTCTCGCACGGCGGGGCCTCGGTCGCGGTACGCGCGCGTTCCCTGTGCCTGCACGGCGACACGCCCGGCGCGGTCGACCTGGCCCGCCGGGTGCGGCACCGCCTGGAGGAATCCGGCGTGCGGCTGGAGGCCTTCGCATGAGCATGAGCGCGAGGACGAGCGTGGGCGAGGGCGGGGGCGGGGGCGGGGGCGCGAGTTTGCGCGTCCTGCCCGTCGGCGACGACGCCCTGCTCGTCGAGGTGGCCTCGGGCGCCGCGGCCGAGGCCCTGCACGCGGAACTGCTGCGCCGTCGCGCCGCCGGACTCCTGACGGTCCGCGAGATCGTCCCGGCGGCCCGCACGGTGCTCCTGGACGGCGTGGACGATCCGGCCCGTTCGATTTCCGAACTGACCACGGCGGACATCCCGCCCGCTCCCCCGCCCGCGCGCGAGGTGATCGAGATCCCGGTGCGTTACGACGGCCCCGACCTCGCCGACGTCGCGGCCCACTGGGGCGTCTCCGAGGGGGAGGTGGCCCGTATCCACTCGGACACCGAGTTCCGGGTGGCCTTCTGTGGGTTCGCGCCCGGCTTCGGGTACCTCACCGGGCTGCCCGCGCGCTACGACGTCCCGCGCCGGGCCACCCCGCGCACCGCCGTCCCGGCGGGGTCGGTGGCGCTGGCGGGGCCGTACACGGGCGTGTACCCGCGTGCGTCGCCCGGGGGCTGGCAGCTGATCGGCCGGACGGACGCCGTGCTGTGGGACCCGGCGCGCGAACCGGCCGCGCTGCTGTCGCCGGGCACACGCGTGCGTTTCGTCGCGACCGGGTCGACGAATGCGACGGACACGGCCGGACCGACAGATGCCACGAGCACGGCCGGACCGACGGACGCCACAGACACGACCGAACCGGCAGGACCGGCAGGACCGGCCGGACCGACCGGCCAGCCGACAGGGCCGACACACGCCACGAACGCGACCCGGCCAGCGGAGACCGCGTGACCGACCGCGCTCTCTTCGTCGTCCGCGCCGGGGCGCTCACCACCGTCCAGGACCGGGGTCGCCCGGGGTACGCCCACCTCGGCGTGCCCCGCTCCGGTGCGCTGGACGCCCCGGCCGCGGCCCTGGTCAACCGGCTCGTCGGCAATCCGCCCGAGGCGGCCGTCCTGGAGACCACCGTCAACGGCTGTGCCCTGCGCCCCGGCTGCACGGTCACCGTGGCCGTCGGGGGCGCCCCCTGCGCGGTCACCGTGGACGGGCGTCCGGCCGCCTGGGGCGCTCCGGTGCGCGTGCCGACGGGAGCGGTGCTGGAGGTCGGGGCGGCCGTCTCCGGACTGCGCGGCTATGTCGCGGTGTCCGGCGGCATCGCCGTGGAACCCGTCCTCGACAGCCGCTCCACCGACCTGCTCTCGGGCCTCGGCCCCGCACCTCTCACCAAGGGCACGGTGCTGCCGCTGGGCCCCGAACCCGCGCAGCACACACGCGTGGACATCGCCCCGCAGCCCGCTCCGCCGGCCGAACTGGTCCTGCGGATCACGCTCGGCCCACGCGACGGCTGGTTCACGCCGGAAGCCATGCGGGCGTTCACCACGCGCGCGTACCGGGTGTCGCCGGCGAGCAACCGCATCGGGCTGCGCACCGAGGGGCCCGCCCTGGAGCGGGCGGTGACCGGGGAGCTGCCCAGCGAGGGGATGGTCCTGGGCGCCGTACAGGTGCCGCCGGACGGCCGGCCCGTCGTGTTCCTGGCCGACCATCCGACCACCGGGGGCTACCCGGTGATCGGGGTCGTCCGGGCGACCGACCTCCCGGCCGCCGCCCAGGCGGTCCCGGGCACACCGGTGCGCTTCGTGGCCGTACGGCGGTGGTGAGCCCCGCGCACTAGGCGACGTCCGGCCGGCGTTCCGAGGCGGACAGCGCGGCGAGTGCCGCGGAGACCGCCGCGGAGGCCCGCAGGTCGAGCCTGGCGCTCGTCCCGCGGGCACGGTGGCGCATCTCGTCCGCGGCGAGCCTGAGCAGTTGCGGCAGCAGGTCGGTGCACCGGCGGGCCACCCAGCCGGTGCCCGCGGTCGCCAGCCACAACAGGCTCGCCGAGGTCGTGGGGGCGGGGAACTGCGGCTCGGGCGAGGGCGCGGGCCCGGTCGCCCACCCCATGGGCATGAGCAGTTCGTGGAACCGCACGGCCAGTTGCCGGTGCCCCCGCTCGCCCGGATGGAGCCGGTCCGCGCTCCACATCTCGCGGTCCATCAGCCAGGCGCCCTCGGCCGCGTGCAGGTGGGCGGCCCCGTACCGCTCGGACAGCGCGTGGACGACGGTGTTGACGGCCCGCTGCCGCCGGGCCAGCGGACGGGCGAGGGCGCCGGGCAGACCGAGCATGGCGCCCGGGTCGGGCAGGCACGCGGTGAGCAGCACCGCGCCCTGCTCGGCGAAGGCGGCGAACACGGTGTCGAGCCGGGCGGCGACGGCGTGGATGTCGAAGGTGCAGCGCAGGGTGTCGTTGACGCCCACGACGACGGAGACCACGTCGGGTCGCAGGGCCAGCGCGGCCGGGAGCTGCCGCTCCAGCACGTCCCGTGTCTGTGCCCCGCTGACCGCGAGGTTGGTGAAGTCCACCGGTTCCTCGGCGAGCCCGCCGGCGAGCAGCGCGGCCCAGCCGCGCCACCCGTCTTCCGTCGGATCGCCGACCCCCTCGGTGAGGGAGTCCCCGAGCGCGACGAAACGGACGCTTCTCATCCGAGGCCTCCGGCGGCGAAGGGACGTGCCAGTACCGTCGCTACGCCCGCGTCAGAACGCTCCCGTCCCGTCGAACCGTTCACGTCAGGACGCTCCGGTCCCGACGCGTCGCCCGCGCCGGGAGCGCCCGTACCCGAACGACCGACCGCCAGGGGCCGGGCCGGCACCGTCGCGTCGTGCGCCGCGAGGAACGCCTCGACGGCCGTCCCCCACCCGAAGCACTCCGCACGCGCGCGTGCCTCTTCCCGGCGCTCCGCCTCGGAACGCTCCAGAAGGCTCTCGACGGCGTCCGCGAAGGCGGCGCCCGTGTCGGCCGCGACGGCTCCCGCCGCCCCGATCACCTCGGGCAGGGCCGAGGAGGCGCTGACGACCACCGGCGAGCCGCAGGCCATGGCCTCCAGCGCGGCCAGCCCGAAGGTCTCCGCGGGCCCGGGAGCCAGGCACACGTCGGCGGACGCCTGCAGCGCGCCCAGGGCGTCCCGGTCCCGGACGTGTCCGAGGAAGGTGACCGGCAGCCCCCGGTCCCGGGCTCGCTGCTCCAGCCGGGCCCGCAGCGGCCCGTCCCCGGCGATCACCAGGACCGCCGGGACACCTCGTCCGACCAGCGCCTCCAGTGCGTCCAGTGCGGTACTGGGCCGCTTCTCCACGGACAGCCGGGTGCACGTGACCAGCAGCACCTCGTGCTCACGCGCGTACCGTGCCCGCACGGCCGCGTCGTACAGGGCGGGGTGCCGCTCGACGAGGTCGACGCCGAGCGGCGCCCGCACCACGTTGCGCGCCCCGATCCGCACGAACTCGCGCTCGGCGAACTCGGTGGTGCACACCACGCGCGCGTAGGTGTGTGCCGTGCGGATGTTGAGCGCGTCGGCGGCCCGCCGGGCGGCGTTCTCCGGCACGCCCCAGGTGCGCAGTACGCCGTCGGCGGTCTCGTGGGAGACCATCACGGCGGGGACCCGGGCGCGTCGCGCCCACTTGCCGGTCCAGCGCAGGGTCGTACGGTCGGAGACCTCCAGGCGGTCGGGCGCGAGGTCCTCGAGGAGGTCCGCGACGCGCCGCTTGTCGGTGAGGACGCGGTAGCCGCCGGTGCCGGGCAGCAGCGGCCCGGGCAGGGTGATCACGCGGCCCTGCTCGGTCTCGTGGTCGCTCGCGTGCTCGCCGGGCACGATGAGGACCGACTCGTGGCCCGCGGCCTGGTAGCCCTTGCCGAGTTCGCGCAGCGCGGTGCGCAGCCCGCCCGAGGCCGGGGCGACGAAGTTCGCGAGGCGCACGATCCGCAGCGGCCCTACCGCGGCGGTCGCGAACGTCCCGCCCCTCCTGCCGGGTGCCGAGGCGCTCATGCCGCCATCACCAGCCGGCGGGCCGCGAGCACGTCGCCGTAGTGCCCGATGAGCTGGTCGCCGACGGCGGCCCAGGTGCGTCCCTCGACCATGTCGCGCGCGGTCGCGCCGTACGCCTTCCGCAGGGCGGGGTCGGCGGCCAGGGCGCCGACGGCGTCCCGTACGGCGGCGGTGTCGCGCGGCGGGACGAGCAGGCCGGTGCGGCCGTGGGCGACGAGGTCCAGGGGACCGCCGGCGGCGGGCGCGACGACCGGGACCCCGCTGGCCATGGCCTCCTGGACGGTCTGGCAGAACGTCTCGAAGGGGCCGGTGTGCGCGAAGACGTCGAGCGAGGCGAAGATCCGGGCGAGGTCGTCGCCGGTGCGCCGGCCGAGGAAGACGGCGCCGGGCAGGGCCTCGTCCAGGTGGGGGCGGCTGGGGCCGTCGCCGACCACCACGACCCGTACACCGGGCAGACCGCAGGCCCCGGCGAGCAGTTCGATCTGCTTCTCGGGGGCGAGGCGGCCGACGTAGCCGACGATCACCTCGCCGTTCGGGGCGAGTTCGCGGCGTAGCGCTTCGTCGCGGAGTTCGGGGCGGAAGCGGTCGGTGTCCACGCCCCGGGCCCACAGTTTGACCCGGGGGATCCCGTGGGTCTCCAGGTCGTGCCGGGCGGCGGTGGAGGGGGCGAGTGTGAGGTCGGCGGCGGCGTGCACGGAGCGGATGCGGCGCCAGGCCGCCGCCTCGCCGGCGTGCACATAGGTGCGGGCGTATCCGGCCAGGTCGGTCTGGTAGACGGCGACGGCGGGGATACCGAGCCGGGCGGCGGCGGCCATACCGCGTACGCCGAGGATGAACGGGCTGGCCAGGTGGACCATGTCGGCCTGGTGTTCGACGATGGCCGCGGCGACGCGTCGGCTGGGGAGGGCGACGCGTACCTGGGGGTAGCCGGGGAGCGGGAGGGAGGGGACACGGACGACGGGGCACGGCGCGGAGGCGTCGGGCCCGGTACCGGCGGCGGTGGCCGGTGCGACGACGAGCGGGAGGTGACCGCGATCTACGAGGTGCCGGGCGGTCTGGAGCGCGCAGTGGGCCACGCCGTTCACGTCGGGGGGAAAGGATTCGGTCACGATGACGACACGCATACGGGTGTTCTCGCCGCTCTGGACGTGGCCGCGTCAACGTGGATCTTTCCGGACGACAAACGTCCTGTGAGCGTTGCGCTGCGCCCGCGACGCCCGGCCGATACCCGCCCGCGCAGGTCAGGCGGTGTCCATGCGCAACTGACCCACGAGTCACTTCGTGTTCACCGGCCGGGCGCGCCACGGGTCCGGCGGTCACATGGCGGACGCCGGGTCCGGTCCGATCCGGCTTCTTACGGCCGTCTGGACCTCCGCCTCCTCGGCGGGGTCGGCGGCGAGCCGGCGCAGGCGCTCGACGACCCGGGCGTCACCGGTCTCGGCGTGCCGGGCGGCGATCTCGCGGGTGGACTCCTCGCAGTCCCACAGGCACTCGACGGCGAAGCCGGTGGCGAAGGAGGGGTCGGTGGCGGCGAGCGCGCGGGCGCAGCGCCCGCGTAGATGGGAGGAGCCCGTCTCGCGGTAGATATGGCGCAGCACGGGGGCCGCGCAGACGATGCCGAGCCGCCCGGTGCCGTCGACGAGCGTCCACAGGGTCGGCGCGTCGGGGCCCTCACCGCGTACGGCCTCGCGCAGGGCACCGAGGACGAGGTCGCTGTCCCGGGTGCCGCCCCGGCAGGCGAGCATGCGGCCGGCGGCGGCGCCGAGGGCGTCGGGCCGGTGGGCCCAGCCGCGGGCCCGGTCGACGGCTGCGAGACTGCGCATGCGTTCGAAGGCGTCCACGGCGGCCTCCACGACGGCCGTGGAGCCGGTGACGACGGCCCGCTCGATCAGGGCGAGGGCGTCGGGGTCGTTGCAGTCGGCGAGATAGCGCAGGGCGGTGCTCCTGGCTCCGTCGGTGCCGTCCTCGGCGGCTCGCACGATCTCCGGGCGGTCCTCGGGCCCGGCGACGGCGATCAGACATCGGGCGGCCGGGACATGGAGGGCGGCGCCGCGTTCGAGGCCCTGCTGGGCCCATTCGAACACGGCTCGTACGCTCCAGCCGGGGCGTGGTCCGCCCGGGCTCATCTGCCGTTGCCAGCGGTCGAAGCAGCCGGCTTCCTGGGCGGCACGCACACGCGTGGAGACGTATTCGCGGGGATCCTCGGCCCACAGCCGCCAGGGCCGTGGCTCGAAAGCGTCGCGTACGGCGGCGGCCAGTTCGGCCTCGCCCTCGGCGTCGGTGGCGAACCGCGCGAGCACCGGCAGGGCGAGGGCGCGCAGGCCGGCGTCGTCGTCGCGCAGGGCGAGCTCGTCCAGGGCCCAGGCCCAGCTGGTACCCGAGGCGGCGTACCTGCGCAGCAGTTCCAGGGCGTCCCGCCTGCCGTAGGAGGCGAGATGGCCGAGGACGGCCAGGGCGAGGCCCGTGCGTGACTCCTCGGTGTCGAAGGCGTCCTCGACGTCGAAGAGGTGTGCCTCGATCTCGTCGAGGTCGCCGCCCAGGTCGAGGTAGAGCCGGGCGTAGTAAAGGGAGCGGTTCTCCACCTGCCAGTCGTGGCGGGGATCGCGCAGCACACAGTGGTTCAGGGCCGCGAGCGCCTCGGCGCGCGGGGCGGTGAGCGCGTGCAGCGTGCCGTCGCCGCGACCCCTCTGGAGCAGGCCGAGCAGCGTACCGCTGGGCGCTATGACCGGATCGAACATGGGAAACAGCCTCACATCAAGCGTCGACGCAACCGGGGACGTGTACTACCTGGCCGCGTGACAACACGTCGGGGCGCCCGCCGTTTCCTGCTTGCTGTAGACCATCTTCCTCTGCCTCTCGTCGGTGGCCCATGCGGACCGCGTCACGGCCCGCGCGGTGCGGCAACACCTGCCCAGCCATCACGTCCGTGAATCACGTCGTCATGATGACCCGGCGCTTCTGCCTGCCGCGACCGAAATTTCCGGCGGCCCCGTACCGCCTCCCCCGTAGTTGTTGACTTAACTGGTCAAGAACTTCGTATTACCTGCTCAGGAAGTGTTCATTACCCGGCCCGCTCAGTGCGCGCCGAACAGCTCCAGGAGTTCGGTCCTGGCGAACATCCGGGCCGTGTCGACGGCCGAGGGGGTGCCCGCGGACGGGTCCGCGCCCGCCTCCAGGAGCACCTTGATCACGTCCGTCTCCCCCTTGAAGGCGGCCCCGGCGAGCGGGGTCTGGCCCCGGTCGTTGATCCGGCCGGCCTCGGCCCCGCGGGCGAGCAGCGCCCGGACCGCGTCGGCGTGGCCGTGGTAGGCGGCGAGCATCACCAGGGAGTCGCCGCGGTCGTTCGTGAGGTCGGCGGGAACGCCCGCGTCCACGTACGACACGAGTTCCTCGGTCCGCCCCTGCCGGGCCAGATCGAAGATCCTGGTCGCCAGCTCCACGACCTCGGGGTCGGGGGCTTCACTCATCGGCCGGACCGCCTCTCGCTACAACCGTTCAGGTGAATCGTCAGCGTACTGGCTCGTCGCGCACATGGCCGGTCCTCGCTGAGGCAAAGATCACGCACGGACCCGTCCGACGCAATTCGCCAGCTCAGGCGGCTCACCAGACTTTCCGCCAGATAGGGGAAATTCTATGAAATTCACCCAGTTGCACCTTTAATAGTATGGATACATCCTGTGATCCTGGAAGTACTCATGGTGACTGTCCCCACGAACCAGGAGATCCCCAATGATCTTTTCCATCTCAGGCGTCATCCTGCTCGGCGTCATCGTCTTCCTGTTCTTCCGCAAGGACGGGCTCAAGCCGTCGCACCTCGTCGTCTCGACGCTCTTCGGCTTCTACATGGCCAGCACGGCCATCGCGCCGAGCATCAAGGCCGGCGGCGAGAGCCTGGCGAGCCTCCTGGGCGGCATCAAGTTCTGACGCCGCCCACCCCGCCGTCCGTCCCTTCCGTACGCACTTCCAGGAGACTGCAGTGGCCCGGCGCCCCCTCCCCCGCATCCTGAGCACAGGCAGCGCGCAGATCGCCCGGAGCCGGGAGCTGGCCCGGACGGCGACGGACAGCGCCACCGACGTCCTCCAACCCCTGATCACGATCACCCGCGGACTGCGCCGGCTGGCCTCGGCCGGGCGGCGCAGGTGGGCCGAGACCCCCAAGGACAGACGCGGGCCGCTGCTGTTCCTGGTGGCCTCGGTGATCCTGGTCGTGACACTCATGCCGTACGGCCCGCTGCTCGCCGTCATCACCCTGATGGCGGCGGCGGCCTGGCAGGGCCGGGACCGCACCCCACCGGCTCCCGAAGGCCCCGACGAGTCGCAGACCCAGCGACTCCAGTCGCTGTACGAGGCCCTGGTCCCGTACTTCTCGACGGCGGAGGACCCTTCTCCCCTCTACGCCCACGGCGGCGACTGGGAGGAGGCGTTCCCCGCCTACGAGTTCGACGGCTCGGGCCGGATCAGCCACCTCCTGATCCGGTACCCGGCCTACTTCCCGGACGGCGAGGCCGAACCGCGCGCGCGGATCGAGCAGTTGCTCACGGCCAAGTCGGGCCGCGGCCGTGAGTACCTCCTCACCTGGGACGAGGAGGGCAACGAACTCACGGTCGCCGTCCTCGCCCCGCTGCCCACCGACATCTGCGCCCAGCGGTTCGTCACCGCGCCCGGCGAGACGGTCCTGGGCTTCACCGACCCGTCCCTCGTCCAGCGCACCCTTCCCCTCGGCTACGGGGAGGAGCAGCGGGACGTCCCGCCGGTGGTCTGGCGCACCGGCTTCCGCTCCACCGAGCCGCATCTGCTGGTCACCGGCCAGCCGGGCAGCGGCACCTCCACCCTCCTGCGCTCCATCGCCCTCCAGGCCCTGCAGTACGGCGACGTACTGATCGTCGAGGGCGGCGGCACCGGCGAGTACGCGTGTCTCACCGGCCGGGACGGCGTCCTGGGCGTCGAGGTCGGGCTGGCCGGGGCGCTGGGCGCGCTGGAGTGGGCCGCGCAGGAGACGGAGCGTCGTCTCATCGCCGCCAACGGCGCCCGGCAGACGGGCCGGACGCCGCCGGACGACACCAGGCGCCCGCTGTGGATCCTCCTCGACCGTCCCTCCGCCTTCACCCACCTGGCGGAGGCGGACGGCCACAAGGACCCCCAGTCCCTGCTCCAGGTCCCCCTGCGGCACGGCCGCGCGGCCTCGGTGACGGTGGTCGTCGCCGAGCAGCTCGACAGCCTGGACGTCCTGAGTGACGTCGTACAGCAGCACACACGCGCGCGTGTCGTACTCGGGCGGGCGTCCGCGGGACAGCTCACCGCGGTCCTGGGCGTTCGTCCGCACACCACTCCCGTCGACCACGTCCCGGCCGGGCGCGGCTACGCGCGGCTCGGCGCCGGACCGGTGCACCGCGTCCAGGTGCCGGCGACCCCCGATCCGTACGACGACGCGACGAGCGACGTACACCGGCAGGCGGTGCTGGACCTGCTGCCGCCGCGGACCGCTCCGGTGCGCATGGAGAAGGTGGACGCCGAGATGACGGAGTCGCTCCCGGTGCCGGTGCCGGTGGAGGCGGCCGTGGCCGAATAGCAGCCGAGGGGGCGGGGCCCCGAAGGCCCCGCCCACCGCTATGCCACGAACGTCCGCGGCCCCTCGCCGCCCGCCGTCCCGCCGCTCTCCACGATCCGGGCCGCGGCAGCCAGCCGCACCGCGGCCTCCTCCGCCACCGCGCCGCCGACGGTGAACGGCAGCCGCACATACCCCTCGAAGGCGCCGTCGACCCCGAACCGGGGCCCGGACGGCACCCGCACCCCGACCCGCTCCCCGGCCTCGGCGAGCCGCGAACCGGACAGGCCCCCGGTGCGCACCCACAGCGTCAGCCCGCCCTTCGGCACGGCGAACTCCCACTCGGGCAGCTCCCGGCGCACCGCCGCCACCAGCGCGTCCCGGTTCTCCCGGGCCTGGGCGCGCCGCAGGCCGACGGCCCGCTCCCAACCGCCCGTGCCGAACAGCCAGTTCACGGCGAGCTGTTCCAGCACCGGAGTGCCCAGGTCGGCGTAGGCGCGGGCGGCGACCAGGCTGCGGATGACGTCCGGAGCCGCCCGCACCCAGCCGATCCGCATGCCCGCCCAGAAGGCCTTGCTCGCCGAACCGACCGTGATCACCGTCGACCCGGCGGGGTCGAACCCGCACACGGGCCGCGGCTTCACCACATGTTCGTCGAGGTCCTCCAGCCACAGCTCGGTCATCGTCTCGTCGGCCACCAGCACGGTCCCCGCCGACCGGGCCGCTTCCACCAGTTGCCGCCGCTGGTCCTCGTCGGCCAGCGCGCCGGTCGGGTTGTGGAAGTCCGCGACGACGTACGCGATCCGCGGCGCGGCCTCCCGCAGCACCTGCCGCCAGCGGTCCAGGTCCCAGCCGGCGAGCCCCTCGGCCATCGCCACCGGCACCAGCCGCGCACCCGCCTCCCGCATCAGCTGGAGGATGTTGGCGTAGGAGGGCGATTCCACGGCGATGCGCTCGCCGCGACCGCCGAAGAGATGACAGATCGCGTCGATCGCGCCCATCGCGCCGGTCGTCACCATGATCTGCTCGGGCATCGTCGGGATCCCGCGCGCCGTGTAGCGGTCGGCGATCATCGCGCGCAGCGCGGGCAGCCCCGCCGGGTAGTCGCCATGCGTGTGGGCGTAGGGCGGCAGATCCTCCAGGGCACCCTGCACGGCACGGGTGAGCCAGGGCTCGGGGGCCGGAAGGGCGGCGCAGCCCAGGTCGATCATCGAGCCGAGCGCCTCGGGCGGCAGGGGTTCGAGGCCCCGCGCGGGAAGCGGGTTGCCCGCCGGAACGGCCGTCCAGCTGCCGGCTCCGCGCCGGGACTCCAGGAATCCCTCCGCGCGCAGCGCCTCGTAGGCGGTGGCGACGGTCGTACGGCTCACGGAGAGGGCGAGGGCCAGTTCGCGTTCGGCGGGCAGCCGGGCGGCGACCGGGACGCGGCCCTCCAGCACCAGCAGCCGGACGCCGTCGGCGAGCGCGCGATAGGCGGGCGGGCGGCGCGTCCCCGGGCCCGCCGGGCGGTCCTGCTGGGACTTGAGCAGCCGCGCGAGCTGTGCGGCCCCCACCGCAGAGGTCCACTGCGCCATGATTACCAGTCCACCTTCCCCGAATTGGCCATGGATGGCGATTCCTTCCAAGCCACAGAGTGACACGGGTCAGGCCACTACGACCACTGAGGAGCACCTCTTGCCGACCGGGGAACATCTCACACGCAGGCTGGGGCGGCTCTACGCCGGACTCGTCCTCTACGGCGCCAGTTCGGCGCTGCTCGTCGAGGCGGGGCTGGGCCTGGAGCCCTGGAACGTGCTCCACCAGGGGCTGGCGGAGCTCACCGGTCTGACGATCGGCGTGGTCTCGATCGTGGTCGGCGCGGCGGTGCTGCTGCTGTGGATCCCGCTGCGCCAGCGGCCCGGCCTCGGCACGGTCTCCAACGTCTTCGTCGTCGGCCTCGCGATGGACGGCACCCTCGCGCTGCTTCCCGAGGCGCACTCGCTCGCCGTGCGCGTTCCCCTCCTGCTGGCCGGGGTCGTGCTCAACGGCATGGCCACCGGTCTGTACATCGCCGCCGCCTTCGGTCCGGGGCCGCGGGACGGGCTGATGACCGGGCTGCACCGGCGCACCGGCCGCTCGATCCGGCTGACCCGTACGGCGATCGAGGCGGCGGTCGTGGTGACCGGCTTCGCCCTCGGCGGCACGATCGGCGTCGGCACTCTGCTGTACGCGGTGTCGATCGGCCCGCTCGCTCAGCTCTTCCTCAGGATGTTCGCCGTCCCCAAGGCATCCGGCGGCAGTACGGTCGTTGCCACCGGGACACCGGGTGGGGTGATACTGCGTCGGTGAGCACCCTCATACGCCACCCCTACCTCGACCATCCGGGGCCGATCCCGTTCGCGCACCGCGGCGGGGCCGCGGACGGCTTGGAGAACACCGTGGCGCAGTTCCGGCGCGCGGTCGACCTGGGCTACCGGTACATGGAGACCGATGTGCACGCCACCCGGGACGGCAGGCTCGCCGCCTTCCACGACTCGACGCTGGACCGGGTCACCGACGGCGCCGGCCGCATCGCCGATCTGCCCTGGGCGGACGTGGCGCACGCGCGCGTGGGCGGCAAGGAGCCGGTGCCGCTCTTCGAGGAACTCCTGGAGACCTTCCCCGAGGCGCGCTGGAACGTGGACATCAAGGCCGAGCCCGCCCTGCACCCGCTGCTCAAGCTCATCGCGCGCACGAACACCTGGGACCGGATCTGTGTCGGCTCGTTCTCCGAGGCCCGCGTGGTGCGCGCCCAGCGGCTGGCCGGGCCGCGCCTGGCGACGTCGTACGGCACCCGGGGTGTGCTGAACCTGCGGCTGCGGTCCTGGGGGGTGCCCGCGGCGCTGCGCGCGTCGGCGGTGGCGGCACAGGTGCCGGAGGCCCAGTCGGGCATCCAGGTGGTGGACCGGCGCTTCATCCGGACCGCCCACGCGCGCGGGCTGCAGGTGCACGTGTGGACGATCAATGATGCCGACCGTATGCACCGGCTCCTGGACCTGGGAGTCGATGGCATCATGACCGATCACATCGACACGTTGCGCGAGGTCATGGAGGACCGGGGCGTCTGGGTCTGACGGCCCCTGCCGCCGTGCGCGGCATCCTGGGCGGGGAAGCGAGGGCGGGTGGGCGACGACACCCTGGTGGCTGATGACGCCACGGACCTGAAGCGCGAGCAGCGCGGCTGGTACTTCTACGACTGGGCGTGCTCCGTCTACTCGACGAGCGTGCTGACCGTGTTCCTGGGCCCGTACCTGACCTCGGTCGCCAAGGAGGCCGCGGACGCCGACGGGTACGTCCATCCCCTGGGCATCCCGGTGCGCGCGGGCTCCTTCTTCGCGTACTCGGTGTCCCTGTCGGTGATCGTGGCCGTCGTGGTGATGCCCCTGGTGGGCGCCGCCGCCGACCGCGCGGGCCGCAAGAAGCCTCTGCTGGGGGCCGCCGCCTACACCGGTGCCGCGGCCACGACCGGCATGTTCTTCCTCGGCGGCGACCGCTATCTGCTCGGCGGCGCGCTGCTGATCGTGGCGAACGCGGCGCAGTCGGTCTCGATGATGCTCTACAACTCCTATCTGCCGCAGATCGCCCCGCCCGAGGAGCGCGACGCGGTCTCCTCGCGCGGCTGGGCCTTCGGGTACGCGGCGGGCTCCCTGGTCCTGGTCGTGAACCTGGTCCTCTATCTCTCCCACGACTCCTTCGGTGTCTCGGAGTCGACGGCCGTGCGGATCTGCCTGGCGTCGGCGGGCCTGTGGTGGGGCGGCTTCACACTGATCCCGCTGCTGCGGCTGCGCGACCGGCCGGCCGTCGTACGGGAGCCGACGGCCCCGGGGCTGCGGCAGCTGGCGGCGACCGTCCGCGACATGCGCCGCCATCCGCTCACGCTCGGCTTCCTGCTGGCGTACCTCATCTACAACGACGGCATCCAGACCGTGATCTCCCAGGCGTCGGTCTACGGCTCCGAGGAACTGGGACTGAGCCAGTCCACGCTGATCGTCGCGGTCCTGCTGGTGCAGGTGCTGGCCGTCGCGGGCGCCCTGGGGATGGGGCGGCTGGCCCGGACGTACGGTGCGAAGCGCACGATCCTCGGCTCCCTGGTCGCCTGGACACTCACCCTGGGGGCCGGATACTTCCTGCCGTCCGGGGCGCCGGTGGGCTTCTTCCTGCTGGCGTCGGCGATCGGGCTGGTCCTCGGCGGCAGCCAGGCGCTGTCCCGGTCGCTGTTCTCCCATCTCGTCCCGCCCGGCAAGGAGGCCGAGTACTTCTCCGCCTACGAGATGAGCGACCGCGGGATGAGCTGGCTGGGTCCGCTGTTGTTCGGGGTGACCTACCAGCTGACCGGGAGCTATCGGAGCGCGATCATCTCCCTGGTGGCCTTCTTCGTCATCGGGTTCGTGCTGCTCGCGCGGGTTCCGGTGCGGCGGGCGATCGGCGAGGCCGGGAATCCCGTACCCGAGAAGATTTAGCGCTGGGGGCGGAAGAGCGGTAGTGTACGCGTTTGGCCTGCCAGGCGTACCGTTACTGCGCGTCAAAGATGCCGAAACGCTGGGTGACATCCCCTAACGGATGTGACAAACCGGGCGCCGGTGGGTACTGCACTGGTTGACAAGGCTGCGGCTACGACGGCGACGCATGACCCGGAACAAGACTCGGAACGGGAATCTTTACCGCCGACCGGACGTTGACCGGATGACGACGACAGCGACACCTGTCCTGTGGGCGACAAGCCCGGGAGGCACGATTCATGAGTGAGCGAGCTCTTCGCGGCACGCGCCTCGTGGTGACCAGCTACGAGACGGACCGCGGCATCGACCTGGCCCCGCGCCAGGCCGTGGAGTACGCATGCGAGAAGGGGCATCGCTTCGAGATGCCCTTCTCGGTGGAGGCGGAGATCCCGCCGGAGTGGGAGTGCAAGGTCTGCGGAGCCCCTGCACTCCTCGTGGACGGCGACGGCCCTGAGGAGAAGAAGGCCAAGCCCGCACGTACGCATTGGGACATGCTGATGGAGCGGCGGACCCGTGAGGAACTCGAAGAGGTCCTCGAGGAACGGCTGGCCGTTCTGCGGTCCGGGGCGATGAACCTTGCGGTACATCCCCGCGACAGCCGCAAGTCCGCGTAGCGGGAAGGCCGCAACAACCGCACGCGAATGACCGCGGGCGCCGTACGTATCTCACGTACGGCGCCCGCGGTCTTTGTGCGATGCGACGAGATTTACCCGGCGACGAGAGTTACTGGTCGTCCCGGATGACCTCGCCCGGCACCACCTTGCCGTCCGGGCGGTGGATACGGGCCTGCTGGAAGGCGTCACCCAGGGAGCCCGGGGTGGCCCCGGTGGCCGCGGCGAGGAACTTGCGCTCGGCGTAGGCGCTGACGGCCTTCTGGACCGGCGGGAGGAGCAGCAGCAGGCCCGCCGCGTCGGAGACCAGGCCCGGGATCATCAGGAGCAGACCGCCGAGCATCATCAGGCCGTTGCCGCCGCCGCTGGTGGGGGCGGTGCCGCGCTGGAGCGCCTCGTTGAGGTTGCGGAAGGCGCGGCGGCCCGCCCGCTTGATCACCACCGAGCCGAGGACGAAACCGGCGACCAGGAGCAGGAGGACCACGAACCCGTTGGTCGCGCCGGAGACCAGCGTCAGCAGCCAGATCTCCAGCACCAGCCACGCGGCGAGCCCCAGCGGCAGGAACGTCCGCAGCCGGGAGCGCTTGGGCCGGGTGGGGGCGGAGCCGGAGGCGGGGTACGTCGGGATCGGTGCGCCAGTCGTCATGCTTCCAGTGTGCCCGGACCCGGCTCAGAGCGGGATAAGGGGACGATCAGCCGTCGCTGTGGGACTTCGCGGGCGACTGCGCCGGCTCGTCCGCGGAACGGTTCTGCGCCGGCACCGCGTCGGGTCGGCCCTGCGCCCCGGCGTCCTCGGAACCCTGCTGCGCGCGGGGCGGTTCCGGCTGGTCACCGGCGCGACCCGTGATCTTGTTGACCCGCTCCCCCACGCCCCACGCCGTGACCCGCCACAGCGCCTCGACGAGGATGTCGCGGCTCATCTTGGAGTCGCCGTGTTCGCGCTCGACGAACGTGATGGGCACCTCGACGACATGGAAGCCGGCCTTCACGGCGCGGCGGGCGAGGTCGACCTGGAAGCAGTAGCCCTGGGAGGCGACCTCGTCGAGGCCGAGGCCCTCCAGGGTCTCGCGGCGGAAGGCGCGGTAACCGCCGGTGATGTCGCGCAGGGGCAGATCGAGGGCGAGGCGGGAGTAGAGGCTGCCGCCCCGGGAGATGACCTCGCGGGACTTGGGCCAGTTCACCACCCGGCCGCCCGGCACCCAGCGGGAGCCCAGCACCAGGTCGGCGCCCTTGAGGGCGGTGAGCAGCCGGGGCAGTTCCTCGGGCTGGTGGGAGCCGTCGGCGTCCATCTCGATCAGGACGCCGTAGCCGTTCTCCAGGCCCCAGTGGAAGCCCGCGAGGTAGGCGGCGCCGAGGCCTTCCTTGCCCTTGCGGTGCAGGACCTGGACCTGGTCGTCGCCGACCGCCAGCTCGTCGGCGAGCTTGCCGGTGCCGTCGGGGCTGTTGTCGTCGGCCACGAGGACATGCGCCTCGGGGACGGCCTCGCGTACCCGGCCGACGATGGCCTTGATGTTCTCGGCCTCGTTGTAGGTCGGAATGATCACCAGGGCGGTGCCGAGGGGGCCGAACTTCCTTCCCCGGTCCTGTGCCGCGAGGGTCCCGTCGCCGTCGTTCACTGCTGCCCCTTCGTGTCCGTACGCACGGCACCACCATAGTGGTCACCGCCTGCGATGACGTGACAGGACGTTCATCCGGCGGTGTCGAACCCACAAGAGCGGGGTAAGAATCCGCTTTTGGGCTCGCACCGGGTCACGTACCCGCCGGTGGGCGCGTCGAAGCCTGCTGCGGATCGGGGCCCGGCGCTCTTCGGGCCGACCTGGGGCCCGCTGGCTGCGGGTCGACCGAAAGCCGTTGTCTACTGAGCGCCCGGGCCCCACCCGGGTCACACCTCCCCGGCCGGACGGAACGTTCCCTCCCCACGACGCAGCCGCTGAGCCTGGCTGCCAGCGACGGTGCCCCGGGTGCGGCACACCGTCCCTGACCCAGCGGCGCCACGGCGAGTGTGCGGACGTTCTGCGGCGGGGCGTCCGGTGGTGGACCCGGCCGAACCTACCGGCCCCCGGCCATCAGCTGTCAACAGGGGTGTGACCTGCGGCTTTCTCGCCAATGCCCTGGTCAGCGCGGCAGCCGTTGCCCGGGATGCCGCGCCGTGCGGACGGGTGATCTTCCCCTGTTCCTCCCCCGATCCGCCCCGGAACCGTCCCGGATCCGCCCCTGATCCGCGGCCGTCCTGCCCCTGATCCGCCCCGGAATTACCCCCGGGGTTGCCCTTGACGGACCCGGCACCGTCTCCGCGGGTCAGGCGCCCGCCCGTGCGTACACCGTGCGGCCGCCGACCACCGTGCGCAGGCACACCGGGAGGTCGGTGCCGGGGGTCAGGTCGGGCAGGCCGGGGGTGCCGGAGCGGGGGTCGGTGGACCAGCGGGCGACTCGGTCGTCGGGGGCCTGCACGACCAGTGCGTCGGTGTGCCAGACCGCGTAGTCGGCGGGTGCGCCCGGGACCAGGACGCCCGCGTCGTCGCGGCCGATCGCCCGCCAGCCGCCGCGCGTGTGGGCGGTGAAGGCGGCGCGGACGGAGACGCGGTGCTCGGGGGTGCGGTGGAAGGCGGCGGCGCGGACCGTGCCCCACGGGTCGAGCGGGGTTACCGGGCTGTCGGAGCCGAGGGCGAGCGGGACACCGGCCCGCAGCAGGGCCGCGAAGGGGTTCAGGGTGCGGGCCCGCCCGGCGCCGAGCCGCTGGGCGTACATGCCGTCCTCGCCGCCCCACAGCGCGTCGAAGGCGGGCTGCACGGAGGCGGTCAGACCGAGTTCGGCGAAGGCGGCGATCGTCTCCGGGGTGAGCATCTCGGCGTGTTCGACGCGGTGCCGGGCGGCGCGCACGCGCCCGAGGCCGACCTTCTCTGCGGCGGCGCGCACGCCCTCGACGACGGCGGTCACGGCGGCGTCGCCGATGGCGTGGAAGCCCGCCTGCATCCCGGCCTCGGTACAGGCCGTCACATGCGCGGCGACGTCGGCGGCGGTGAGGTAGGCGGTGCCGGTGTGGGCCGCGTCGGCGTAGGGGGCGTGCAGACAGGCGGTGTGGGAGCCGAGGGCGCCGTCCATGAACAGGTCGCCGGCGGCGCCGAGCGCGCCCAGTTCCCGGGCCTTCGTGACGTCCTGCTCGGCCCAGTAGCCGACGACACGCGGGCCGGGTTCCTCGGCGGCCAGCCTCAGCAGGCCGGTGAAGTCGTCCTCGGAGGAGATCTCGGGGCCCGCGCACTCGTGGACGGAGCCGATGCCGAGGGAGGCGGCGTGCGCGAGGGCGGTCCGCTGGGCCTCGGTGCGCTGGGCGGGCGTCACGGCTGCGAACGCGGCGGCGCGGACGGCGTGGTGGGCGTCGGCGGTGAGCGGGCCGTCGGGCGCGCCGAGTCCGGGGGTCAGCTCCAGCAGGGCGGTGGTGACGACCGCCGAGTGCACGTCGATCCGGGACAGGTAGAGGGGGCGGCCTCCGGTGGCCGCGTCGAGTTCGGCGCGCGTCGGAGGACGGCCACCGGGCCAGCGGGAGGCGTCCCAGCCGTGCCCGAGGAGCACCTTGGCCTGCGGGCGGGCGGTTGCGAAGTCCCGTACGAGGTCGAGCGCCGCGGCCAGGGAGGGGGCGGTGGACAGGTCGAGGCCGGTCAGGGCGAGGCCGGTGGAGGTCGTGTGGACGTGGGCGTCGCTGAACGCCGGGGTGACGAGGGCGCCGTCGAGGTCGACGGTCTCGTCGACGCCGTCCGCGAACGCGTCGGCCGCGCCCTCCGAGCCGACCCAGGCGACCTGGCCGCGCTCCACGACCATCGCGGTCGCGAAGGGGTCGGCGGGGCTGTGGACCTCTCCGCGGCGGAGCAGGACGGTCTTCGGCTCGGGGGCGCGCTCACTCATGGGGAACAGTCTCGCGCCTCGCCGGGGCGGCCCGGCACACGGGCCCCTCGGATCCGGTCCGGATCCGGTTCAGATCCGGGGCGGCCGGGCCTCGTACGGCGTGGACAGGACGACCGTCGTCCGGGTCGACACGCCCGCGAGCGCCCGTAGCCGGCTGAGCAGTTCCTCCAGTTCGTGCGGGGTCGCCACGCGCACCTTGAGGATGTAGTTCTCGTCGCCGGCGACGCTGTGGCAGGCCTCGATCTCCGGTACGTCGGCCAGCCGGTCGGCGATGTCGTCGGGGGCGCTCGGGTCGAACGGTTTCACCGAGATGAAGGCGGTCATGGGCAGCCCGACCGCCCCGGGGTCGACGACGGCCGCGTAGCCGCGGATGACGCCGCGCTGTTCCAGCCGACGCACCCGCTGGTGCACGGCCGACGTGGACAGGCCCGTGGCCTTGCCCAGGTCGGTGTAACTCATCCGCCCGTCCTTGACGAGCAGCTGCACGATGTGGCGGTCCAGCTCCTCCATGGCGCAAGAACCTACAGTGCGTCTGATCTCCGCGTATACCGCCGCCGCCCAGGTCATACCCGGTTTGTGATGTGGGTGGGAGCTTCCTGTGCGCCGCCTGAGCGGTCCGGCCGCCACGCGGGGCACCTGCGATTGGCATGTGACGAAGGCCACAGCCCTTGTGGCGGCTTCGTGATGTCCTCGTGATTACCGCCGAGACGGGTTGGGAAGTGCTTGCTGTGGTCGAGGCCGCAGTGCCTTCACGGCCCAGCCCGAGGGGGAGAATCCCATGCAGAGTCTCAAGCGACCTGGTCGCACCGCGCCCAAGCGCCTTCACTCCGTCAGCGAACCCGAGCCGGAGGGCGTCGAACCCGACGAGTCCGACGAGTTCGGCACCGACGAGTTCGACGCGTACGACACTCTCGAGATGTACCGGGTGATCTGCCCGGACTGCGCGCAGCCCATCGCGCTCCTGGCGGACGAGGAGATCCTGCCGGAGCACGCGCTGTGCGCCTCGCCGTGGAACCCGTTCGGCCTCACGGTCTGTGCCGGTACGGGCCGTACGGCGGACGAGGCACGGCCCGCGGACCAGTCCGCGGAGCCCCAGCAGCAGGACACCGCGCTGCTGTTGACGCTCCCTCAGGGGCTCGACTGGCGGATGCAGCCCTTCTCGCACGTCGGCGGCCCGGCCTCGCGCCCGATGCGTGTGCCGTCGATGCGCCGGCACGCCGCCTGAGCGTCCGCGCTCAATCCCAGTAGCTGCCCTGCACCATGGCGCGCAGACTGCCGTGGTGCAGGATCAGTGTGTCCGGGTCCGCCGGCAGGGCCACTTCGCCGAAGTAGGCCTGGCGGTAGGCGATCCGCAGCATGACGACGGCGTGCCGCAGTGCCGCGTACAGGGTGTGGAACTCCATGTTCCGCGGGGTGTGCCCGGTGAGTTCGGCGTATCTCGCCTCCACCCGGTCGCGGCGCAGGAAGCCGGGCAGTCCACGCTGTCCGGAGGCCACCGTCAGGTCGTGGAAGAAGCGGTGCAGATAGATCGTCCAGCCGAGGTCCACCTCGCGCGGAGCGAGCGCCGCCATCTCCCAGTCGAGTACGGCGGCGGGTTCGATGCCGTCGTAGACGACGTTGCCGATGCGGGCGTCGCCCCAGTTGAGGACGGGTGCGCCCGGGTCGTCCGGCCACAGCTCCGCCAGCCGGTCGAAGGCGGCCTCGATCAGCGGCGAGGGGGCGAGTCCGGCCACCACCCAGTCGTAGTAGGCGCGTTGGGCCGCGACGTGACGGTGCAGGGCGTCCCCTTCGCCGGGTGACGCGAGGAACTCAGCCTCGTGCGCGGGCACTTGGTCATGCAGCCGGGCCAGCAGCCCGATCGTCGCGGCCTCCAGGTGCTCCCGCTCCTCGTCGCTCGCCGAGTGCAGCCAGTTATCCGCGTAGGTGTAGGGCATCACGTCGGGCGGGACCCGCCCCTCGACGCGCTCCATGACGAAGAAGGGTGCGCCGAGCGGGCCGGGATCCTCCTCCAGCCAGATCGCCCTCGGCACCGGGAGGTCCGTGCGCTGCGCGACCAGACGCATGGTGCGGTACTGCCGGGCCATGTCGTAGACGGGGAACACGGTGTACGCGGCCGGGTCCGCCGCCAGCCTCAACGCGCAGGCGCGGAAGGGCGCTTCGGCGTGCTCGATGTCGAAGAGGAGGGTCTCGCTGGACAGGCCGTTGGAGGCGGGGACGGTCACGCCGGTGGCTCTGGCGCCGGGCAGCCGGATGCGGAGCCAGTCGGTCAGCCGGCGGGCCAGCTGCTGTGGGTCCCGGGTGGTGGTGCGGGGCCGGGGTGCGCCGGACATCTCCTCAACTCCCTTGCGGTGCTGCGGAGTCGAAGCCGGTGAAGCCGCTCGGGTCATGGCGTCCGAACGAGCCGTGCTCGAAGATGCCGTAGCCGGTCTGGCCGTCGAGACGGAAGCGGGCGGCGTGGTCCGTCACCCCGTAGGCGGCCCGGGGGTGAGGGTCCGTCAGGTCGTAGGTACGGCGGTCGGTCCAGCCGGGGCCCTGCCAGGTTCCGTGCTGCCAGTCGTCGGCGGGCGGGTAGCCGGCGCCGATGGCGAGCGGGGAGGAGGTGAGGATCTCCGCCTCCAGCTCCAGGGGTTTGCGGTTGTCACCGAGGTGGATCAGGGCGCGCTCGGGGTGGCGGGTGCCGGGCCGGTAGCCGATCTCGGCCTGGGGCCAGCCGAGTTGGCGGTCACGGCGGCCCGGGCGTACCAGGGTGGCCTCGTTCAGGGAGCGGTGGCCGTCGGCGTCCTCCTGGGTGATGACCATCAGGAAGCGGTCCTCGAAGCGGACCGGGCACCAGATCCAGTGGAAGCCCTCCGTCTGATGGTCCTGCGCGAGCCGTCCGCCCTCCTCGCCGGGCACCGGGCGCACGCCCCAGCTGCGGTCCCGGGTCCCGGTCCAGGCGCCCGCCGTCAGCCGGATCTCCCGGCCGCCCGCCCGCAGCCGTCCCACGCACCGCCCGGCCTGGACGAACCGTCTGCCCTCCAGCGTGAGCCGCTCGCCGCGCCGCTGCTGGTGGTGCGGCTCCCACAGGGCCGGGAAGTCCGCGCACCAGTGGATCTCGTACGACAGCCCGTCCGGGTCGCCCGGATCCGGGGCGCAGCTCAGCACGAAGTCCCGCAGCGGGCGCTCGACGCCGATGCGCAGTGGGCCGACCTCCAGGCGCATCCGGTCCTCGCCGAGGGCGTCGGAGGCGCGGACGGCGTACAGGCGATCGCCGAGGCGGAGGGTGGCGTAGGCGTCGATCACGCCGAGGTTGGGGTAGACGCCGAGGCCGGCGATGAGCAGCGCGCGGCCCTCGTGGTCGAAGACGTGGAAGATGCAGCGGTCGTAGGCGTTGCGGTCCCCGGTCGCGACGTGCTTCATCGACAGGGGCACCTGGTGGACGGGGTACTCGTCGAGCGGCACGGGGCGGTCGTCGACCACGGGCACACCTCCCTGGACGCAAGGGATTTGACGGTACGTCAGGAGAGCTTCGGCGGCCAGACGCACAATCGGCCGAACCCGGGGCGGGGGTGCCGAACGCACACTCGCCCGCGGGAGCCGTGACCTGTTCTCGCGGTTCGCGTTGCCCTGGTATGGCCCCCACCTACGCACCCGTGCGCGGACAGCGCCGCCGGCTCTTCGTCCCGGTCTCCGCAGAACCGGTTCCGCCGACCCCACCGCCCCCGCCGGACCCGCCCATCTACCGCGCCCTGCTGCACGCCTGGGCCGAGCGGGGACGCACCCTGCCCGGGCGGCACGACCCGGAGTGGGCGCGCCTCACGGCTCCGCGCCCCAAGCTGCTCGACGGAGAGAGCGGACTCGTCGATTGGTCCGAACCATTGACCTGAGTGGTCTAGTCCACCTAGATTTTCGCTTCCCCTGGTTCCCCGCGAGGAGACACCCGATGCACATACCCCTGCGCCCACTGCTCTCGGCCGGCTGTTGTGCCGCCCTCGGCGCCGCCCTGCTCGCCGGCGCGGGCACCGCCGACGCCAAGGAACCGGCCCGTGCGGCCGGTTCCAAGGTGGTGGGCTACTTCACCGACTGGGGCATCTACGGCCGCCAGTACTACGTCAAGAACATCGAGACGTCCGGCTCCGCCGACAAGCTCACCCACATCAACTACGCCTTCGGCAACGTCACCGACGGCAAGTGCGCCCTCGGCGACTCCTGGGCGGACACCGACCGGCCGTTCACCGCCGAGGAGTCCGTGGACGGCGTCGCCGACACCGCGGACCAGCCGCTCAGCGGCAACTTCAACCAGCTGCTCAAGCTGAAGAAGCTGCACCCGAACCTCAAGGTCATCTGGTCCTTCGGCGGCTGGAGCTGGTCGGGCGGCTTCGGAGAGGCGGCCAAGGACCCGGCGGCCTTCGCCAAGTCCTGCTACGACCTGGTCGAGAACTCCAAGTGGGCTGGCGTCTTCGACGGCATCGACATCGACTGGGAGTACCCGAACGCCTGCGGTCTCACCTGCGACACCAGCGGCCGCGAGGCGTTCCGGGACGTCATGAAGGCCCTGCGCGCCAAGTTCGGCAAGCGCGATCTGGTCACGGCGGCGATCACGGCGGACGCCACCGACGGCGGCAAGATCGACGCGGCGGACTACGCGGGCGCGGCACGGTACGTCGACTGGTACAACCCGATGACGTACGACTACTTCGGCACCTGGGCCGCCACCGGCCCCACGGCGCCGCACTCGGCGCTGCACTCCTACCCGGGCATTCCGGAGCAGGGCTACGACACCGCCACCACGATCGCCAAGCTCAAGAGCCTGGGCATTCCCTCCAAGAAGCTGCTGCTCGGCATCGGTTTCTACGGGCGCGGCTGGACCGGCGTCACCCAGGCCAAGCCGGGCGGCACGGCGACCGGGCCGGCGGCGGGGACGTACGAGGCGGGCAACGAGGACTACAAGGTGCTCAAGACGAAGTGCCCGGCGACCGGCACGGTCGGCGGCACCGCCTACGCCAAGTGCGGCAACGACTGGTGGAGCTACGACACTCCGAAGACCGTCAAGGGGAAGATGAAGTACAAGGACGCCCAGCGCCTGGGTGGGACGTTCTTCTGGGAGCTGAGCGGCGACACGGCGGACGGCGAGCTGATCCACGCGATCAACTGACCGCGTCCGCATGGCGCTTGGGGCGGCGGGCGCAGGCCTCCGCCCCTTGCTCCGTCAGTCCCTGCGGGCCGGCTCCGGGGCCGGGAAGGCCCGGTCGATCTCCGCGATGGCGCGCAGGGTGCCGCCCAGGGTCTTCACCAGCAGGTCGCACATGGTGGCGCGGGAGAGTTCGGGCCGGTCGATCCAGTCCAGGGTGGCACCCTCGACGCTGCACACCCACGACAGCAGGCCCATCCGGGGAAGCGGCGGGATGTCGCTGCGGCCGTACGCGCCCTCGGCGATGGTCGCGACGATCGCCGCGCGCACCCCGTCCCGGACGGCGTGCACCTCGGTGTCGAAGCCGACGCCGCCGCTGACGATCGTGCGGTAGGCGGCCTGGTTGTGCTCGGCGTAGCGCAGATAGCCGTCGATGGTGCGCTGTACCCGGTCGACCTGGGGCAGTTCGAGACCGCTGGCGGCGAAGGAGACCAGGTCGGCGACGGAGTCCTGGACGATGGCCAGGTAGTAGCCGCGCTTGGACTGGAAGTAGTAGTAGATCAGCCCCTTGGCGACATGCGCCTGCCGGGCGATGTCGTCCATCGAGAGCGCGTCGTAGGACGTGTCGGCGAACAACCTGCGCCCGATGGTGATGAGTTCGGCGCGACGGGCCAGGGACCGCTCGGTCCCCCGCGCCCGGGGACGGGCGGCGTCACGCTGGTGGCTGATGTTCAATGCGACCCTGGTCTCCAACGGTCGGGCGGACGGCGTCAGTATGTCAGGTCGAACGGTGGGTCACGTCACATCGGCCACAGCTCAAAACAGAGGTCAGACCAGCCCCAGCCGGGTCACCAGCATCGCGACGACCACGACCAGGACCCAGCCCACGAGATGCTCGGCGATCTTCGGTCCATGGTCCCGGGGGCCGCCGGTGCGGACGCGGGCGGCGGTGGCGGTGTGTGCGGTCATGGCGTCTCTCTGAGGTCGGGCGAGGGCCGTCAGGTTCTGTCCACCTTGCCACTGATCAGGGCTTTTGCCGCCGAGACCTTGCTCACACGGCCACGCCCACCGCCGTGAGCGCGACGCGCTGAAGGGCGTTCGGACGCGCCGGGAAGTAGAGGTAACAGACGCCTCCCGTGCCGGAGACGACCTTGCCGCTCGCGTTGTACCGCTTGCTCCTGAGCCAGACGTTCTCGAACTCCGGCCGCCGGTACACGCGCCGCACCCCCGCGTCGTCCGCCGAGTACGGGTCGTTGGCGATCACATCGCCGTCCGCCGTGAAGCCGATCACGGTCATCAGGTGCCCGGCGGTGCCGTATCCCGCGCCGGTGAGCTCCTCCTTCAGAAAGGACTGGGAGGTCATGGCGGGAATGCCGGCCCCGATCAGGATCTCCAGGTCGGTGAGGGAGCAGAGCCGGGTGACCACGCCCTGCAGGTCGGGGAAGGTCGCGGCGTAGGCGGCGTTGAACGGCCAGTTGCCGCAGCCGCCGTACTGGTAGTCGTAGGTGTGACGGGCCGCGTGGCACACCTGCGGGTCGGCGTAGGACGGGTCGACCCACGTCAGCTGTGCGGCGGTCAGCCGGCCGCCCCAGTACTCGATGATCATCTGCGAGGAGGTGGGGCTGCACCAGGCCTCGCCGCCGTTGTCGTACTCCGGGTACTGACCCTTGTGGATCTCCTGCGAGTAGCGCGGGACGGCCAGTTCCCGGGCGACGCCGGGCACCGAGGCGGGCACGGTGAAGCGGTCCGGGACGTCGGAGCCCATCGCGCCCAGCCGCCACACGGTCGGCGTGAGCGTGGTGCCGGGCCTGCGGTGGAGGGTGAGCCGCAGCCGGTACGACGCGAGCCGCAGGCCGGTCGGGGCGTCGTCGATCGCGAGCGTGTCCGTCCAGACCGTGCTCCTGCCGTCGGTCTGGCCGTCGACGGAGGTCCGTCTGATGTCCTGGTCGCCGGAGGCCCAGCGGCCCATCACATACCAGGGGGTGTCGGTGCCGTCGGAGTACGTGCCCCGCAGCTCGGCCTGCAGCCAGGTGCCGGCCGGGGTGCTCGCGTTCCAGGAGACGATCGCCTCTGTCGCGGGCACGGCGAGCCGGTGCACGGGGGACGTCCAGGTCGCGTACTCCCAGGCCGCCGTGGCCCCGGTGTGCGGGTCGGTGTGGTCGACAGTGCCGAGCGGGGTACCGACGGCCAGGCCGGGACGGGTGCCCGCCACGGCACGGGTGCCGGCGGCCGTTCCGGCGCTCCAGTCGGCGTAAGTGATCCAGGAGCGGTGGTCGACGGGACGGGTGGGAGCGGCTGCGGCGCGCCGCTCTTCCTCGTCGGCGGCCTCCGCGGCACCGGGCGTGCCGGCGGCCACGGCGACCGCCGCGGCGAGGACCGTTCTGCGGGACGGCTGATCTGCCCTGCTCATGAGCTTGAAGACCCCCGGATGTCCGTTGCTCGGCTGTTCGCCCACTATGGACGCAGGTACCCCCGCCTGCCAGCACCTCCGCCCGGAGGGCCCACCGTGTCGCACTGGCGCGCCCGGCCCTCCCCACCTCCACCCCAGGACCCGCCATCCATCAGCTCGCCGCCCGGCTCCGCCGGCTCCCCCCGTCCTGCGGCCCGGTCCGTCTGATCGGTGTCGACGGACATGCCGGGTCCGGGAAGTCCACGTTCGCGGGCCGGCTGGCCGAGGCGCTCGACGGCGCCCCCGTGCTCCACCTGGACGACATCGCCAGCCACGAGGAACTGTTCGACTGGACCGGACGGCTGCTGACACAGGTGATCGCCCCCTTCCGGGACGGCCGGACCGCGCACTGCGCGGCCTACGACTGGCACTCCCGCCGCTTCGCCCCGCCCCGCCCGCTGCCCGCGGCCCCCGTCGTACTGATCGAGGGCGTCGGGGCGGGCCGCCGGGCCCTGCGGCCGTATCTCGCGTGTCTGCTGTGGCTGGACGTGCCGCGCGAGGAGGCCTGGGCGCGCGGCCGGGCGCGGGACGGGGAGGAGCAGCGGGAGTTCTGGGACGGCTGGGTGCGGGCGGAATCCCGCCACTTTGCTCAGGACCCGTCAAAACCGTACGCCGCTTTGCTGGTACGGCAGTTGGCGATGGGATACGAGGTGAAAGCGGGGCCCGCGGGAGGTCATCGCCCCGACCCGGATGTCACCCACGGTGAGTGACCACCCGCGTTGTGGTGAACCCGTGAAGGGCCCTGCGTTCGAAGTTCGCCAACTGCACCAAGTTGGCTTGACCGACGGCCCGTACAGGACTTACGTTCTGAATGTGCGGCCATCGCAGCCGCCCCAAGTCGCGAAGCCCCCGGTTGTTCCCCCGTGATCGGGGGCTTCGTTCTGCCCGCACCCCGTCCCGCGGACCCCATCCGGACGCGCCGTGCGGCGATCCGCTCACCCAGGGTCACCGTGCCGGGGTGCGCCCCATCTGCTCCCACCTCGTCAAACGGCCTGTGCGGCACCCTTCGGCGGGCCCCTCCCCCGCAGGTACGATGCCCTCGGTGCGATCTACGGACAGCTGCCGCGCACCTTGCAACTCCGGTCCGCGGCACAGCGGTTCGACCAAGGCAGCCGGCGGGCAACGGCCCGGTGGCAAACCGACGGGGGCACGGTTTGTGGGGGACGTGATGGACTTCGGCACGCAGGGCCTCGAAGCCCCGGCCGACCTGGCCTGGCTGCGAGGCGTGGACGCCTACACCATGGGCGCCTATCCGCAGGCGGAGGAGGAGTTCCGCACCGCGGTGCGGATCGACCCCGGGATGGCCGACGGCTGGCTCGGCCTGCACGCGCTGCGGGTCGACACGACGACCGCGCTGCTGCGGATGTTCCGGCACCGGGACCGCTTCGGCGAACAGCGCACCCGGCACCGCCGGACGCTCAACTCCTGGTACTGGCTGGGGTGGTGGGTGCAGCCGGTCCTGGAGAGCCCGCGCGATCTGCTGCTCGCGCACGCCTCGCACTGGCTGGACGGCAGACACGTCCCCGAGCTGGACCGGGCGCTGGCCGGGCTGCCGCCCGTCGACGCCGACCACCAGGTCCGCTTTCTGCACGCCTGCCGCGCCTATCTGGTCAAGGACTGGGAACAGCTGGTCCGGCACACCGACCCGCTCGTGAACGACCCGCTCCTCGGCATCGAGGCCGGACTGTTCGGGGGGATGGCCAGAGTCCGCCTGGAGATGTACGGCCAGGCCGAGCCGCTGCTCTCGGCGTCCCTGATGCGCTGTCGCAGCGAACAGCCGCAGCGCAAGGAGCTGCGGTACTGGCTGGCCCGGGCCCATGAGGGCACCGGACGCTCGGCCGCCGCCCTCCCCCTCTACCGGGCCGTGCACCGGGTCGACCCGGCCTTCATGGACACCTCGGCCCGGCTGGCCGCGATCTCCGAGGGGGACGGGTACGACGATTCCGCCGACCTCGCGGCGATCACGCTCACCGGGGTCGGGCAGGACGTCGGGGACGGGCCGGACGCCCTCGACCCGCTGTTCGGCACGGAGGGCAGGGACCTGAAGCTCCCCGAGCCGTCCGACCTGCCGCCGGTCGGGCCGCTGCCGACGGTCGGCGACCCGGTGGTGCGCGCGAAGACGGCCGTACCGTCGTCCCCGCTGCCGGCCGGGCCCACCGACCCCGTCCTCCTCGAGGAGGCGCTCGCCGAACTGGAGCGCATGGTGGGGCTGGAACCGGTGAAACGCCAGGTCAAGGCCTTGTCGGCACAGCTCAACATGGCCCGGCTGCGGGCCGGGCAGGGCCTTCCGGTCCAGCCGCCGAAGCGGCACTTCGTCTTCTCCGGCCCGTCCGGCACCGGCAAGACCACGGTGGCCCGCATCCTCGGCCGGGTCTTCTACGCCCTCGGTCTGCTCGGCGGCGACCATCTCGTGGAGGCCCAGCGGGCCGACCTGGTCGGCGAGTACCTCGGCCAGACGGCGGTCAAGGCGAACGAACTGATCGACTCCGCCCTCGGGGGCGTCCTCTTCGTCGACGAGGCGTACTCGCTCTCCAACTCCGGCTACGGCAAGGGCGACGCGTACGGCGACGAGGCGCTTCAGGTGCTGCTGAAGCGGGCCGAGGACAACCGGGACCACCTGGTGGTGATCCTGGCGGGCTACCCGGAGGGCATGGACCGGCTCCTCGCCGCCAACCCGGGGCTGTCCTCACGCTTCACCACGCGCGTGGACTTCCCTTCCTACCGCCCTCTCGAACTCACCTCCATCGGCGAGGTGCTGGCCGCGGAGAACGGTGACGTGTGGGACGAGGAGGCGCTGGACGAGCTGCGCTCCATCGCGGGGCATGTCGTCGACCAGGGGTGGATCGACGAGCTGGGGAACGGGCGGTTCCTGCGGACGCTGTACGAGAAGAGCTGTGCGTACCGGGATCTTCGGTTGTCGACGTATCCGGGTGCGCTGACGCGGGACGAGTTGTCGACGCTGCGGCTGCCGGATCTGATGCAGGCGTATGGAGAGGTGCTGTCGGGTCGGGGGCCGCAGGATCCGTCGGCGATCTAGCCATCGGTGCTGGGGCGGGGGGTGGGTTTCACTTGCCCGCGCTTGCGGGGTGCCGCTGCGCCCACCCGTGCCGCCCCGAGCTGCACGCATGCCCGCAGCCAGGGGGAGGGCGGCTGTACAGCGGCACCCGCGCCCGCAGCTAGGGCGTCAGGACTTCCTCCGGTGCGTCGCTCGGCCTTGGTTCGGTCAGTCTGACCTCCGGGATCTCCCGGTGGGCCGGGTCCGTGACCTCGCCCACCAGGAGTTCCAGTACGTCCTCCAGGGCGACCAGGCCCAGGACCTTGCCGGAGGCGTCCGCGACCTGGGCGAGGTGGGTCGCCGCGCGGCGCATGACCGTGAGGGCGTCGTCCAGGGGGAGGTCGGAGCGGAGGGTCGTCATGGGATGCCAGACCTGCTGGGGGACCGCCCGCTCGGAGTCCTCCGCGTCGAGGACGTCCTTCACATGGAGGTAGCCCATGTAGGCGCCCTTCTCCGCGGCGACGGGGAAGCGGGAGTAGCCGGTACGGGCGGTGAGCTCGACGATCTCGCCGGGGGTGACGGAGGGGCTGACCGTGACCAGCGAGTCCCGCTTGAGGAGGACGTCCGTGACCGGGCGGGAGCCCAGTTCCAGCGCGTCCTCCAGGCGCTCCTGCTCCTCGGGGCCGAGGAGGCCGGCCTGGCCGGAGTCCTCCAGGAGACGGTTCAGCTGCTCGCTGGTGACGACCGCCTCGACCTCGTCCTTCGGCTCGACGTGGAAGAGCCGCAGGATGCCCTGGGCGCAGGCGCCGAGGGCGACGGTGATCGGCCGGCAGACGCGGGCGAAGGCCACCAGACCGGGGCTGAGCCACAGCGCGGCCTTCTCCGGGGCCGCCATGGCGAGGTTCTTCGGGACCATCTCGCCGATGACGAGGTGGAAGAAGACCACGGCCGCCAGGGCTATGACATAGCCCAGGGGGTGGATCATCCCGTGCGGGAGGTGGATCCACTCGAAGAACGGCTCCAGCAGCTCGGCGACCGTCGGTTCGGCGACCGCGCCCAGGGTGAGCGAGCAGAGGGTGATGCCGAACTGGGCGGCGGCCATCATCTGCGGCAGCCGCTCCAGACCGTGCAGGACCTGGCGGGCCCGGGCGGTGCCGAGTGGCTCGATCTGGCTGCGACGGACGGAGACGAGCGCGAACTCGGCGCCGACGAAGAAGCCGTTGGCGAGGACCAGGAGCGCGGCGAAGACGAGTTGGAGGACGTTCATCGGGAGACCTCCACGACCCGCCCGGTGCGCACCAGCCGGATCCGTTCGGCACGGTAGTGGCCGACCCTGCGTACCGAGAGGCGCCAGCCGGGCAGTTCGGCCCGGTCGCCCACGGCCGGGATCCGGCCGAGCAGGTCGGCGACGAGGCCCGCGACCGTCTCGTACGGCCCCTCGGGCACCTCCAGGCCTATGCGCTGGAGGGTGTCGACCCGGCAGCTGCCGTCGACATCCCAGGCGGGCCTGCCGTCCTCGGGCGGGGCGGGGGCGAGTTCGGGGGTGTCCTGGCCGTCGTGCTCGTCGCGGACCTCGCCGACGATCTCCTCGACGATGTCCTCCAGGGTGACCACGCCGGCCGTGCCGCCGTACTCGTCGACGACGACGGCGATGGGCTGTTCGCTGCGCAGCCGGGCCAGCAGGGGCTGGACGGGCAGGGTCTCGGGGACCAGCAGCGCCGGGCGGGCGATACGCACGACCGGGGTGCGCAGGCGGTCGCGGACGGGGACGGCCAGAGCGTCCTTGAGGTGGGCCATGCCGACGATCTCGTCGATCTTCTCGCGGTAGACGGGGAAACGGGACAGGCCGGTGGCCCGGGTCAGGTTGACCACGTCCTCGGCGGTGGCCGAGGACTGCAGGGCGCTGACCTTCACGCGTGGGGTCATCACATGCTGGGCGGTGAGCTCGGCCAGGGACAGGGTCCGGACGAAGAGGTCCGCCGTGTCCTGTTCGAGCGCCCCGGCCTGGGCCGAGTGGCGGGCCAGCGAGACGAGTTCACCGGGGGTGCGGGCGGAGGCCAGCTCCTCGGTGGGCTCGACGCCCAGGGCGCGCACCAGCCGGTTGGCCACGGTGTTGAGGACCGAGATCACCGGGCGGAACAGACGGGAGAAGGTGTGCTGCGGGCCGGCGACGAAGCGCGCGACCTGCAGGGGCCTGGACACCGCCCAGTTCTTGGGCACGAGCTCGCCGATCACCATCTGGACGGCGGACGCCAGCAGCATGCCGACGACCACGGCGACCCCGGAGACGGCGCCCTCGGGGATGCCGATCGCGGTGAACGGGCCGTGCAGCAGCTCGGCGAGCGCGGGTTCGGCGAGCATGCCGACGACCAGCGAGGTGATGGTGATGCCGAGCTGGGTGCCGGAGAGCTGGAACGAGAGCTCCTTCAGCGACTCCACGACCGTACGGGCTCGCTTGTCGCCCTCGGCGGCCGCCTTCTCCGCCTCCGGGCGCTCGACCGTGACGAGGCCGAACTCGGCGGCGACGAAGAAGCCGTTGGCGAGGATGAGCAGGAACGCGGCTGCCAGGAGCAGCAGGGGGATGGTCATGTTGCCGCCGCCTCAGCAGGGAAGGGGGCGGCGCAGGTACTACAGGACGAACCGTCCATCGCCGGAGAGGGTCACTCCTCGGGTAGCAGGAACCCCTGTGAACCCGGCAGGGCACAACAGGGGCGGAGGGCCAAAGGGAACGCCTCCGTCACCAGATTAATCAAGACAGGGCCCGTTGCGGCAGGGTGGATGTCCCCGAGTCAGCCCTGATCTTGCCCTGTGGACGCTTCGGGGTCCCGGACGGAGCGGGCCTCGACGAGCGCGCGCAGCGCCCGTGCGTCCGCGATGGCCTGCTGCTTGTCGATGCCGGGCTGGATGCCGAGCGCGGGCAGGCTGGTGCCGTCGGTGAGGTTGAGAAACACCCAGGGGTCGCCCGGACGGAGGTTCACCTGGATGATCTCGGCCCAGTCCAGACGGCGGCTGCTCGCGATGTTCACGACGGTGACACCGGAGTCGTCGGCGACGACCCGGACCCGGGCGAGCCGGGCCAGCACCCAGAAGATCAGGCCACCGGTGAAGACGAAGCTGAGTCGCTCCCCCGGGCCGAGCTTCTCCAGCAGCATCGCGATGGCGGAGATGACGAGGAAGATCGCCACCCCGGCCGAGAGCAGCACCGCGCGGGTACGGCCTGGCCGGAAGGTGACGGGCAGGTTGGGCAGTTCGCTACCCGGAAGATCGGACATGTTCCCGGCTGAGGTAAGGGGCTGAGGTCAGAGGCGGCAGGCGTGGATGGCCGTGGTCAGGATGGCCCGGGCGCCGATGTCGTACAGGTCGTCCATGATCCGCTGCGCCTCCTTGGCGGGGACCATGGCGCGGACGGCGACCCAGCCCTCGTTGTGCAGCGGGGAGACGGTCGGCGACTCCAGGCCGGGGGTCAGCGCGACGGCCTTCTCCAGCTGCTCGACGCGGCAGTCGTAGTCCATCATCACGTACGTCCGGGCGACCAGTACGCCCTGGAGGCGGCGCAGGAACTGCTGGACCTTCGGCTCGGCGGTGTCTTCGGCCTCCGCGCCGACGCGGCGGATCACGACGGCCTCGGACTTCATGATGGGCTCGCCGAACACCTCCAGACCGGCGTTGCGCAGCGAGGTCCCGGTCTCGACGACATCGGCGATGACCTCGGCGACACCGAGTTCGATGGCGGTCTCCACGGCGCCGTCGAGGTGGACGACGGAGGCTTCGATGCCGTGCTCGGCCAGGTGTCCGGCGACGATGCCCTCGTAGGAGGTGGCGACCGTCTTGCCCTTGAGGTCCTCGATGGCGCCGACGGTGCCCGGCTTGGCGGCGAAGCGGAAGGTGGAGCGGGCGAAGCCGAGCGGGAGGATCACCTCGGCGCCGGCGCCGGAGTCGATGAGCAGGTCGCGGCCGGTGATGCCGATGTCGAGGCGGCCGGAGGAGACGTAGATCGCGATGTCGCGGGGGCGGAGGTAGAAGAACTCGACCTCGTTCTCCGGGTCGACGATGCGCAGTTCCTTGGACTCGCGGCGCTGCTGGTAGCCGGCCTCATGCAGCATGTCCGCCGCAGGGCCTGAGAGGGAACCCTTGTTGGGGACGGCGATGCGCAGCATGAGGTCGGTGTCCTTCGCGTGAACGTGAAAAGGGGTGAGTTGTCTGAAAGGGGTTTTACAGGTGGGCGTACACGTCGTCCAGTGAGATTCCGCGGGCGACCATCATCACCTGGACGTGGTAGAGCAGCTGAGAGATCTCCTCGGCGGCTGCCTCCTTGCCCTCGTACTCGGCGGCCATCCAGACCTCGGCGGCCTCTTCGACGACCTTCTTGCCGATGGCATGGACGCCCTTGCCGACCAGTTCGGCGGTGCGGGAGGTGGCGGGGTCGCCGGTGGCGGCCTTCTGCTGGAGCTCGGAGAAGAGCTCCTCGAACGTCTTCTTGGACATGGTGCTGCTCACCCTAGCCGTTGTGCCGGACTGCCTACCTCCAGGGTTCAGATACTGAGCGGAGGGTGGCCGCGGTCGACACCGCCGCCGTCACCGCCTCGTGCCCCTTGTCCTCGTTGGAGCCCGCCAGGCCGGCCCGGTCCAGGGCCTGTTCCTCGGTGTCGCAGGTGAGGAGACCGAAGCCGACGGGGACGCCGGTCTCGACGGAGACCTGGGTGAGGCCCTGGGTGACGCCCTGGCACACGTACTCGAAGTGGGGGGTGCCGCCGCGGATGACGACCCCCAGGGCGACGATCGCGTCGTAGCCGCGGCCCGCGAGGACCTTGGCGACGACCGGGAGCTCCCAGCTGCCGGGGACCCGCAGGAGGGTCGGTTCGTCGATGCCCAGGTCGTGCAGGGCGCGCAGCGCGCCGTCGACCAGACCGTCCATCACCTTCTCGTGCCACTGTGCCGCGATGACGGCGACCCTGAGGTCACCCACATTGCGTACGGACAGTTCCGGTGCGCCCTTGCCGCTCACGTCTCTCCTAGAAGTGCTGTCGTTACTGGTTGCCGCAGGGGGACACGGGTGCCGTGTCCAGCCAGGGCAGGTCGTGTCCCATCCGGTCGCGCTTGGTGCGCAGGTAGCGGATGTTGTGCTCGCCCGCCTGCACGGGCATCGGCTCGCGCTTGGTCACCTCGATGCCGTGCCGGACGAGCGCGTCGGTCTTCTCGGGGTTGTTGGTCATCAGCCGGACGCTGCGCACGCCGAGGTCCTCGAGGATCTGCGCGCCGGCGCCGTAGTCGCGGGCGTCGGCGGGCAGGCCCAGCTCCAGGTTGGCGTCGAGGGTGTCGTGGCCCTGCTCCTGGAGTTCGTACGCCCTCAGTTTGGACAGCAGGCCGATGCCCCGGCCCTCGTGTCCGCGCAGGTAGACGAGCACGCCCCGGCCCTCGCTCTGGATGCGTTCCAGGGACGCGTCGAGCTGGGGGCCGCAGTCGCAGCGCAGCGAGGCGAAGACGTCGCCGGTGAGGCATTCGGAGTGGACGCGGACGAGGACGTCCTCGCCTTCGCCGATCTCGCCGTGGACGAGGGCGACATGCTCGACGCCGTCGGCGGTGGAGCGGTAGCCGTAGGCGGTGAAGGTGCCGTGGACGGTGGGCAGCCGGGTCTCGGCCTCGCGGCGGACCGTCGGCTCGGAGCTGCGGCGGTAGGCGATGAGGTCCTCGATGGAGATGATCGTCAGGCCGTGCTTGCGGGCGAACGGGATCAGTTCCGGGAGGCGGAGCATACGGCCGTCCTCCCCGGCGATCTCGACGATCGCGCCGGCCGGGCGCAGTCCGGCGAGGCGGGCGAGGTCGACGGCGGCCTCGGTGTGGCCGTTGCGGGTCAGCACACCGCCGGGCCTGGCGCGGAGGGGGAAGATGTGGCCGGGGCGGACGAGGTCCGTCGGCTCCGCGGCGCCGCCCGCCAGGAGTTGGAGGGTGATGGCGCGGTCGGCGGCGGAGATACCGGTGGTGACGCCGTGCGCGGCGGACGCGTCGACGGAGACCGTGAACGCGGTCTTCATCGACTCGGTGTTGTCCTCGACCATCTGGGGGAGCTTCAGCCGGTCGAGTTCCTCGCCCTCCATGGGGGCGCAGATCAGGCCGCGGCACTCGCTCATCATGAAGGCGACGATCTCGGGGGTGGCCTTCTCGGCGGCGACCACGAGGTCGCCCTCGTTCTCGCGGTCCTCGTCGTCGACGACCACGATCGGGCGGCCGGCCGCGATGTCGGCGATGGCCTGCTCGACGGGGTCGAGTGTGAGGTCCTCCAGACCTTCGGTGCTGTACAGGATCGGTGCCGTGCTCATGCCGTCGCTCCTTCCAGAGCGGGCCGCGTGCCCTGACGGGAGCGCAGCCACCAGTCGCGCAGGCCCCACAGGACGAGCGCGCCGTAGATGACGTAGACGAAGCCGGAGAAGGCGTAGCCGTTGGCGAAGTTGAGGGGGACGCCGACGACGTCGACGAGAAGCCAGGCGATCCAGAACTCGACCATGCCGCGGGCCTGGGCGTACATGGCGACGATCGTGCCGACGAAGATGTACGCGTCCGGCCAGGGGTCCCAGGACAGGGACGGGTAGTTCTCGAAGAGCAGGGCGACGGCGACCGTGCCGACGGCGGCGGCGCCGATCATCGCTCCGCGCTCGGGCCAGGTGGCGAAGCGCGGCACGATGTGGCCGTCACCTCCGGCCCCTCCGTCTTCGGACTGCCCCTTGTAGCGGTTCCACTGCCACCAGCCGTACAGGGCGACGACCATGACGACGACCTGCTTGCCGGCACTGCCCGCGAGATGGCCGTAGAAGGCGGTGAAGAGGACCAGGCCGGAGAGGAACTGCACGGGCCAGGTCAGCAGGGAGCGCCGCCAGCCGAGGGCGAGGGTGATCAGGCCGAGGGTGTTGCCGATCATGTCCGACCAGATGATGTGCTGGTCGAGGAGGGTGAACGCCTCGGAGTTCAGCGAGTTCACCGGCCCGCTCCCTGCGTGTTCGCCAGGAGGCGCTCGACGTACTTGGCGACGATGTCCACCTCGAGGTTGACCGGGTCGCCGGGCTGCTTGCGGCCGAGCGTGGTCAGGGCGAGCGTGGTGGGGATCAGGCTGACGGTGAAGTAGTCGGGGCCGGCCTCGACGACCGTGAGGCTGATGCCGTCGACGGTGATGGAGCCCTTCTCGACCACGTAGCGGGCGAGGTCGGCGGGGAGGGAGACCTTGACGATCTCCCAGTTCTCGGAGGGCTTGCGCTCCAACACCCGGCCCGTGCCGTCGACATGGCCCTGCACGATGTGTCCGCCGAGGCGGTCGCCGACGGCGGTGGGGCGTTCGAGGTTGACACGGGAGCCCACGGCGAGGGCGCCGAGGCTGGAGCGGTCGAGGGTCTCCGCCATGACGTCGGCGGTGAACTCGTCGCCCTCGTGCTCGACGACGGTGAGACAGACACCGTTCACGGCGATGGAGTCGCCGTGCTTCGCGCCGTCGGTCACGACGGGGCCACGCAGCCGGAAGCGGGAGGCGTCGCCGAGACTCTCGACGGCGGTGACCTCACCCAGCTCTTCGACGATTCCGGTGAACACTTCCCGGGTCCTCCTGCCTCATTCGGGCACGGACTCCGGGGCTGTCGATGACGACAGAGAACACGGACGAGAACACCGGGGCGACGCCGACAGACTCGTCCGCCTGGACGAGTACACATACGGCGGCGCGCACGAATGCCCGCCCGCCGCGCACTGCCTCCCATCCGGACTTTAACCGTCGGTCCAGGAATTTCACCTGGTCAACCGGCCACTGGAAGTGACCGGGTCGCGGACTGTAACCGCCGGTTCGGACTTTCACCGACCCCGGAGTGCGCTGCTTTAGGTACACGGTCAGTGTGCCACGCCCGATGCGCGCCCATACGGGTGAAGGGTGTGGGGTGGCTCACAGGGCCGGTTCTGACAGGGTGGCTCCATGACGACGACCACGATCGCCGAGGAGTTCGAGACCCACCGTCCCCGGATGTTCCGGCTGGCCTACCGGATGCTCGGCTCCGCCGAGGAGGCCGAGGACACCGTCCAGGACGCCTATCTGCGGTTCAGCGGGGCCGACCGCAGTGTGATCACGCACCCGGCGGCCTGGCTGGCGAAGACCGTCACCAACCTCTGCCTCACCCGTCTGACCTCCGCCCGGGCGCGGCGTGAGACCTATGTCGGACCCTGGCTGCCCGAGCCGGTCGTCACGTCCGACGGCACCCTGGGACCGCTGGAGTCGGCCGAGCGGCGGGACGCCGTCTCGCTCGCGATGCTGGTGCTCCTCGAGCGGCTGACGCCCACCGAGCGGGCGGTGTACGTGCTGCGGGAGGCGTTCGCGTACAGCCACCGGGAGATCGCGGAGACGCTCGACCTGACCGAGGCCAACTCCCGTCAGCTGTACCGGCGGGCGGAGCAGCGGCTGGCGCTGGAGGAGGGCCGCTTCGAGGTGGTTCCGGAGCGGCAGGAGGAGCTGGTCGCCTCGTTCCTGGCGGCGGCCCGGGAGGGGGACCTCTCCGACCTGGAACGGCTGCTCGCGGACGACGTGACCTGGTGGGGCGACGGCGGCGGCAAGGTCTCCGCGGCGCCGCAGCCGATCGAGGGACGCGAGAAGGTCATGCGGTTCCTGGGGGGCATCTTCAAGAAATTCGCCGCGCGGGTCACGTTCTCGGTGTCCGAGCTCAACGGCACGCCCGGCCTGCTCGCCTGGGAGGACGGCGTCCTGGTCAGCGCGATCGGGTTCGAGTACCGCGACGGACGGATCGTGGGCGTGCGGGCCGTGCTGAACCCGGACAAGCTGGACTTCGTACGGCGTCAGCTGGCGTGACCGCCGGGGCCCGTCACTTTTCGTGGGGGCCTCTCGGTCTCGGCTGGCGGAGGGCGTCCGACCGGGGCGTCCGTGTCGGAAGGGGCTGAGCAGCTTGACCACGATCCTGGTGACCGGTGGCACCGGAACCCTCGGCCGGCGCCTCGCCGAGCGGCTGCGGACGGACGGCCACGAGGTGCGGGTACTGAGCCGGCACAGTCAGCCGTACGGCGTCGACCTGCGGGAGGGCGGACCGGGCCTGGACGCGGCGCTCGTCGGCGTGGACACGGTCGTGCACTGCGCGAGCACCCCGCTCGGGGGCGACGAGCGGGCGGCGGCGAACCTGATCGCGGCGGCGCGGACGGCGGGGGTACGGCACCTGGTCTACATCTCGATCGTCGGGGTGGACCGGGTGCCGTTCGGCTACTACAGGATGAAGCTCGGCGTGGAGAGGCTGCTGGAGGAGTCCGGCCTCGGCTGGACCGTGCTGCGCGCGACCCAGTTCCACGATCTGCTGCTCCGGTTGTTCGAGGGGCTGGCCAGGGTGCCGGTGATGTTCCTGCCGGCCGGGGTGAGCGACCAGCCGGTGGAGGTGGCCGAGGTCGCGGACCGGCTCGTGGAGCTGGCGGTCGGCGCGCCTGCGGGGCGGGTCGAGGACATGGCGGGGCCGGAGGTCCGTACGTTCGAGTCGCTGACCCGCGCGTATCTGAGGGCGAGCGGCAAGCGGCGGCGGCTGGTGCACGTGCCGCTGTGGGGCGCGGCCTACCGGGGGTTCCGGGCGGGGGGTCATCTGGCGCCGGAACGGGCGGTGGGGAAGGGCACGTTCGAGGAGTACCTGGCGGCACGCTCCCGCACGCTTCGCCAGGTCCGCCACTAAGGCGTCCCGAACAGCTCCTCCTGCGCGGACTCGCGTGCCGTGAGCAGTGCGCCGCGCAGGACCGCGCCACCGCCCAGGGCGCTGGGCCGCACCTCGGTGGGCAGCGGCGCCATCAGCCGAAGCCGTACGGCCACCCGCTCGGCCAGCACGGACCCGCCGGCCCGCCCGACCTCGCCACCCAGCACCACGCACCCGGGATCGAGGACGGCCACGACGGAGGCGACACCGAGGGCGATGCGTTCGGCGAGGGCGTCCAGGAACCGACCGGCCGCGCCGACACCGTCACCTCGGGCCGCGGCCCCACCCTCACTTCCGGCCGAGGCCCCACCGTCACCTCGGGCCGCGGCCCCACCCTCACCTCCGGCCGAGGCCCCACCCGCGCCCACACCCACACCTCCCGCCGCCGCACCACTCCCACCGCTGGCCGCGCCCACACCCACACCTCCGATCAGGCGGACCGCCTCCCGTACCCCCGCCGCGCCCGCCGGTTCCTCTCCCTCCGGAAGGGCCGGCAGTCCGTGGTCGCGCGCGAGTGCCGCGATCGCCGCCGAGCCCGCCAGGGAGTGGAAACCGCCCTCGCAGTCCGTGGCCGACGGGAGGGCGCCGGTGCCAGGCACCGGGAGGAAGCCGATCTCGCCCGTGCCGCCGGAGGCGCCCCGGCGCAGGTGACCGTCGAGGACGACGGCCGCGCCGGTGCCGTGGCCGAGCCACAGGAGGACGAAGGTGTCGCGGTCCCGGGCGGCGCCCTCCCGCTGCTCGGCCAGGGCGGCGAGGTTGGTCTCGTTCTCGACGCTCACGCGCGCGTGCGGGAGGCGTTCCTGGAGGACGGCCACCAGCCTCCGGTGCCACTCGGGCAGCCCGCCGGAGTCGTACAGTTCGCCGCTCGCCGGGTCGATCAGGCCGGGCGCGCCGATGCCGACGGTGTGCAGCCGGTCGGCCCCCGCCTCCTTCGCCACCCGCTCGACCAGCGTCACCGCCTGTTCGACGGCGGGCCCGGTGCCCATGTCGCCGTCGATCGGCACCGACGCCTCCGCGAGCACCCGGCCCACCAGGTCGGACACGAGCACGGCGACGCCCTCGGTGCGGACGTCCAGGGCGGCCAGCTGGGCGCGGTCGGCGACCAGGCCGTACAGCCTGGCGTTGGGCCCGCGGCGCTGCTCGCCGGTCTCCCCCGCGACCTCGATCAGACCGGCGGCGGTGAGGCGCTCGACCAGGTCGGCGACCGTCGGCCGGGAGAGGCCGGTGAGCTGTTTCAACTGCCCCGCCGTCAACGGGCCCTCGTCCTGCAGGAGCCGCAGGGCGAGCCGGTCGTTGATGGCCCGGGCGGTGCTCGGGGATGCGGGCATGCGCGGATCCTCCCATGGCCGGCCGATCGAGCGGTCCGGAAAGCCATCTATTTATCAGGCAGGGTTCCTGATAGTTTACCGATCGCCAGTTTACGACCGCGCCGCAGTGGGACGGCAGAGAGCCGGGAGGGGCAGCAGAATGAGCGATGTGGTCCAGGCGCCGTCGGGGGTCGGGCGCGCCCGGTACGCCGTGGCGGCCGCGTTCACCGTGCACGGCGGGGTCACCGGCTCGTTCGCCACGCGCGTGCCGTGGATCCAGGACCACGCCGGGGTGAGCGCGGGCCAGCTCGGCTTCTCGCTGGCGTTCACCGCGTTCGGCGCGTCCTGCGCGATGCCGCTGGCCGGCCGGATAACCCACCGCTTCGGCAGCCGTGCCACACTGCGCGTCCTGCTCGCCCTGTGGACGCTGTCGCTCACCCTGCCGTCGCTGGCGCCGAACCTGCTCACGCTCTGCCTGGCGATGTTCGTGTACGGCGCGACCTCGGGCATGGCGGACGTGGCGATGAACGCGCTCGGCGTCGAGGTGGAGCGGCAGCTCGGCAAGTCGATCATGTCCGGGCTGCACGGCATGTGGAGCGTCGGCGCGTTGATCGGCTCGGCGGCGGGCACCCTCGCCGCGCATCTGGGTTCGGACGCGCGTGTGCACCACGCCCTGGCGGCTGCCACGCTGACCGCGCTCGGAATGCTGGTCTGCCGTTGGGTGCCGGACCTCAGGCCCACCGAGGACGAGGAGCCGCCGCCGCGCTTCGCGCTGCCGCCGCGCACGGCGGTGCTGATCGGCGCGGTCGGGTTCTGCGCGGTGTTCGCGGAGGGGGCGAGCCTGGACTGGTCGGCGGTCTATCTGCGCGACCGGCTGGAGGCGTCGGCCGGCCTCGCCGCGGCCTGCACGACCGGCTTCATGCTCACGATGGCGGCGGCCCGGATCGTGGGCGACGCGGTGGTGAACCGCTTCGGCGCGGTGCGGACCGTCCGGGCGGGAGGCGCGCTGGCCGCGCTGGGCGGCCTGCTGATCGTCCTCGCCGGGCATCCGGCGGTGGCGATGGCCGGGTTCGGCCTGATGGGCCTCGGCATCGCCGTCGTCGTACCGCTGTGCTTCGCCGCGGCCGGGCACAGCGGGCCGAACCCCAGTCAGGCCATCGCGGGCGTCGCGACGATCACGTACACCTCCGGGCTGATCGCGCCGAGCCTGATCGGCGGGGTGGCCCAGGCGACCAGCCTGATGGTGTCGTTCGGCGTGGTCACGGCGCTGGCCTGCGGGCTCATGGTGTTCGCGGGCGTCCTGCGCGGCGGCGAGCGGCCGACCACCGCGAAGACCGGCCCGCGGGCGGCGGCGGTGCCCGGCCCACGCCCCTGAAGGAGCGTCAGGGCGAGGCCAGTTCGTAGGCGTACGACGGGCTGAACTCGCCCGCGGCGCCCTTGCAGCCGTCGGACTCCCCCGGCAGTTTCACCCACAGGTAGCCGTCGATGCGGGCCTCGCCGGTGTCGAGCGTGGGCGTCCGGCCGATCCGCCGCCCGTCCGGGTCGCACCACTCCTCGTCGGCGGGGGCGCCGCTTCCGTTGCGGCTGGTGTCGATCACGGCACCGAGGCCCGCCGGACCGCCGAGGGCATCCAGGACACGCCGGTCGTAGGCGGTCTCGTCGGCCGTGGTGTGGAAGTTGGAGACGTTGCTGAACACGCCGTCGGAGAACGCGGACGCGGCGCCCGCCTCCCTGAGCAGGTCGGCCTGCCGCGCGGGGCTGTTCCAGCCGGAGTGACCGGCGTCGTAGTACACACGGGCCTTCGGGTTCGCCGACTTCAGGACGCGCCCGGCACGGGCCAGCGCGGCGAAACGGTCAGCGCGCGCTCCCTCGTCGAGGCAGTCGGACTGGGCGATCGAGTCGGGCTCCAGGACGATCACGGCCTCGCCGGAGCCGAGCCCTGCGGCGAACCGGTCGATCCAGCCGTCGTAGGAGTCCAGGTCGGGCGCGCCGCCCTCGGAGGCGCCGCCGCAGTCGCGGTCCGGGATCGCGTACACCACGAGGACCGGCACCCGGCGCTGCGCCGCGGCGGTGGAGGTGACCGTGCGGACCCGCGCGGTGATCGTGTCCGGGGTGTACTCGGTGAACCACACGGCGGCGGGCCGGCCGGCTATCCGGGACTCGATGACCGCCCGGCGCGGGTCGGCCGGGTGGTCGCGCAGCCAGTCGAGCACCTGGGAGTCGGGGTGCCGGTAGAGACGGGACACGGCCCGCGTCTTCCGCACCGTGCGGCTGGGGGCGGGCGTCGCACCGACCGCGGCCCTCGTGGGAGAAGGCGAAACCGAGGGGGAGGGCGAGGGGGATGGCGAGGGCGACGAAGAAGGCGACGCGGAGGGGGTCGTGGAACTCGCGCGTGGTCGCGCCCCGCGCTGTTCCCGTCCGTCGTCCCCCGCCCCGAGCGCGGTCATCGTCCCGGCCGCGGTGCCCAGCGCGACCACCGCCGCGGCGACCGCGACCATGACACCCCGACGGCCGGCCCGCCACTCACGTACCTCTGGCACCGTGCTGTTCCCCCTCCCCCGCGCCGGGCCCGTTGCCCCGTTCCGGGGAAAGCGACCGGACGGCCGACGCGCGGGCCAGCCTAGGGCTGCGAACCTTCCCCCATGCCCCAATGGGAACAGTTCACCACTTCTGTCCACCCGCCCATGGACACCACCGACGCGACGGACCCGGCAACGGACCCGACCGTCGACGACGTGCTCGCCCGGATGTGCGCCCTGGACGCGGCCCTGCCACCGCAGGACGGACTCGCGGTCTTCAACCGCGTCTACCTCGCGGTGACTTGGGAGGTCGACCGGCGGATCGACACCGGCCGGCTCACCGACGCGCGGGCCGCGGCCACGCTGGACGTGCGGTTCGCCGAGCGCTACCTCGCGGCGGTGGACGCGGTCGCCGCCGACCGACGGCCGCCGGCCTGCTGGCGCCCGCTGTTCCAGATGCGCCACCATCCCGGCGTACGCCCCCTGCAGTTCGCGATCGCGGGCATCAACGCGCACATCGGACACGATCTCGCGCTGGCCGTCGTGGACGCCTGTCGTAGCCTCGGCTGTGAACCGGCCGACCTGGCGGACGAGTACGAGCGGGTGGGCGATGTCCTGGTCGCGCTGGAGGAACGCATCCGCGAGGAGCTGATGCCGGGCCCCGACCTGCTCCAGATCGCCGATCCGCTCACCCACCTGCTCGGTTCCTGGAGCCTGGAGCGGGCCCGGGACGCCACCTGGACGGCGGCGAGGGCGCTGTGGGCGCTGCGCGGACTCCCGGACGTGGCCCAGGAGTTCACCGAACGTCTCGACACGGCGGTCGGCTTCGCGGGGCGCATGCTGCTCACGCCCCTGTGAGGCGCGCTCAGTCCTCCGGCAGCTCGACCGGCGCGATCTCGTCGTACACGTCGCCCGGGCCCGGGTTGGTGGCGTCCGTCGCGCCGCCGAAGTGGTGCATGACGCCCCAGACGGCGTTCAGCGCGGTCTGGATCGCGCCCTCCGCCCAGCCCGCCGTCCAGGAGACGTCGTCGCCGGCGAGGAAGACGCCCCGCTTGTCGGCGGGCAGCCGGTCCTGCATGAAGTGGGTGAACAGGCGGCGCTGGTAGCGGTAGTGGCCGGGCAGGTTGGCCTTGAACGCGCCCATGAAGTAGGGCTCGTTCTCCCACGACACCGTCACCGGGCTGCCGATGACGTGCTTCCTGATGTCGACCTTCGGGTAGATCTCGCCGAGCGACTTCAGCATGACCTCCATCCGCTCGTTCGCGGACAGCGGCAGCCACTTCAGGCTGTCGTCGCACCAGGTGTAGGAGAGGCAGATGACGGCGGGCCGGTCCGGGCCGTCGTCGAGGAGGTAGGTCCCGCGCGTCATACGGTCGGTGAGCGTCATCGACATGACGTCCCGCCCGGTCGGATTTCCCCTGTCGTCGACGGCCTTGTCGAGCCAGAACGGGCGGTCGACGGGGACGAAGAGCTTGCTCGACTCCATGTAGTGGGTGCGCTCGATGGCGGTCCAGTGGTCGATCGGGAAGAGCGAGTCGTCGCAGGCGATCTTGGAGAGCAGCATCCAGGACTGGGCGGTGAAGACCGCCGCCTGGTAGGTGCGGATGTCGCCGTTCGCGTCCGTGACTGTGATCCGGTTGCCGGCGGTGCGGTGCAGCCGGGTCACGGCGGGGCGAGGCTCGCCGTTCGGGTGCAGGCTCGCGAGAGACGTCCCGTACGCCCAGTGGACGATCTTCTCCGGCTCGCGTTCCCAGAGCCGCAGCGGGAGTTGCTGGGAACCGCCCACGATGCCGCGGTGGTGGTCGTCGGCCTCGGTGTAGACGACGCGCAGGATCTCCAGGATGGAGTTGGGGAAGTCGGTGTCCCAGCCGCCGGTGCCGAAGCCGACCTGGCCGAAGATCTCGCGGTGCCGGAAGGACCTGAAGGACTCGGAGTCGCAGAGGAAACCGTAGAAGGTCTGGTTGTCGAGCTTCTCGACGAGCCTCGCCCAGATCTCCCGGATGCGCGGCACGTCCCGCTCGCGCATCGCGCGGTTCATGTCGGAGAAGTCGGCGCCGTCTTCGAGGCACTTGTTCCAGGCCTCGGCGACATCGCGGTAGACCTGCGGGAGGTCCGCGGCCGTCTCGGCGTAGTGCGACTCGCCCTTGAGGTCGACGACCGTCGAAGGGGTGGCTTCCGCAAGGGGGTTGGGGAAGGGGCGGGTCTCCAGACCGACCAGGTCGATGTAGTGCTGGAGGGCGGTGGAGGAGGGCGGGAAGCGCATCGCGCCCATCTCCGCGGTCAGGCCCTCGGTGCCGGGGCCGTCGAAACCGACGGTCCGCAGCCGTCCGCCGATCCGGTCGGCCTCGTAGACGACGGGCTTGAGGCCCATCTTCATCAGCTCGTAGGCGGCGACGATCCCGGACAGTCCGCCGCCGATCACCGCCACCTCGGTGCCGTGCTCGGTCGCGGGGATCTGGCCGAGCCCCGCCGGGTGGGCGAGGAAGTCGTCGTAGGCGTACGGGAAGTCCGGCCCGAACATGGTGATCGGCGGCTGCTGCGGCTCGTCTGCGTGCTCGACGGCGTTGGGCACCATGGACGTCATGGGGTACGGACTCCTTGCAGCGTGAAGGTTCGGGAGGTTCAGACGAGGGACCCGTAGAGACCGGGTCGACGGTCCTTCAGATACGGGTTCGCCTCGCGGGAGACGGTGAGGGCGACGGGGTCGGCGTCGGCGAGGATCAGCTCCTCGCCGCGTCCGGCCCGGGCTCGGGCGACCCCGTCGGGGCCGGCCAGCGTGGAGAGTCCGACGAACTCGAACTCGCCCTCCTGGCCGACCCGGTTGACGTACGCGACGTACATCTGGTTCTCGAAGGCGCGCACCGGGATCATCGACTCGGCGACGAATTGGAAGGGGTGCATCTGCGCGGTCGGGACGAGCAGCAGATCCGTGCCGGCCAGCGCGTGGGCGCGGACGTTCTCCGGGAACTCGACGTCGTAGCAGATCATGAGGCCGACGCGGAGGCCGTCCAGCTCGGCCTGGACGACCGGCTGCTCGCCGGGGGTGAAGTGGTCGCGCTCGAAGCAGCCGAAGAGGTGCGTCTTGCGGTAGTTGGCGAGGCGGGTTCCGTCGGCGGAGATCAACTGGGCGGAGTTGTACACCGCGTCCGAGTCGCGCTCGGGGTAGCCGTAGGCGAGGGCGAGCCCGTGCCGGCCGGCGAGTTCGGCGACCGCGTCGGCGGAGTCGCCGTCGGCGGGCTCGGCGAGACGGGCGATGCCGTCGCCGATGGCGTACCCGGTGAGGAACATCTCCGGCGCGACGAGCAGCCCGGCACCCGCGGCGACGGCCCGGCCCGCGGCCTCGTCGAGGACCTTGAGGTTCTCGACGACGGAGCCGGGACGTCCGGAGCTCTGGAGCAGGGCGGCGCGCATGCGTGGTCCTCACCGGGGCGGAGGGGTGGTTGTGGGGGCCACCGAGTTCGTTGCGGGGGCTTGTGGGGTGCCACCCAGGTCGTTGCGGGGGCCACGTAAACGGTACGGGCGGTGCGCCTGGCCCGACAAGGAGGAGCCGTTGCGCGCCGGTGAACGATCTGTTGCGTCTGCTGAGCCCTCGGCAGCGATTCATTGCGTGCGCCTCCTCCGGGCAACCGCCAGTGCCGTCACCAGGTACGGCGCGGCGCACAGCGCGAACACCGTGCCGTGCTCGAACTCCGAGCCGAGGGCGCCGTACACGCCGTAGACCCCGATGGTCACCACCTCGGTGCCCAGGCTCGCGACCGAGGTGAGGGTGGCCCGGCCGGTGCCCTCGATACGGTGCTGGAGCCGGACGTCGGCCAGGACGGTCGCCAGCTGGAAGCCGCCGAAGGCGAGGGCGACCAGGACGATGCCCGCCGGGGTGCCGGCCGGCGCGCCGACGGCGAGGGCGAGCGCGGAGCCCGTGAGCACGGCGGCGAATCCGGTCCTGCCCAGCCGCTCGGCGGGCCCGGCGAGCAGGCTGCCGGCCGTGACGCCGGCCCAGATCAGCATCAGGTAGTAGGGAACGGCGGTCTCGGTCACGCCGGTGTCCCGGACCAGCAGGGACGTGTACTCGTCGAGGGCGCCCCACACCGCCGTCACGGCCGGAACCAGCAGCAGGGCGCCGCGCACCGAGCGGTCGCGGTGGGCGTCGGTGAGTCCGGACCGCAGGGTCGCCGCCCAGCCGTCGCCGTCGCCGGTGGGCCGCCGGTGTTCGGGGAAGCGGGTCGCGGTCGCGGCGCAGAGGACGCAGGCGAGGACGCTGGCCGCGCCGACGGCCGGGTAGCCGCCGGCCGCGAAGACCGGTCCGGCCAGGCCCATCGCCGCCATCGCGGCCAGTTGGCCCGCCGCGTGGGAGCGGCCCGTCACGCGGGCGTAGCGGTCGGCGGCGCCGAGCAGCTCCAGTTCCTCGTAGACCAGCGCCTCCAGCGCGCCGGAGCTCAGCGCTCCGCGCACGCCCCACAGCACGAATCCGGCCGCGAAGGCCCAGTACGACGGGAAGAGCACCCAGAGGGCGAAGCCGGCCCCGCCAAGGAGCGGGCCCAGCCACAGCAGCAGGCGTCGGGAGACCGCGTCGGCCCAGGCGCCGGAGGGGATCTCCAGCAGGACGCCGGTGAGCGACCACAGGACGAAGAGGGAGGAGATCTGCCAGACGGACAGCCCGGTGTCCGCGAACAGCAGCGCGTACACCGGGTAGAGCAGCACGAACTCGTCGAGGAACGCGTACGCGTACAGCGTCGCGGTCAGTCGACGGGTGCCGGAGCGGGTGGTGGATCAATGTCGCCGGGTCATGCCACCGATGTTAGACAGCTCCGGCCCCGCTGCCCAGCGAAAATCCTCAGGTCGGTGAGCCGGAGGAGAAACGGCGCAGCAGCGGGGACAGGACCAGGACCGACCTGGTGCGCTCCACGAAGGGCTCCCCGGCGATCCGTTCCAGGACCCGCTCGAAGTGGCGCATGTCGGAGGCGAAGACCTGGGCGACGGCGTCCGCGTCACCCGTGACGGTGGACGCGGCGACCACCTCCTGATAGCGCTCCAGGCCCCGCCGGATGGTCTCCGGGGAGGTGTTGCGCCGGCAGTAGATCTCGACGAACCCCTCGGTCTCCCAGCCGAGGGCCGCCGGATCGACCCGCACGGTGAAACCGGTGATGGCTCCGACGGCCCGCAGCCGGTCCACCCTCCGCTTCACGGCGGGCGCGGACAGGCCGACCAGTTGCCCGATGTCCGCGAAGGAACGGCGGGCGTCCTCGGCGAGGGCGTGCACGATGCGTTCGTCGAGATCGTTCAGCACGGTGGGTTGATCACTTCTTTCGTACGGCACCCGGGTGGGGCTACCAACTGGCGTGCAGCGGCTTGCCCTCCGCGTAGCCGGCCGCGCTCTGGATGCCGACGATGGCCTTCTCTGCGAACTCCTCCAGGGAGTTCGCGCCGGCGTAGGTGCAGGAGGAGCGGACGCCGGCGATGACCGAGTCGATGAGGTCCTCGACGCCCGGGCGGGCCGGGTCGAGGAACATCCGGGAGGTGGAGATGCCCTCCTCGAACAGCGCCTTGCGGGCCCGGTCGTAGGCCGACTCCTCCGACGTACGGTTGCGGACGGCGCGCGCGGACGCCATGCCGAAGGACTCCTTGTAGAGGCGGCCCTGGGCGTCCTGCTGGAGGTCGCCCGGGGACTCGTACGTCCCCGCGAACCACGACCCGATCATCACGTTGGACGCACCGGCGGCCAGGGCCATGGCGACGTCACGCGGGTGGCGCACCCCGCCGTCGGCCCACACGTGCTTGCCGTGCTTGCGCGCCTCGGCGGCGCACTCCAGGACGGCGGAGAACTGCGGCCGGCCGACGCCGGTCATCATCCGGGTGGTGCACATGGCGCCCGGTCCGACCCCGACCTTGATGATGTCGGCGCCCGCCTCGACCAGGTCCTTCACACCCTCGGCGGAGACGATGTTGCCAGCCACGACCGGGACCTGCGGGTCGAGCGTCCGGACCACCCGGACCGCGCTGATCATCGACTCCTGGTGGCCGTGCGCCGTGTCGATGACGAGCGTGTCCACGCCCGCGTCGAGCAGTTGCTTGGCCTTGCCGGCGACGTCGCCGTTGATGCCGACGGCGGCGGCGACACGCAGCCGCCCCCGCGCGTCGGTGGCCGGCGTGTACAGCGTGGCGCGCAGGGCGCCCTTGCGGGTGAGGATGCCGGCGAGCCTGCCGTCCTCGTCCACGGCGGGGGCGTAGCGCCGGTTGGCCGCGTCGAGGGCGTTGAAGGCCTCGCGGGAGTCGATGCCGGCGTCCAGGAGCACCAGGTCGCGGGACATGACGACCTCGAGCTGGGTGAACCGGTCGACGCCGGTGAGGTCCCGGTCGGTGACGACACCGACCGGACGGCCGTCCTCGTCGACGACGACACCCGCGTTGTGCGCGCGCTTGGGCAGCAGTGCGAGGGCGTCCGCGACGGTCTGGTGCGGGGCGAGCACGATCGGGGTGTCCAGCACCAGATGCCGGCTCTTGACCCAGGTGACGACCTCGGTGACGACGTCGATCGGGATGTCCTGAGGGATGACGACGAGACCGCCGCGCCGGGCCACCGTCTCGGCCATCCGGCGCCCCGCGATGGCGGTCATGTTGGCCACGACCAGCGGGATGGTGGTACCCGTGCCGTCCGGAGAGGCGAGGTCCACACCCTGCCGCGACCCGACCGCGCTACGGCTCGGCACCATGAAGACGTCGTCGTAGGTGAGGTCGTACGCGGGCCGGATGTCGTTGAGGAAACGCACGTGCTGCACATCCCAGTCGATCAGAGGTGACCCCCGGACAGGTCAGCCAGGGGGAGAAGCACGTACTTCAGTGTCCCATGCAGCCCGCGGCATCCGGCCCCGACGGAACGGCCAAGCAGCTCAGCGCCCTACTTGGAGGATCCCCCAAGAGCCAGCAGTACGGACAGCCCCGGCACCCGCGCCACCCCCGAGGAGAACACCTCCAGCGCGATCTCCCACTCCTCCGGCCGCGCCTTCGCATAGGGCTGCCAGTTCCGTACGACGACCACGAGCGCCCCCGACTCGGGCAGCGCCGACAACTCGGTGAGGCTGTCGGCGAGGGCGTCCCAGTTCCGCCCGAACCACTCCGGCAGCTCCAGGTCCCGCGCGCACCGGTCCATCAGCGCCGCCTTGTCCATGACCCCGTCGAGATCCAGCGTGAGCGCCTGCTCGGTCATCCAGCCACCGTCCTGAGCGAGTCGTGTTGCGGAGAGAAGGGGACGGCCGCCGAAGCGACCCGTCCCCTGGTCTTCCGTCAGATTCCGTCCGGGTCGGTCCGGTTGAGGGCCGGCTTCGGGTTCGGTCCTGCCGCCATCAGATAGTCGGCCGCCGACGTGTCCGTCACCAGGCTGGTGACCAGCCCGGAGCGCAGTACCGCGTCGATGGCGGCGGCCTTCCGCTGCCCGCCCGCGATCGCGACGACCTCGGGGACCCGGCGGAGCTGGTCGGCCTTGACGGTGATGCACCGCTCGCCCAGATCCCGTCCGACCCTGCGGCCGTCGGAGTCGAACAGGTGCGCGGACATCTCGGCGGCGACGCCGAGGGTGGAGTAGTGCGCGCGCTCCTCCTCGGTGAGCATGTCGTGCACCGTGGAGATACCCGGCTCCCAGGAGCCGATGGAGACACAGGCGACCGTGACCTTGTCGAAGTACTCGAAGGCCCGGGCGATCCCGGTCTGATGACGCAGCGCCTCCGCGGTGGCCACGTCCGGCAGCAGCATCGGCGCGTAGATCGGGTGCGCGTCGCCGCCCGACACCTGGGCGGCGCGCCGCACCGCCTCCACCGAACCGCGCTCGGCGGTCCCGGCGTCGTACACGCCCGTCAGCTGCACCACCGTGCACGGCGGCAGCCGGTCGAGGGCCGCCGCCATGTGGATGGTGGAGCGGCCCCAGGCCAGGCCCAGGACATCACCTTCGTTCACCAGTTCGCCGAGCAGGTCGGCGGCCACCTCCCCGAGGTTCTCGGGGTCGGGCGACTCCTCGACATCGGCCGGGGACTCGACCACAACGGCGTGCCTGAGGCCGTAGCGGGCGCGGAGCGCGTCGGAGCGCTCGGCGTCCAGCTCGGCCGGCACACGGATCTCGATACGTACGAGATCCCGTTCGAGGGCGGTCTCCAGGACCCGGGCCACCTTGAAGCGGCTGACGCCGAACTCCTCCGCGATCTGGATCTTGGACTTGCCCTCGAGGTAGAAGCGGCGGGCCATGGCCGCCGCCTGGACCAGCTCAGCGGGTCCCATCCGCATGGCTGACCGGCCCGCCGACATACCCGACACGGCGATCTCCTCACTGCTGTTCACACTCTGGATACGCCGTTCATCCTCGCAGATCCGGCGGTCTTGATCAGCCCTGACGAGAGCCGTTCACGTTCCTGTGGCCCAGTGTCCGCATGGTCCGCGTATTCAGTGGGCTACGTACGCGGTCAGCCTGCTGTTCAGTGGGCGCAGGCCCAGCTCGCCTTCGCGGTGGTCGCCGCCGCCTGGGCGCGCAGCGCGCGGACCGCCTCGGCCGGGTCCTCGGCGCCGTACACCGCCGAGCCGGCGACGAAGACGTCCGCGCCCGCGTCCGCGCAGCGTTCGATCGTCGAGGCCGAGACGCCGCCGTCCACCTGGAGCCACAGCTGCAGACCGTGCTTGGTGATCAACTCGCGGGTGCGGCGGATCTTCGGGAGCATGATGTCGAGAAAGGCCTGGCCCCCGAAGCCCGGCTCGACCGTCATGATCAGCACCATGTCGAGCTCGGGCAGCAGGTCCTCGTACGGCTCGATGGGCGTCGCGGGCTTGAGCGCCATGGAGGCCCGGGCGCCCTTGGCGCGGATCTCGCGGGCGAGCCGCACCGGCGCCGCGGCGGCCTCGACATGGAAGGTGACGGACGAGGCACCCGCCTCGACGTACTGCGGGGCCCAGCGGTCGGGGGCGTCGATCATCAGATGGCAGTCCAGCGGGGTATCCGTCGCACGGGCCAAGGACTCTACGACCGGCACACCGAGGGTGAGGTTCGGGACGAAATGGTTGTCCATGACGTCGACGTGGAGCCAGTCGGCTCCCTCCACCGACTTCGCCTCGTCCGCGAGGCGGGCGAAGTCGGCGGACAGGATGCTGGGGCTGATCTGCGGGGCCATGCCCCAAGCCTGCCATGCCCTTCGGGGGTTGGCCGCATCGGTCCGGGGTGGCTACGGTCAGTTGTGCACCGCGAGCCGTGTGGGGCTGGTCGCGGTGTTCTCCGTGCCCCTTACAGGCGGGGGTCGGCATGAACGGGAACCGTGGGATCGCGCACCTCGTGTGTGGGCGGCGTGCCAAGTGGATGGTGCTGGGGCTGTGGGTGGTCGTGCTGTTTCTGACGGCGCCGTTCGCCTCGAAGCTCAGTGACGCCCAGGACAACGACGCGGCGTCGTGGCTGCCGGGGTCGGCCGAGTCCACACAGGTCCTGGAGATCTCGAAGGACTTCCGCCCCGAGCAGATCCCAGCCGTCGTCGTGTACGCGCGCGAGAGCGGTCTGACGGCCGAGGACCGGGCGCAGATCACCGAGGACGCGGGCCGGCTCAAGCAGCTCACCGACCACGGCATCCGGGGCGCCGAGACCCGCGGCCCGGTCTACGACCGCACGGTGGACCCGCGGGCCGCGCAGCTCTACGTGCCGATCACGATGGACGAGAAGGGCTGGGAGCGGATCGCCCCGGCGGTGGACTCCATCCGGGACGTCGTCGGCAAGGGCGGGGCCGGCCTGGCCGTGCACATCACCGGCCCCGGCGGCACCTCCGCGGACTTCTCCGAGGCCTTCGAGGGCATCGACTCGACCCTGCTGCTGTCGGCGATGGCCGTCGTCATCGTCATGCTCCTGATCACCTACCGCAGCCCCACCCTCCTGGTGGTCCCGCTGCTCGGCGTGGTCGTCGCCCTGTTCACCGCCCAGGCCCTGATCTACTTCCTGGCCGAGCACGCGGGTCTGACCGTGAACGGACAGAGCGCCGGCATCCTCACGGTCCTCGTCTTCGGCGCGGGCACGGACTACGCCCTGCTGCTCGTGGCCCGCTACCGAGAGGAGCTGCGCCGGCACCAGGACCGTCACGAGGCGATGGCCCTGGCCCTGCACCGCGCGGGCCCGGCGGTGCTGGCGTCCGGCGCCACGGTCGTGCTGAGCATGCTCGTGCTGACGGCCGCCGAGATGAACTCCACCGCCGGCCTCGGCCCGGTCGCGGCCATCGGCGTCGCGGTGGCGCTGCTCGTCATGATGACGCTCTTCCCGGCCCTGCTGGTGATCTGCGGCCGCTGGATCTTCTGGCCGGTGATCCCGCACTACGGCACCGCCGACCCGACCGAACAAGGGCTCTGGGCCCGTATGGGCCGCTCCTTCGCCCGCCGTCCGCGCATGGTCTGGGCGGTGACCGCGCTGGTCCTCGCGATCTGCTCCCTCGGCCTGATCCAGCTGCGCGCGGAGGGCATCAGCAACGCCGACGCCTTCACCGACAAACCCGACTCGATCACCGGTCAGGAGATCTCGGAGCAGTACTTCCCTGCGGGCAGCGGCGACCCGCTCGTGATCGTCTCCCGCCAGGCCCAGGCCCGGCAGGTGGGCCAGGCGGTGGCCGCCACGGACGGCGTCGTCCCGACCTCCCTGGGGCTGCCTGCCGGCACGAAACCGCTCTACGACGGCAAGGTGCTCTTCGAGGCGACCATGAGCGACCCCTCGGACAGCGAGGCCGCGAAACACACCGTGGAGCGGGTCCGGGACGCCGTGCACGCGGTGCCCGACGCCGACGCGCAGGTGGGCGGCGGCACGGCGGCCCTGCTGGACGCGGACACGGCGACCACCCACGACAACATCCTGATCATCCCGCTGGTCCTGGGCGTGGTCCTGCTGATCCTCTGCGGCCTGCTGCGCGCCCTGATCGCCCCGCTGCTGCTGGTCGGCACGGTGATCCTGTCCTTCGCGGCGGCCCTCGGGCTCAGCGCGCTGGCGTTCCGCCACATCTTCGACTACGCGGGCGAGTCGACGGACTTCCCGCTCTTCGTCTTCGTGTTCCTGGTCGCCCTGGGCATCGACTACAACATCTTCCTGACCACCCGGATCCGCGAGGAGGCGGCCCACCAGGGCACCCGGCCGGGGGTGGTGACCGGCCTCGCCGCGACGGGCTCGGTGATCACCTCGGCCGGCCTGGTGCTGGCGGGCACCTTCGCCGCCCTGGGCACCCTCCCCATGGTCGCCTTCGCCGAGATCGGCTTCGCGGTCGCCCTGGGCGTCCTCCTGGACACCTTCGTCGTACGGTCGGTGCTGGTGACCTCCCTGTTCCTGGACATCGGCCCGAAGATCTGGTGGCCGCACCGCCGGGCGCGGGAGGACGTCGCGGAGGCGCCGCCGAAGGAACCGGCGGTCACCCGGTCCGACGGATGAGCGCCAGATACATCGCGTCGGTCCCGTGCACATGCGGCCACAGCTGTACGTCGGGCCCGTCCCCGAGCGCCGGTACGCCCGGCAGCAACGGACGCGCGTCGATGAGGTCGGCCTCCGGGAACTGCTTGAGAGCGTCGGCGACGACGGCCCGGGTCTCGGCGAGGTGCGGGGAGCAGGTGGCGTATCCGACGACACCCCCGACGCGCACGGACTCCAGCGCGGTCCGCAGCAGCCCGCGCTGCAACGGCGCGAACCCCTCCAGATCCTCCGGCCGGCGCCGCCACCGTGCCTCCGGCCGCCGCCGCAGCGCACCCAGGCCGGTGCACGGCACGTCCATCAGCACACGGTCGAACGACCCCGGCAGCCAGGGCGGCCGGGTCCCGTCGGCGGCGATGACCTGATACGGCCCGGGGTTGCCGGCCAGCGCCTTGGCGACCAGTCCCGCCCGGTGCGGCTGCTTCTCCGAGGCGAGGAGGGTGGCCCCGCGCTCTGCGGCCAGGGCGGCCAGGAGCGCGGCCTTGCCGCCGGGCCCGGCACACCCGTCGAGCCACCGTTCGTCCGGCCCTTCGACGGGCGCGTTGGCGAGCGCCAGCGCGACCAGCTGACTCCCCTCGTCCTGCACTCCGGCCCGGCCCTCCCGTACGGCGTCGACGGCGCCCGGCTCGCCGCCCTCGCTGAGCCGCACGGCGTACGGCGACCAGCGCCCGGCCACCGCGGCCTCCTCCTGGAGGAGTTCCTCGGTGGTGGCCCGCCCCGGCCGGGCGACGAGGGTCACCTCGGGCCGCTCGTTGTCGGCCGCCAGGAGTTCCTCGATGCCGGCCCGTCCGCCGCCGAGCGAGTCCCACAGTGCGGAGACGACCCAGCGGGGATGCGAGTGCACGACCGCGAGATGGTCCTCGGGATCGTCGTCGTAGGGCGGGGCGATCCGCTCGATCCACCCGTCCAGATCGTGCTGCGCGACCTTCCGCAGCACGGCGTTGACGAACTTGGCCCGCCCGTCGCCGAGCACCACCCGGGCCAGCTCGACGGAGGCGGACACGGCGGCGTGGGCGGGGATCCGGGTTCCGAGCAGCTGATGCGCGCCGAGGCTCAGCACATCGAGCACCGGCGGATCGACCTCCTTCAGCGGCCGGTCGACACACGCGGCGATGACGGCGTCGTACGTTCCCTGCCGCCGTAGCGTCCCGTACACGAGCTCGGTGGCCAGCGCGGCGTCCCGCCCGTCGAACTTGTCGGGTCCCGCCTTCTCCCGCGCCTTGCGCAGCAGCGGCGGCAGCACGAGGTTGGCGTAGGCGTCCCGCTCGTCCACGGCCCGCAGCGCCTCGAAGGCGAGGATGCGGACGGGGTCCTTCTGCGGCCGGCGGTAGGGCTTGCCGGGCTTACGGGGACGGTGGTGCTGTTCGCTCACGAAAAGGTGCTCCGGATATCAGTAAGGGATACCCGCCAAGCCTACGTCGCCGCGCTCACCGCCCGAGGATCTCACCGTCCCCGATGCGCACCCCGCGCGCCCAGTCCGCGGCCCGCATGGGCTTCTTCCCCTGCGCCTGGACCCACAGCAGTTCCACGGCGTACGAGCCGCTGCCCACGTACACATTGTTCTTGCCGACCTGGAGGACGCCCGGGGCGAGGTCGTCGCGCCCAGGCACCGGCTGGACCTGGACGAGCTTCAGCCGCTCGCCCCGGAAGACGGTCCAGGCCCCGGGCGCGGGGGTGCAGCCGCGCACGACGCGGTCGACCCGCAGCGCGGGAGCGGCCCAGTCGACGTGCGCGTCCTCGACGGAGATCTTGGGCGCGAGGGTGATTCCGTCGCCCGGCTGCGGTACGGCCTTCAGCGTGCCGTCCTCGACGCCGTCCATGGTGGCGGCGAGCAGCCCGGCGCCGGCGAAGGCGAGCCGGGTGAGGAGGTCACCGCTGGTGTCGGCGGGCCGGATCTCCTCGGTGACGGTCCCGTACACGGGCCCGGAGTCGAGGCCCTCCTCGATGAGGAAGGTCGACGCCCCGGTGATCTCGTCCCCCGCCATGACGGAGTGCTGCACGGGCGCCGCGCCGCGCCACGCGGGCAGCAGCGAGAAGTGCAGGTTGACCCACCCGTGCGCGGGGATGTCCAGCGCGACCCTGGGCAGCAGGGCCCCGTAGGCCACGACGGGACAGCACTCGGGCGCGATCTCCCTCAGCCGCTCCAGAAACTCCGGCTCGCGGGGCCGGGCGGGCTTCAGCACCTCGATCCCCGCCTCCTCGGCCCGCTGCGCCACGGGCGACGCGACCAGCCGCCGTCCCCGCCCGGCCGGCGCGTCGGGGCGGGTGACGACGGCGGCCACCTCATGCCGCCCGGAGGCGATCAGGGCGTCCAGCGCGGGAACGGCAACCTCAGGTGTACCGGCGAAGACAAGCCTCATAAGTAGACAAACGCCTCTCGGACGGAACGGACGACGGGCAACGCTCAAGTTTATGGCGCAGCCACCGCACACCAACGGGACGGCCGCACAACGGGACAGCCGCGGCGGCGGGCGCTCCCGAGGGGGCGTACGCATATGCCCATACGCCCCCACACCGTGACCAGCGGAGCAAACCCGCGTTGTCAAGAACGAGTTGACTTCCCTTCTCTTTCAACGCCGGTTCGAGAGGCTTGTTCATGGCCGACCATGCAACCCACGACGCCCAGGCCCGGGCCAGCCTGCACTTGCTGGTGCGGGACATCGAGCGGGTCCGCCGGCAGGTGGACGCACTCCGCACCCTCACCGCCCAACTGGGCAACGTCTACCGCCCGCGCCGCTCCGGCCCCGCCGCCGGTTTCGTCGTCTACGGACGCGCCCCCGCTCCCACGGTCCGCCTCGCCCAGGAACTCCGGGACAGCGTCGAGACCCTGGTCACCGCCGCGGTGGACTTCGACCGTTCGCTCGGCTTCTCGTGGGACGCGGTGGGCTCCGCGCTGGGAGTCACCAAGCAGGCCGTCCACCGCCGCTACGGCGCCCGCCGCGCCACCACCGCCCCGCCGCCCAGCGCCGAGGCCGAACGGGCGCCGGAGCCGACCGGCCCCCGCACGGTCAGCGTGAACACGGGCATCCCCACGGTTCCCACCGTCCCCGCCGCCCGCTCCATGCCGACCCAGCCGACGGCGGGCAGCCAGGCCCTGCGCGACGAGGCAAGACCGACCGCGTTCCCCGCCCCCCGCAACGGCTGACGCGCCACGCCCCCACTCCTGCCCTCTCGGCACCTGCCCTCTAGGCACCTGCCCGAGAGGGCAGCCGCATGGTGCCCGCCCCGCCGCCCCTCACCCGATGTCCGCCGGATCGATCCGTACCCAGACACTCTCCTCCCCACCACGGCTCCCCTGGGTCCCCCGGCCTCCCCGGCCCCCCCGGCTCCCCTGAGCCATCCGAGCCGCCTGTGCCGCCTTCAACGCCCCGGCCAGCGCGGCGCCCCGGCCCGGCGGCACCCGGATCAGCGCCCGCTCCCACTGCTCCCCCGGCGGCGGCCCCCCGGCCCGCCGCGGTCGCCCCGGCGGTGTGACGGGCACCGGCACCGGCCCCAGCACCTCCGCCTCCCGAGGCAGTTCCACCGCCCCCAGGAACGCGGCCACCGCCTCCGCCGTCCCCGACACCGAGGCCATCCGCGACACCGGCGGGAACCCCAGCTCCGCCCGCTCGGCGAGCTCCCGCAGCGCGTGCCCCACGGGATCCCACCGCACCAGCGCCTGCACGGGCCGCAGCGTCGGCTCGGCGACGACGACCACCGTCCCGCCCTCCCCTTGCGGCCGTACCAGCGCCGCCGCCGCGATCCAACGGCGCAGCGCGTCCTCGCCGGCCCGCAGATCGGGCCGCCCGAGCATCGCCCAGCCGTCCAGCAGCAGCGCCGCCGCGTACCCGCCCTCGGCGACCGGCTCGGCCCCCGGTGTGCTCACGACCAGCGCGGGCGTCGCGGGCACGGTGTCCAGCACATGCTCCCGCCCGGAGGTCCGCACGGGCACCGCCGGAAACGCCCGCCCCAGCTCCTCGGCGGTCCGGCGCGCCCCGACGACCTGTGCCCGCAACCGGACCGACCCGCACTCCGGGCAGTGCCAGGCGCTCTCCTCACGCCCGCACCACCCGCACCACAACGCCCCGCCGTCCCGCGCCTCCAGCGGCCCGGAGCAGTGCCGGCACCGGGCGGCGGCCCGGCACTGCACGCACGCCATCCGCGGCACGTATCCCCGTCGCGGCACCTGCACCAGCACGGGCCCGTGCCGCAGCCCGTCCCGGACCGCCTGCCAGGCAAGGGTGGGCAGTCGGGCCGCCCGCGCGGCCTCGTCCCGGGCGAGGTCCTGGTCTCCCACCGTCCGCACCAGGGGCGCGGCCTGGCGTACCTGTTCCCTGGACGCGACCAGCGGACGCGCCCACCCGCTCTCCACCAGCTGCGTGCCCTCCACCGAGCAGCTCCAGCCCCCCAGCAGGAACGCGCACCCGTCCTGCGCCGCCCTCAGCAGCAGCACCTCCCGCGCATGGGGCTGCGGGGCGTGCTGCTCGCTGTGGCTGTCGTCCCCGTCGTCCCAGAGGGCGACGAGACCGAGGTCCCGTACCGGGGCGAACATGGCGGCCCGGGTCCCGACCACGGCGCGCACGCTTCCCCGCCGCACGGCGAGCCACTCCCGGTACCGCTTCTCCGGCCCCGCGTCCGCCGTCAGCAGCGCGTGCCGCCCCTCCCCCAGCAACTCGGTCAGCGCGGCGTCGACCCGCGCGGCGACCCGTCCGTCCGGTACGACCACGAGCGCGCCGCGTCCCGAGGCGAGCGTCGAGGCCACGGCCCGCGCCAGCTCCTCGCTCCACCCGGGACCGGGCAGCGCGTTCCACACCGCGCGCGGTGCGCCCCCCGAGGCCAGTGACTGGAGAAACGCGTCCCCCCGCTCGTACCGCTCCCAGGTCCCGGCCGCCGGCACCGGAGGCGGGGGCAGCGGTTCGGGTGAGGGGCGCTGCTCCGCGCGCGCGTTGCGCGGCGGGACGGCCAGCTGGAGCACATCCGCCAGACTCCCGGCGTACCGGTCTGCGACGGCGCGTGCCAGCCCCAGGAGTTCGGGGCTCAGCACCCGCTCGGGCGACACGACCTGGGCGAGCGCGGCCAGCGGCCCCGAGTAGTCGGACGTGGCGAGCCGCTCGACGAGGAAGCCGTCGATGAGGCCGCCGCCCTCGCGCCGCCCCTCGCGCACGCGGCCCCGCCCGGCGCCGAACCGCACCCGCACCCGGACTCCGGGCTGTGCGTCGGCGTCCAGCTCGGCGGGCACGGCGTAGTCGAAGTACCGGTCGAGATGGAGCACGCCCTTGTCGACGAGGACCCGCGCGACCGGCAGCTCCTCGGCCAGCTCGGCTCCCCGCCAGGTCCGCGGCTTGGCCCGGGGTGCCTTGGCCCGGCGCACGCTCTCCCGGATCAGCGCGAGCTGCTCCGGCGGCGCGCCCGATCCGCCCGCGCCACCGCCCCCCTGCTCGTTCTCGCTGCTCACGCCTGCATTCTTACCAAACGCCACTGACATCGGCTCCACGCGAGCCACTTCACCGACCGCGCCCCCGACCGCCGCGCCTACCTCGCCGCGCCCTCGGCGGAGACCCAGAAGGCGTGACCACGCACCACGACGGCGGCTCCTGGGAGCCGCCGTCGTGTGTTCTACGGTTCTACGTCCGCGGTCTACAGCCCCGCGGCCTTGCGCAGCGCGTCCACCCGGTCCGTGCGCTCCCAGGTGAAGTCGGGCAGCTCACGGCCGAAGTGGCCGTACGCGGCGGTCTGGGCGTAGATCGGGCGCAGCAGGTCGAGGTCGCGGATGATGGCGGCCGGACGCAGGTCGAAGACCTCGTCGATGGCCTTCTCGATCTTCTCGGTCTCGACCTTGTTGGTGCCGAAGGTCTCGACGAACAGACCGACCGGCTCGGCCTTGCCGATCGCGTAGGCCACCTGGACCTCGCAGCGGGCGGCCAGACCTGCGGCGACCACGTTCTTGGCGACCCAGCGCATCGCGTACGCCGCCGAACGGTCCACCTTGGACGGGTCCTTGCCGGAGAACGCGCCGCCACCGTGGCGGGCCATACCGCCGTAGGTGTCAATGATGATCTTGCGTCCGGTGAGGCCGGCGTCGCCCATCGGGCCGCCGATCTCGAAGCGGCCGGTCGGGTTGACCAGCAGGCGGTAGTTCTCGGTGTCGAGCTTGATGCCCTCGTCGAGCAGCGCCTTCAGCTCGACCTCCACGACGAACTCGCGGATGTCGGGGGCCAGCAGGGACTCCAGGTCGATGTCGCTCGCGTGCTGCGAGGAGACGACGACGGTGTCGAGGCGGACGGCCTTGTCGCCGTCGTACTCGATGGTGACCTGGGTCTTGCCGTCGGGGCGCAGGTAGGGGATGGTCCCGTTCTTGCGGACGTCCGACAGGCGCTTGGAGAGGCGGTGCGCCAGGAAGATCGGGAGCGGCATCAGGGTCGGCGTCTCGTCGGAGGCGTAGCCGAACATCAGGCCCTGGTCGCCGGCGCCCTGCTTGTCGAGCTCGTCGTCATCGCCCTCGACCCGGGACTCGTACGCGGTGTCGACGCCCTGCGCGATGTCCGGGGACTGCGCGCCGATGGACACCGACACGCCGCAGGAGGCGCCGTCGAAGCCCTTCTTCGAGGAGTCGTAGCCGATGTCGAGGATCTTGTCCCGGACGAGCTGGGGGATCGGCGCGTACGCCTTGGTGGTGACCTCACCGGCCACATGCACCAGACCGGTCGTGATCAGGGTCTCGACCGCGACCCGGGAGGTCGGGTCCTCGCGCAGGAGGGCGTCGAGAATGGTGTCACTGATCTGGTCAGCGATCTTGTCGGGGTGACCTTCGGTCACAGACTCCGAGGTGAACAGGCGACGGGACACAACGCTCCCTGGGGTTGCAGCGGCTGCTGGCTGATCATTGGTGGACGCGACGGGAGCTGCGCCCGGCGTCGTCCGGGAACAGTTTATCCGTCGAGCCCCACCACCGGCCCACCTGTCTCGCCTCTCGGGAGTGCTGTGACCTGCGGCACGGGCATTCTGCCGAATGCCGAGCGTGCTTGGCCAGCGTCGCCACGCACGAATCGAGCGAGCCGCGAGGGAACGGCGATGCGCATCAAACCGTCAGGTCAGTCGTATCGTCACCAGGTCCCACACGATTTCGGCCAGGGCTTCCTTGGGGCCGTGCGGCACCGGGGTCTCACTTCCGTCGGCACCCAGCACAAGTGCCTCGTTCTCCTCTGAGCCGAATGTGCGGCGCTCCCCCACCTCGTTCACCACCAGCAGGTCGCATCCCTTGCGCCGCAGCTTGGCCCGGCCGTTGGCGAGGACGTCGTCGGTCTCCGCGGCGAAGCCGACGACCACCTGACCGGGGCGGGGCCGTTCGGCTGAGATCTCCGCGAGGATGTCCGGATTCCGTACGAGGACGATGGGGTCGGGGTCCCGGCCGTCCTTCTTCTTGATCTTTCCGGCCGCGTAGGTCTCCGGCCGGAAGTCGGCCACGGCGGCGGCCATCACCACCGCGTCGGCGTCCGAGGCCGCCTTCAGGACGGCCTCGCGGAGCTGTACGGCCGTACCGATCCGCACCACGTCGACGCCGGCGGGGTCGGGCAGGGCGGTGTTCGCGGCGATCAGGGTGACACGGGCGCCACGGGCGGCGGCGGTGCGGGCGAGGGCGTAACCCTGCTTGCCGGAGGAGCGGTTGCCGAGGAAGCGGACCGGGTCGAGCGGCTCGCGGGTGCCACCGGCGCTGACCACGACGTGCCGGCCGACGAGGTCGGGTTCGCGCACCCCCCGGGCCAGCACCCGGCGGCACACCTCGAAGATCTCGGCGGGGTCGGGCAGCCGGCCCTTGCCGGTGTCGACGCCGGTGAGGCGGCCGACGGCCGGCTCGATCACTACGGCGCCCCGGCGGCGCAGCGTGGCCACGTTCTCCTGGGTCGCCGGGTGTTCCCACATCTCGGTGTGCATCGCGGGGGCGAAGACGACCGGGCAGCGGGCCGTGAGCAGTGTGTTGGTGAGGAGGTCGTCGGCGAGGCCGTGGGCGGCCTTGGCGAGCATGTCCGCGGTGGCCGGGGCGACGACCACCAGATCGGCGTGCTGGCCGATGCGGACGTGCGGGACCTCCTGGACGTCGTCCCAGACCTCGGTGGAGACCGGGTTGCCGGAGAGGGCGGACCAGGTGGCGGCGCCGACGAAGTGCAGCGCGGCGGCGGTGGGGACCACCCGTACGTCGTGGCCCGACTCGGTCAGTCTGCGCAGCAGCTCACAGGCTTTGTACGCGGCGATGCCCCCGCTGACGCCCAGAACGACCTTCGGCTTGTCCACCGTCTCTCCCCGCACCTCGGAAACGTACTACCCCATGACACACCACAGGCCCGGCAGTCGCGCTGCCGGGCCTGTGGAAAAGTCAGCACAAAGCTGAAAGTACTACTGCTACTACTGCGCCGGGCCTTCGATTGCCTCGGAGGTCAGCAGCCCCGCGTTGATCTCGCGGAGGGCGATGGAGAGCGGCTTCTCGTGGACGTGGGTGTCCACGAGCGGACCGACGTACTCGAGGAGGCCCTCGCCGAGCTGCGAGTAGTACGCGTTGATCTGGCGGGCCCGCTTGGCCGCGTAGATCACGAGGCTGTACTTCGAGTCGGTGGCCTCGAGGAGCTCGTCGATCGGCGGGTTGATGATGCCCTCGGGCGCGGAGATGGAAGAGGACACGCTCTACCTTCCGATGGATGGGAAAAAAATGATCGTGATCACACAAGCCTGATCACACAGTCGTGATCACACGACATCCATCAAGGCTAGCAGCTCGCGCGCCACATCCTCGACGGAGGTGTTGACCAGGGTCACGTCGAACTCCGGCTCGGCCGCGAGTTCGATCTTCGCGGCCTCGAGCCGGCGCTCGATGACCTCGGGCGGCTCGGTGCCCCGCCCGGTGAGTCTGCGCACCAGCTCCTCCCAGGAGGGCGGAGCCAGGAACACCAGCTGGGCCTCCGCCATGGACTCACGGACCTGCCGGGCGCCCTGGAGGTCGATCTCCAGGAGGACGGGTTCACCCGCCTCCAGGCGTTCCAGCACCGCGGTCCGCGGAGTGCCGTAGCGGTTGCCCGCGAACTCGGCCCACTCGAGGAGCTCGCCGTTGGCGATCAGCTTGTCCATCTCGTCGTCGGAGACGAAGAAGTAGTGGACTCCGTGCTTCTCACCCGGGCGGGGCCTACGGGTCGTCGCCGACACCGAGAGCCAGACCTCGGGGTGTTCCTTGCGCATATGCGCGACGACCGTGCTCTTACCGACCCCTGAGGGGCCGGAGAGCACGGTCAGCCGCGGACGTGCGTCCGGGGGCTCGGGGGTCGTCCCCCGGAATGTTGCAGCCATGCAGCGATTATTCCAGCAATCCCGGAGTGCCCGGGACTCCCCTCCCGGCCGAGCCCGGGATCAGGAGCCGGTGCTGCCGAACTCACGCTCCAGGGAAGCGATCTGGTTGGAACCGAGACCGCGCACCCGGCGGCTCTCGGAGATGCCGAGCCGCTCCATGATCTGCTTGGCGCGGACCTTGCCCACGCCCGGCAGGGACTCGAGCAGGGCGGAGACCTTCATCTTGCCGATGACGTCGTTCTCCTGACCCTGCTTGATGACCTCATGCAGGGAGGCGCCGGAGTGCTTGAGTCGATTCTTGACCTCGGCCCGCTCCCGGCGAGCCGCGGCGGCCTTTTCGAGCGCGGCTGCGCGCTGTTCGGGGGTAAGGGGCGGAAGAGCCACGCCTACGTCACCTCGGATGTCGAACTGTCGGATACGGACCGGTGAGGAACCTAGTCGCCCCACACCTGGGGAGCCACGAGCAACACGCTTGCCCGTTCACCCTGCTCGGAGACTAGCGGCCAAGTCCGCCCGAGTCAGCGAGAACAGAGGAAAAGTCCTGGTCAGCCTCTGTCAGTACAGGATATTTCAGACATAGTGCCCCGGATTTGAGAATGTATCCAGCCTCTGACCGGCCGAGACGCACTCATCGGAGGTTTGAAACGGCGTCGGACGGGACGGCGGACGAGCGCTCAGGCGGACGCCGTCGCCACCCGGATCTCCTCCGCGAACCGTTCCGCCGCGTCACGCAGCGCGACCGCGTCGGGACCGTGGCGCAACACCCCGCGGCTGACGTTCGGCACGACATTGCGCAAGGCGGCCCCGAAGACCCGGGGAAGGTCCGCCGGGGTCGCCCCCTGCGCGCCGACGCCGGGCGCGAGCAGTGGACCGTTGACGGCGAGGTCGTACGACGAGAGATCGCCGAGCGTCGCGCCGACGACGGCCCCGAAGGAGCCCAGGGGCTCCTCCCCGGCGTTCTCGGCGGCCAGGTGGGCCAGTACGGTCGCGCCGACGTCCCGGCCGTCCGCCCGCACCGCGTGCTGGACCTCGCCGCCCTCCGGGTTGGAGGTCAGCGCCAGCACGAACAGCCCCGTACCGTTCTCCCTGGCCAGCGCGACGGCAGGGCTGAGCGAGCCGTAGCCGAGGAACGGGGAGACGGTGAGCGCGTCCGAGAACAGCGGCGCGTCCTTGTGCAGGAAGGACTCGGCGTACGCGGCCATGGTCGAGCCGATGTCGCCTCGCTTGGCGTCCATGACCACCAGGGCGCCGGCGGCCCGCGCCTCCCGCACCGACGTCTCCAGGACGGCGATCCCGCGCGAGCCGAACCGCTCGAAGAACGCGCTCTGCGGCTTGAGCACGGCGACCCGGTCGGCGACGGCCTCGACGACCGTGCGGCTGAACCGCTCGAGGCCCGCCACGTCGTCGTTCAGGCCCCACTCCGCGAGCAGGGAGGCGTGCGGGTCGATCCCGACGCAGAGCGGGCCGCGCTCGTCCATGGCGCGGCGCAGGCGCGCGCCGAAGGGCTCCAGGGTCATGGAGTGTTCTTCCTCACGTCGGCGCCGACCGCGTCGGCGAGGGTGGCGTACGGGCTCGTGCGCAGCCGCGCGGCGAGCCCCTTGTGGATGGCGCGGCCCCAGAAGGGTCCTTCGTAGATGAAGGCGCTGTAGCCCTGCACCAGCGTGGCCCCGGCGAGGATGCGCTGCCAGGCGTCCTCGGCGTCCTGGACGCCGCCGACGCCCACGAGGGTGATCCGGTCGCCCACGCGCGCGTAGAGACGCCGCAGCACCTCCAGGGAGCGCTCCTTGAGGGGCGCCCCGGACAGCCCGCCGGTCTCCTTCACGAACGAGGCATCGGATGTCAGACCGAGTCCCTCGCGCGCGATCGTGGTGTTCGTGGCGATGATCCCGTCCAGGCCCAGCTCGACGGCCAGATCGGCGACGGCGTCCACGTCCTCGTCTGCGAGGTCCGGGGCGATCTTCACGAGCAGCGGGACGCGTCGCGACGTCACCCGACGGTCGGCGGCCTCGCGGACGGCGCTCAGCAGCGGCCTCAGCGCCTCCGTCGCCTGAAGGTTGCGCAGCCCGGGCGTGTTCGGCGACGACACGTTCACGACCAGGTAGTCGGCGAACGGCGCGAGCCGCTCGGTCGACTTCACGTAGTCGCCGACGGCCTCCGCCTCCGGGACCACCTTGGTCTTGCCGATGTTGACGCCCACGACGGTCCGGAACACCGGCTCACGCGAGGCGAGCCGGGCGGCCACGGCCAGCGAACCCTCGTTGTTGAAGCCCATGCGGTTGATGAGCGCCCGGTCCGGCACGAGCCGGAAGAGCCGCTTCCTGGGGTTGCCCGGCTGCGGCTCCCCGGTGACCGTGCCGATCTCTACGTGGTCGAAGCCCAGCATCGACATGCCGTCGATCGCGACCGCGTTCTTGTCGAAGCCGGCGGCGAGCCCGAACGGACCGTGCATCCGCAGCCCGAACGCCTCGGTACGCAGCTCCTTGTGGCGGGGCGCGAGGGCGGCGGCCAGGAAGGTACGCAGCACGGGGATCCGGACGGCCAGCCTGATCCAGCGGAAGGCGAGGTGGTGGGCCTGCTCGGGGTCCATCCGCCGGAAGACCAGACGGAAGAAGATCTTGTACATGTAGGTGTCCTCATGAAGAGGGGGACACCGTTTCCGGTGTCCCCCTCCTGGCTGCTAGTCGCGGGCCGCGGTCAGGTGTTGTGCGTGTTCCTGGAGTGAGCGGACGCCCACGTCGCCGTGGTGGAGGGCGTCGATGCCCTGGACGGCGGCGGCGAGCGCCTGGACCGTGGTCAGACAGGGCACGGACCGCGCCACGGCCGCCGTACGGATCTCGTACCCGTCCAGCCGCCCACCGGTGCCGTAGGGGGTGTTGACGATCAGATCGACCTCGCCGTCGTGCACCAGCTGGACGATGGTCTTCTCCCCGTTCGGCCCGGTCCCCTCGGACTGCTTGCGCACCACGGTCGCGTTGATCCCGTTGCGCTTGAGGACCTCGGCGGTGCCGGAGGTGGCGAGCAGTTCGAAGCCGTGGGCGACCAGTTCACGCGCCGGGAAGATCATCGAGCGTTTGTCGCGGTTGGCGACGGAGATGAACGCCCGTCCCTTGGTCGGCAGCGGCCCGTACGCGCCCGCCTGCGACTTCGCATACGCCGTCCCGAACACGGAGTCGATGCCCATCACCTCACCGGTGGAGCGCATCTCCGGCCCCAGGACGGTGTCCACACCGCGCCCGGAGGTGTCGCGGAAGCGGCTCCACGGCATCACGGCCTCCTTGACGGAGATCGGCGCGTCCAGCGGCAGCTCACCGCCGTCGCCGGTCGCCGGGAGCAGCCCCTCGGCGCGCAGTTCGGCGACGGTCGCGCCCAGGGAGATGCGCGCGGCGGCCTTGGCCAGCGGCACCGCGGTCGCCTTCGACGTGAAGGGGACCGTACGGGACGCGCGCGGGTTGGCCTCCAGGACGTAGAGGATGTCACCGGCCATCGCGAACTGGATGTTGATCAGACCGCGCACCCCCACCCCGCGCGCGATGGCCTCCGTCGAGGCCCGCAGCCGCTTGATGTCGTGCCCGCCGAGGGTGATCGGGGGCAGCGCGCACGCCGAGTCGCCGGAGTGGATGCCGGCCTCCTCGATGTGCTCCATCACCCCGCCGAGGTACAGCTCCTGGCCGTCGTAGAGGGCGTCGACGTCGATCTCGATGGCGTCGTCGAGGAAGCGGTCGACGAGGACCGGCCGGGTCGGGCTGATCTCGGTCGACTCGGCGATGTAGGAGGCCAGCCGGGTCTCGTCGTAGACGATCTCCATGCCCCGCCCGCCGAGGACGTAGGAGGGCCGTACGAGGACCGGGTAGCCGATCTCGTCCGCGATGGCCTTGGCGCCGGCGAAGGTCGTCGCGGTCCCGTGCTTCGGAGCCGGCAGACCGGCTTCCGCCAGCACCCGCCCGAACGCGCCCCGGTCCTCGGCCGCGTGGATCGCCTCCGGCGGGGTGCCGACGATCGGCACGCCGTTGTCCTTCAGCGCCTGCGCCAGACCCAGCGGAGTCTGCCCGCCGAGCTGGACGATGACTCCGGCGACGGGTCCGGCCTGCGTCTCGGCGTGGACGATCTCCAGCACGTCCTCGAGGGTCAGCGGCTCGAAGTACAGGCGGTCGGAGGTGTCGTAGTCCGTGGAGACGGTCTCCGGGTTGCAGTTGACCATCACCGTCTCGTACCCGGCGTCGGACAGCGCGAAGGAGGCGTGCACGCAGGAGTAGTCGAACTCGATGCCCTGCCCGATCCGGTTCGGCCCCGACCCCAGGATGATGACGGCCGGCTTCTCCCGGGGCGCGACCTCGTTCTCCTCGTCGTAGGAGGAGTAGAAATACGGCGTCTTCGCGGCGAACTCGGCGGCGCAGGTGTCGACCGTCTTGTAGACCGGGCGCACCCCCAGCGCGTGCCGCACCTCCCGCACCACGTCCTCACGCAGACCCCGGATCTCACCGATCTGCTGGTCCGAGAAGCCGTGCCGCTTGGCCTCGGCGAGCAGATCGGCGTCCAGGCGGTCGGCTGCGGCGAGCTCGTCGGCCGTCTCCTTGATGAGGAAGAGCTGGTCGACGAACCAGGGGTCGATCTTCGTGAACGCGAAGACCTCCTCCGGGGTGGCACCCGCGCGGATGGCCTGCATGACGGTGTTGATCCGGCCGTCGGTCGGGCGCCGGGACTCCTCCAGCAACGAAGACTTCTCGCCGGGCTCGCCCACGAACGTGAACTGGCTGCCCTTCTTCTCCAGCGACCGCAGGGCTTTCTGGAACGCCTCGGTGAAGTTCCGGCCGATCGCCATGGCCTCGCCGACCGACTTCATGGTCGTGGTCAGCGTGGAGTCGGCGCTCGGGAACTTCTCGAAGGCGAAGCGCGGGGCCTTCACGACCACGTAGTCGAGCGTCGGCTCGAAGGAGGCCGGCGTCTCGCGCGTGATGTCGTTCGGGATCTCGTCCAGGGTGTAACCGACGGCGAGCTTGGCCGCGATCTTGGCGATCGGGAAACCGGTCGCCTTGGAGGCGAGGGCCGAGGAACGCGACACGCGCGGGTTCATCTCGATCACGATCACCCGCCCGTCCTCGGGGTCCACCGCGAACTGGATGTTGCACCCGCCGGTGTCGACACCGACCTCACGGATCACGGCGATGCCGATGTCCCGCAGGATCTGGTACTCGCGGTCGGTCAGCGTCATCGCCGGCGCCACCGTGATCGAGTCACCGGTGTGCACACCCATGGGGTCGAAGTTCTCGATGGAGCACACGACCACGACGTTGTCGTGCTTGTCGCGCATCAGCTCCAGCTCGTACTCCTTCCACCCCAGGATGGACTCCTCAAGGAGCACCTCCGTGGTCGGCGAGAGCGTCAGGCCCTGCCCCGCGATGCGGCGCAGCTCCTCCTCGTCGTGAGCGAAACCCGAACCCGCGCCGCCCATGGTGAAGGAGGGACGCACCACGACCGGGTAGCCGCCGAGTTCGCCGACGCCCGCGAGGACCTCGTCCATGGTGTGGCAGATGACGGAACGGGCGGACTCGCCGTGCCCGATCTTGCCGCGGACGGCCTCGACGACGTCCTTGAACAGGTTGCGGTCCTCACCCTTGTGGATCGCCTCGACGTTGGCGCCGATCAGCTCGACGCCGTACTTCGCCAGGACGCCGTTCTCGTGCAGCGAGATCGCCGTGTTGAGGGCCGTCTGGCCGCCCAGGGTGGGCAGCAGGGTGTCGGGCCGCTCCTTGGCGATGATCTTCTCGACGAACTCCGGGGTGATCGGCTCGACATAGGTCGCGTCGGCGATCTCCGGGTCCGTCATGATCGTCGCCGGGTTGGAGTTGACCAGGATCACGCGCAGGCCCTCGGCCCGCAGCACCCGGCACGCCTGCGTGCCGGAGTAGTCGAACTCGGCGGCCTGCCCGATGACGATCGGACCCGAGCCGATGACCAGGACGGACTGGATATCGGTGCGCTTAGGCACGCTGGGCCTCCATCAGGGATACGAAGCGGTCGAACAGGTAGGCGGCGTCGTGCGGGCCTGCTGCCGCTTCGGGGTGGTACTGGACGGAGAAGGCCGGCTGGTCGAGCAGCTGCAGCCCCTCCACCACGTTGTCGTTGAGGCAGACGTGGGAGACCTCGGCGCGGCCGAACGTCGTGTCGCTGACCTGGTCGAGCGGCGCGTCCACGGCGAAGCCGTGATTGTGCGCGGTGACCTCGACCTTGCCCGTCGTACGGTCCTGCACCGGCTGGTTGATGCCGCGGTGGCCGTACTTCAGCTTGTACGTGCCGAAGCCCAGGGCACGGCCCAGGATCTGGTTGCCGAAGCAGATGCCGAACAGCGGCGTCTTCCGCTTCAGGACAGCCGTCATGAGCGCCACGGGGCCGTCGGCCGTGGCCGGGTCACCGGGACCGTTGGAGAAGAAGACCCCGTCGGGGCTGACGGCGTAGATGTCCTCCTCGGTCGCCGTCGCCGGGAGGACGTGCACCTCGATGCCTCGCTCGGCCATCCGGTGCGGTGTCATCCCCTTGATGCCGAGGTCGACGGCCGCGACCGTGAACCGCTTCGCACCGACCGCCGGGACGACGTACGCCTCCTTGGTGGCGACCTCCTCGTAGAGGCTCGCGCCCTTCATGTGCGGCTGGGCCTGCACGCGCGCGAGGAGCTCGGTCTCGGAACCGACGGCCTCGCCGGAGAAGATGCCGGCGCGCATGGAGCCGCGCTCGCGGAGATGACGGGTCAGCGCGCGTGTGTCGATGCCGGAGATCCCGACGACGTTCTGAGCGACCAGTTCGTCGTCCAGGGAGCGCTTGGCGCGCCAGTTGGACGGCACGCGCGCGGGGTCGCGGACCACGTAGCCGGAGACCCAGATGCGGGCCGACTCGTCGTCCTCGTCGTTCCAGCCGGTGTTGCCGATCTGCGGGGCCGTCGCGACGACGATCTGGCGGTCGTAGGACGGATCGGTCAGGGTCTCCTGGTAGCCGGTCATCCCGGTGGAGAACACCGCTTCGCCGAAGGTCTCCCCCACGGCCCCGTAGGCACGGCCGCGGAAGGTGCGGCCGTCCTCCAGGACGAGTACGGCGGGAAGCGCCTTCCTTGCGAAAGCGGTTCCCCTGGTGGAGGTCGTCATCGTTCGGCGCCTTCCGTCGTGTTGTTCTTGATCATGGAGTTGATGGCCTCGACCCACTCGGTGTGCTCGGCCGCGTGGTCGGAGCGGAATCCGGAGTCGATCAGCCGGTCGCCGTGCGCCCAGGTCACCACGAGCAGTCCGCCCTCGGTGAGGACCTTGCCTGCGATGCCCTTGCCGAGCAGGGCCTCGCGCAGCGCGGCGGCCGGGACGAAGAAGTCGGTCGCGCCGGGGCGTACGACGTAAAGTCCCGCGTCCGTGAGCGTCAGCTCAACGCGGCTGCGGGTGCCGAGGCCGTGCGCCACGATGCGGTCGAGCCACTGTCCCGCCGTGGTGGAGCCGTGGTAGCGGCCACTCATCGACAACACGGTCAGTCTCGCCTCACCCGGCGGGGAAGGCGCGGCGGGCAGCTCGGGGATGTCGCCCTGGAGCGTGCCGCGCCACTTCCAGCCCTCGCGCATCAGCCAGTAGACGAGGGCGACGAACAGACCGAGGCCGACCACCCAGCCGATCCGCGCGGCCCAGTCGGTCACCTGGGCCGATTCCTTCTCGGCCGCGAGGGCCGTGAAACCCGTGAGCAGTGGTACTGAAGATGTCACGTGAGCTTCCCGTCGACGAGCGTGGCCTTGCCCCGGAGCCACGTATGCGTCACACGGCCCGGCAGCTCGCGCCCCTCGTACGGGGTGTTCCGGCTGCGCGAGGCGAAGCCCGCGGGGTCCACGGACCCACGGTATGCCGTGTCGACGAGCGTGAGGTTGGCGGGCTCACCAGCCGAGACGGGACGCCCATGCCCCTTCGCCCGGCCGATCCCGGCGGGCTTGAAGGACATGCGCTCGGCGACCCCGGCCCAGTCCAGCAGGCCTGTCTCCACCATCGTCTCCTGGACCACTGACAACGCGGTCTCCAGGCCGACCATGCCCATGGCGGCGGCGGCCCACTCGCAGTCCTTGTCCTCGTGCGGGTGCGGGGCGTGGTCGGTGGCGACGATGTCGATGGTGCCGTCGGCGAGGGCCTCGCGCAGGGCGAGCACGTCGCGCTCGGTGCGCAGCGGCGGGTTGACCTTGTAGACGGGGTCGTAGGTGCGCACCAGGTCGTCGGTGAGGAGCAGGTGGTGCGGGGTGACCTCGGCGGTGACGTCGATGCCCCGGGACTTCGCCCAGCGGACGATCTCGACGGATCCGGCGGTCGACAGATGGCAGATGTGGACGCGGGAGCCGACGTGCTCGGCGAGCAGGACATCCCGGGCGATGATCGATTCTTCGGCCACCGCGGGCCAGCCGCCGAGGCCCAGCTCGGCGGAGACGACGCCCTCGTTCATCTGCGCGCCCTCGGTGAGCCGGGGCTCCTGCGCGTGCTGGGCGACGACCCCCCCGAACGCCTTCACGTACTCCAGCGCGCGCCGCATGATCACCGCGTCGTCCACGCACTTGCCGTCGTCGGAGAAGACGGTGACCCCGGCCGCCGACTCGTGCATGGCGCCGAGTTCCGCGAGCTTGCGGCCCTCCAGGCCGACGGTGACGGCGCCGATCGGCTGGACGTCGCAGTAGCCGTGCTCCTGCCCGAGCCGGTAGACCTGCTCGACGACACCGGCGGTGTCGGCGACGGGGAAGGTGTTGGCCATGGCGAAGACGGCCGTGTAACCGCCGCTCGCGGCCGCCCTGGTCCCCGTCAGGACCGTCTCGGAGTCCTCGCGGCCCGGCTCCCGCAGATGGGTGTGCAGGTCGACGAGACCCGGCAGCAGCACCTTGCCGGCGGCCGCGACGACCTCGGCGCCGTCGGCCGAGAGCCCCTGGCCCACCGCCGCGATCTGCGAGCCGTCGATCAGGACGTCCTGCTGCTCGCCGCCGAGCACCTTCGCACCACGGATCAGGATCTTGCTCATGGGTTCTTACTTCTCCTCGGTGATACCGGTGGTACGGGCGTGGCTGACGGCGGGTTCGTTGCCGCCCAGGAGCAGGTAGAGGACGGCCATCCGGATGGACACGCCGTTGGTGACCTGCTCGACGACGGTGCAGCGCGGGGAGTCGGCGACCTCGGCGGTGATCTCCATACCGCGGACCATCGGGCCGGGGTGCATCACGATGGCGTGCTCGGGCATCTTCGCCATGCGGTCGCCGTCGAGGCCGTAGCGCCGGGAGTACTCGCGCTCGGTGGGGAAGAACGCGGCGTTCATCCGCTCGCGCTGCACCCGCAGCATCATCACCGCGTCGGACTTGGACAGGGTGCTGTCGAGGTCGTACGACACCTCGCAGGGCCAGGCCTCGACGCCGACCGGGATCAGGGTGGGCGGGGCGACCACGGTGACCTCGGCGCCGAGGGTGTGCAGCAGGTCGACGTTGGAGCGGGCGACGCGGCTGTGCAGGACGTCGCCGACGAGGGTGATGCGCCTGCCCGCGAGGTCCTGGCCGAGCCCGGCGTCCCGGCCGACCAGTCGGCGGCGCATGGTGAAGGCGTCGAGGAGCGCCTGGGTGGGGTGCTGGTGGGTGCCGTCGCCCGCGTTGACGACGGCCGCGTCGATCCAGCCCGAGTTGGCCAGGCGGTACGGCGCTCCGGAGGCGCCGTGCCGGATGACGACGGCGTCGACGCCCATGGCTTCGAGCGTCTGGGCGGTGTCCTTCAGGGACTCGCCCTTGGAGACACTGGAGCCCTTGGCGGAGAAGTTGATGACGTCCGCGGAGAGCCGCTTCTCGGCGGCCTCGAAGGAGATACGCGTGCGCGTGGAGTCCTCGAAGAAGAGGTTGACGATCGTACGGCCGCGCAGGGTGGGCAGTTTCTTGATGGGCCGGTCGGCCACCCGGGCCATCTCCTCGGCGGTGTCGAGGATCAGGACGGCGTCGTCGCGGGTGAGGTCGGCGGCCGAGATGAGATGACGCTGCATCTGTCAGGCTCCGTAAGGCAGTTCACGTATGTAGGGAGATTCCGGGCAGACGGGGGCGCGCCGGGACGGCACGCGCCGCAGGTCCGCTACTGGGTCTGCTTCACACCGAGCAGCACGGTGTCCCGGCCGTCCTCCTCGGCGAGCAGCACCTTGACCGTCTCCCGCAGCGACGTGGGGAGGTTCTTGCCGACGTAGTCGGCGCGGATGGGCAGTTCGCGGTGGCCGCGGTCGACGAGGACGGCGAGCTGGACCGCGCGCGGGCGCCCGATGTCGTTCAGGGCGTCGAGGGCGGCGCGGATGGTGCGGCCGGAGAAGAGCACGTCGTCGACGAGGACGACCAGCCGGCCGTCGATGCCGTCACCGGGGATCTCGGTGCGGGCCAGCGCACGCGGCGGGTGCATGCGCAGGTCGTCGCGGTACATGGTGATGTCGAGCGAGCCGACCGGGATCTTGCGGTCGGTGATCTCCTCGAGCTTGGCGGCGAGCCGCCGGGCAAGGAAGACGCCTCGGGTGGGAATCCCCAGGAGCACCACGTCGTCGGCGCCCTTGGCGCGTTCGACGATCTCGTGGGTGATGCGGGTCAGTACCCGCGCGATGTCGGGGCCTTCGAGAACGGGCCGCGCATCGGACGCTTGGATGTCCATACGAAAAGGACCTCCTTCTCCGCCTCACGGGACGGATCTTAAAGGACGTCGGGTTTGCGCCATCCACCGTAGCAGCCTGCGCGGACCGCCCGGCATCACCCCCTTGGCGTAATCGGCCATCGATACCACGGAAGAGTCGGTGTGGACCATTCGGCTTGACGCAGAAGAATCACGCTGCGTAACCTCACAATGAGTTACCAGCCGCGCGGCATGGAACCAAAGCCAGTAGCGTCGACCCAGTGCCGGGGAGCTATATGTCCAGCGAATACGCCAAACAGCTCGGGGCCAAGCTCCGGGCGATCCGCACCCAGCAGGGCCTTTCCCTCCACGGTGTCGAGGAGAAGTCCCAGGGACGCTGGAAGGCGGTCGTGGTCGGTTCGTACGAGCGCGGCGACCGCGCCGTGACCGTGCAGCGCCTTGCCGAGCTGGCGGATTTCTACGGCGTCCCCGTCCAGGAGCTGCTGCCGGGCACCACCCCGGGCGGGGCGGCCGAGCCCCCGCCGAAGCTGGTCCTGGACCTGGAGCGGCTGGCCCACGTTCCGGTCGAGAAGGCGGGACCCCTGCAGCGCTACGCGGCGACGATCCAGTCGCAGCGCGGTGACTACAACGGCAAGGTGCTGTCGATCCGCCAGGACGACCTGCGCACTCTCGCGGTGATCTACGACCAGTCCCCCTCGGTCCTCACCGAGCAGCTGATCAGCTGGGGCGTGCTGGATGCGGACGCGCGTCGCGCGGTGTCCCACGAGGAGAGCTAGCCGCTCCGCCGCTTCAGCAGAAACGTGCCGCCGGGGTGGCCCGAACCTGACCGTTCGGGCCACCCCGGCTTTCTGTTGCAACGCCGGAGGGCCCACAGCGTGCGCTGTGGGCCCTCCGGCGAGGTCGCCCCCCTCAGGGGCGCGGGGAACTGCGCGACAAGCCACAGGCGGCCCGCAGGCCACGTACGACCCCAGTCCCCGGCTTCTTCCGGCGGAGCTACTCCCGGCGGAGCGACGGCTTGAGCTCCTTGAGCCGGGCCAGCAGGCCGTTGACGAACGACGGCGAGTCGTCCGTGGAGAACTCCTTCGCCAGCTGCACCATCTCGTCGATGACGACGGCGTCCGGGGTCTCGTCGGCCCAGATCAGCTCGTACGCGCCGAGCCGCAGGATGTTGCGGTCGACGACTGGCATCCGGTCGAGCGTCCAGCCCACGGAGTACTGGGAGAGCAGCTCGTCGATGCGCTTCGCGTGCCCCGAGTAGCCTTCGACCAGCTGCATCGTGAACTCGCTGACCGGCGGCTGCCGGGTGTCGCTCCGGGAGAGCCGCACCCAGTCCGCGAGGACCGTCAGGACGTCGACCCCGCGTTGGTCGCCCTCGAAGAGGATCTGGAAGGCGCGCTTGCGGGCCGTGTTGCGAGCAGCCACGGTTAGCTGTTCACCCGGCCGAGGTAGTCGCTGGTGCGGGTGTCGACCTTGATCTTCTCTCCGGTGGTGATGAAGAGCGGGACCTGGATCTGGTAACCGGTCTCCAGGGTGGCGGGCTTGGTGCCACCGGTGGAGCGGTCGCCCTGGAGGCCCGGCTCGGTCTCGGCGATGACCAGCTCGACGGCGGCCGGCAGCTCGACGAAGAGCACCTCGCCCTCGTGCTGCGCGACGACCGCGGTGAAGCCCTCGATCAGGAAGTTCGCGGCGTCGCCGACGGCCTTGGGGTCGATCATCAGCTGGTCGTAGGTCTCCATGTCCATGAAGACGAAGTACTCGCCGTCCTTGTACGAGAACTGCATGTCCCGCTTGTCGACGGTGGCCGTCTCGACCTTGACGCCGGCGTTGAAGGTCTTGTCGACCACCTTGCCGGAGAGCACGTTCTTGAGCTTGGTGCGCACGAAGGCCGGGCCCTTGCCGGGCTTGACGTGCTGGAACTCGACGACGGACCAGAGCTGGCCGCCTTCGAGCTTGAGCACCAGGCCGTTCTTGAGGTCGTTCGTGGAAGCCACGGTTGCGGAATCTCCTGGACTGACGTGGACGACCCCGGGGGCACGCACCTTTGCCTAGAGTGCGAGCAGCTCCTTGGTCGTGATGGTGAGTAGCTCGGGTCCGCCGTCCGCCTCGGGGCGTACGACGAGCGTGTCATCGATCCGGACACCGCCCCGGCCCGGGAGGTGGACCCCCGGTTCGACGGTGACCGGCACGCAGGCGTCCAGTTTACCCATGGCCGCGGGGGCCAACTGCGGGTCCTCGTCGATTTCGAGCCCGACACCGTGCCCCGAGAGGGCCGGGAGGTGCTCCGCGTACCCCGCGGAGTCCAGGACCTGACGTGCCGCGCGGTCCACGTCGCGGTACGCGGCCCCGGGGGCCAGCGCCTCCCGTGCGGCGCGCTGGGCGGCGAAGACCAGGTCGTACAGCTCGATCTGCCAGTCCGCGGGCGAGGTCCCGATGACGAAGGTGCGGCCGATCTCGCAGCGGTAGCCGTGGTAGTTCGCGCCCAGGCAGACGGAGAGGAAGTCGCCCTCCTCGACCCGGCGGTCGGTGGGCCGGTGTCCGCGCCGGCCGGCGTTGGGGCCGGTGGCGACGGAGGTGGCGAAGGCGGGGCCGTCGGCGCCGTGGTCGACGAGCCGCCGCTCCAGTTCCAGCGCGAGGTGGCGTTCGGTGCGGCCGACGAGGATCGACTCCAGCAGCTCGCCCAGGGCCTGGTCGGTGATCTCGGCGCCGATGCGGAGGCAGGAGATCTCCTCCTCGTCCTTCACGACCCTGAGCTGTTCGACGGTCGTGCCGAGGTCCGCGACGCGCAGCCGGGGGGCGACCGAGTGGAGTTGCCGGTGGCGGGCCACGGTGAGGTGGTGCTCCTCGATCGCGAGGGAGTCTCCGCCCTGGGCCTTGAGCAGGTCGGCGGCGGCCACCGCGGGGTCGCCGCCGGCGCGCGGCAGGGCGTGGACGAGAAGGCTGTCGTCCGGCCGGCCCTCGGTGGGGCGGTCGTCGGGCGGGCCCGGACAGACGAGGAGGTCCTCCTGCGTGCCCAGGAGCAGGACGGCGCCGTGCGGGGCCGCGCCTGCGAGGTATCTCACGTTGGCGGGGCTGGTGATGAGTGCGGCTGTGGTGCCGCTTGCGTTGCAGCGGTCCCTCAGTCGTGTGCGGCGCGACGCGTACACCTCGGACATGAGTCGAGCGTATGAGTCGAGCGGGATTTGTGCCGGTTGGGAGGGGCCGAGTGGGGTTGTCCGCCCCCGTTACCACTTCGGCGGGCTCGTGATCGCCCTGGCCAGGACGTCGTCCAGGATCCTGGCCGTGGACGGGACGTCCAGGGCCGAGTTGTCGATGATCGGGAGGCCCGAGCCGTACCAGCCGGCCATGCGGCCGTGGATGCGGGCGACCTCCTCGTCGGTGAGGCGGCGGTTGCCCGAGCGTTCGGCGTTGCGTTCCAGGACGACTTCCAGGCCGGGGAGGAGGACGACCGGGAGGAGGCCGGGACCCACGTGCCGTTTCCAGCCGCCGAGGCCGACGACCGGGCGGTCCGGGAAGATCGCGTCGTCGAGGATGCAGGAGATGCCGTTGGCCAGGAAGTTGCGGGCGGCGAAGCCGCAGGTGCGGCGGGCCAGGCGGTACTGCGCCTCGGAGTGGTCGTTCCAGCCGCGCTGGGGGTCGGCGAAGCCCGAGCGGACCCATTCGCGTACGTCGTCGAGGCTTATGTGGGCGGTGGGCACCCGGCGGTGCTCGGCCCAGAACTTGGCGACGCTGGTCTTTCCGGCGCCTGCGGGGCCGATGAGGAGGACCGCGAGGGTGGTGGTCGTCGGATCGGGCGCGGCCTGGGCCGGCGGGACGGGCGGCATCGCGACGGGGCCGCCGGGTGGCAGCGGGACATGTCCGGTGGCATCGGTGGCGGGCTGGGCCGGAGCGTGCTGCGGGGCCGGGGGCGGCGGCACGGGCGGGACCGGCGGCTGCGGAGCGGGCGGGACCGGGCCCGAGGGGGCGCCGAGGTAGCCCGGCCGCTGCTGGGGCGCGCTGCCCGGCTGGTAAGGGCCCGGGTGTCGCGCGGCCGGCGACCAGCCGTCGGCCGGACCGTGCCCCTGGTGGGGCGGCGGCAGCGGAGAACCCACTGCGTGCTGCATCCGGTGCCACTCCGTCTCGTACAGGCGATGGGCGCTGGGTGGTCGGGGCGTGATCCCCTTCTTTCGCTACTGAACGGTACCGCCCCTGACCGTCGTTTGGTGAACGGCCCGGGGCGGTCCGAAGTGCCCGCTGTGGAAGGCGAATCGGGCGGAAGGGAGCGTCTCGGACCTACTGGCCCACTTCGCCGTACGCGGCGAGCAGAACGGCCGGGTCGGGGCCCTCCAGGACGGTCGGCTTGGCGAGGCCGTCCAGGACGATGAAGCGCAGCAGGTTTCCCCGCGACTTCTTGTCCACCTTCATGGCCTCGAGGAGCTTGGGCCACTGGTCGTGGCGGTAGTGGAGGGGAAGTCCGACCGATTCGAGGACCGTGCGGTGGCGGTCGGCGGTCGCGTCGTCCAGCCGGCCGGCCAGACGGCCCAGTTCGGCGGCGAAGTGCATGCCGACGGATACGGCGGCGCCGTGGCGCCACTTGTAGCGCTCGTTCTTCTCGATGGCGTGCGCGAGGGTGTGGCCGTAGTTGAGGATCTCCCGCAGGCCCGACTCCTTCAGGTCCGAGGAGACGACGTCCGCCTTGACCCTGATGGAGCGCTCGATGAGTTCGGCGGTGTGCGGGCCCGCCGGGGTGCGGGCGGCCTCGGGGTCGGCCTCGATCAGGTCGAGGATGACGGGGTCGGCGATGAAGCCCGCCTTGATGACCTCGGCGAGTCCGGAGACGTAGTCGTTGACCGGGAGGGAGTCCAGCGCGGCCAGGTCGCACAGGACGCCGGCCGGCGGGTGGAAGGCGCCGACGAGGTTCTTGCCCTCGGCGGTGTTGATGCCGGTCTTGCCGCCCACGGCCGCGTCGACCATGGCGAGCACGGTCGTCGGTACGGCGATCCAGCGCACCCCGCGCAGCCAGGTCGCCGCGACGAAGCCGGCGAGGTCGGTGGTCGCGCCGCCGCCCACGCCCACCACGACGTCGGTGCGGGTGAAACCGGACTGGCCCAGCGCCTTCCAGCAGTACGCGGCGACCTCGGCGGTCTTGGCCTCCTCCGCGTTGGGCACCTGGATGGCGACCGCCTCGTAGCCCTGCCCGGCCAGGTCGGCGCGGAGCGCGTCCCCGGTCTCGGCGAGCGCCTCGGGGTGGATCACGGCGACCCGCTTGGCCTTCTCGCCGATGAGACCGGCGAGTTCGGACAGCAGCCGACGTCCGATCAGGACCTCGTACGGCTCGCTGCCCGCGCTGCCGCCGACCCTGATCCGGGTCACTGACTCGCTGCTCATGCTTCCTTCAACTCCAGTGCGTCCAGGGCGGCCCGGGTGACCTCTTCGGGCGTACGGCCGTCGGTCGGTACGACTGCGGTGGCGATGCCCTCGTACAGATGGCGGCGGGCCTCCATCAGCTCGCGCCACTGCTTGCGCGGGTTGACCGCGAGGAGGGGGCGGGCCGCGTTGAGGCCGGTGCGCTTGACGGCCTCGTCGACGTCCATCGAGAGATAGACCACACGCCGTCCGGTCAGCAGGTCGCGTGTCCCCGCGTCGAGGACGGAACCGCCGCCGAGGGCAAGGACGCCCGTGTGCTCGGCGAGCGCGCGCTCCACCGCCCGCTTCTCGACCGCGCGGAACGTCTCCTCGCCCTCGTCGACGAAGATCTCCGCGATGCTGCGGCCCTGCCCGGCGACGATGTCCTCGTCGGTGTCGCGGTAGCCCACGCCCAGCCGCTCGGCCAGCAGCCGCCCGACGGTGGACTTGCCCACGCCCATCGGGCCGACCAGGACGACCAGTGGCCCGCTCATCGGATGCTGAGGTTGTCGAGGTACGACCGGACGTTGCGGCGGGTCTCGGGGACGCTGTCGCCACCGAACTTCTCCGCCACCGCGTCCGCCAGGACGAGGGCCACCATCGCCTCGGCGACGATGCCGGCCGCCGGCACCGCGCACACGTCCGAGCGCTGGTGGTGCGCCTGGGTGGCCTCGCCGGTGGACACGTCCACGGTCCGCAGGGCGCGCGGCACGGTCGCGATCGGCTTCATCGCCGCCCGTACGCGCAGCAGCTCGCCGGTGGTCAGTCCGCCCTCGGTGCCGCCGGAGCGGCCGGTGGAGCGGCGGATGCCCTCGGGTGTGGTGACGATCTCGTCGTGCGCCCTGGAGCCCGGCACGCGCGCGAGGCCGAAGCCGTCGCCGACCTCGACGCCCTTGATCGCCTGGATGCCCATCAGGGCGGCGGCCAGCCGGGCGTCCAGCCGGCGGTCCCAGTGCACATGCGAACCGAGGCCGACCGGAACGTCGTAGGCGAGCACCTCGACGACCCCGCCGAGGGTGTCGCCGTCCTTGTGGGCCTGGTCGATCTCCGCGACCATCGCCTTCGACGCGTCCGCGTCCAGGCAGCGCACCGGATCCGCGTCGAGCTTCTCGACATCGGCGGGGGCCGGGTACACGCCGTAGGGCGCCTTCGCCCCGGCCAGCTCGACCACGTGCGAGACGATCTCGATACCGGCCGTCTCCTTCAGGAACGACCTCGCCACCGCACCCAGCGCCACCCGGGCGGCCGTCTCGCGGGCGGAGGCACGCTCCAGGATCGGACGGGCCTCGTCGAAGCCGTACTTCTGCATACCGGCCAGATCGGCGTGGCCGGGACGCGGCCGGGTCAGCGGGGCGTTGCGGGCCAGCCCCGCCAGAACCTCCGGGTCGACCGGGTCGGCGGCCATGACCTGCTCCCACTTCGGCCACTCGGTGTTGCCCACCATGACCGCCACCGGAGAACCGAGCGTCAGACCGTGCCGGACACCGCCGAGGAAGGTCACCTCGTCACGCTCGAACTTCATCCGCGCGCCGCGTCCGTAGCCGAGCCGGCGTCGCGCGAGGTGGTCGGCCACCATCTCCGTGGTGATCGGCACGCCGGCGGGAAGGCCCTCCAGCGTCGCGACAAGTGCGGGACCGTGGGACTCCCCCGCGGTCAGCCAACGCAGCCTGCTCAACGATGCTCCTCAGTGCTCGCGCCCTGGTACTGCCTACGCGCGTCCTCGCGTACGTCGTCGGCGGACCGGGTGCGCGGCTCCGGCCAGCCACCTTCGATCCTCCCACGTCCGCCCACCGCCCCCGGCCGCCGGTCCACCAGCCGGACGGGACAGCGCCGTACGCGAGTCCCGTCTAACGGGTGGAGAGGGCGTGTTCGCCCGCCTTGCGCATCGCCTCCAGGGGGGCCGGGGCGCTACCGGTCATCTGTTCGACCTGGAGCACCGCCTGGTGCACCAGCAGGTCCAGCCCGCTGACTACGGCGCCGCCGAACATGGACCAGCGGGCGGCCAGCTCGGTCGGCCACGGGTCGTAGAGGACGTCGAAGAGAGTCGCGGGCCGCTCCGGCACCGAGGCGGCGAGGGCGTCGGTCGCCCCGGCCGGGGTGGTCGCGACGACGAGCGGGAAGCGCAGGGCGTCGGCGGCCTCGGCCCAGTCGGCGATCCGGACGTCGACGTCGAGCCGCTCGCCCCACTCCCGCAGCTCGGCGGCGCGGACCGCGCTGCGGACGTACGCGACGATGTCGCCGGTGCAGATCCGGGCCACGGCGGCCAGCGCGGAGGACGCGGTGGCGCCGGCGCCGAGGATGGCGGCCGAGCCGACCTGTTCGACGCCGTGCTCGCGCAGGGCGGCGACCATCCCGGGGACGTCGGTGTTGTCGCCGACCTTGCGGCCGTCCTCGGTGAACACGACCGTGTTGACCGCCTCGACGGAGGCGGCCGTCTCGCTGATCTCGTCGAGCAGCGGGACGACCGCGCGCTTGAGCGGCATGGTGAGGGACAACCCCGCCCACTCCGGCCCGAGTTCCGCGAAGAACCCGGGCAGGCCGGCCTCGTCGACCTCGAAGCGGTCGTACGTCCACCCGGTGAGCCCCAGCGCCTCGTACGCGGCGCGGTGCAGCGCCGGGGAGAGGGAGTGGGCGATGGGCGAACCGAGCACGGCGGCCCGGCGGACGTCAGTTGCCCGAACTCTCATTGAATTTGTCCTTGAGCTTCTGGAACTGCTCGTGCGTCTTGGCGAATTCGGTCTTGCTCACGCCGTCGGTCGCCACGAAGTAGTACCAGCCGTCGTCGGTCGGATCCAGTGTCGCCTTGATCGCCACATCGCCCGGGTTTCCGATCGGACCGGGCGGCAGACCCTTGTTCGTGTACGTGTTGTACGGATCCTTGTTGCTGGTGATCTCGGCCTCGCTGATATTGATCTTGCTCTCGCCCTGCAGGTAATTGAAGGTCGAGTCGAACTGCAGGAATCCATAGGTCTGGGGATTCGCGAGATCCAGGCGGTTGTAGACGACCTCGGCCATCTTGCGGTAGTCGTCCTCCGTCTTGCCCTCGGCCTGGACGAGGCTCGCGACCGTGAGGAGCTGCAGCGGGTTGTCGAGTTTGAAATTCTCGGCCTTGCCCTCGAGGTCGTACTTCTTGTACGCGGTATCGGCGCGCGCGACCATCGCCTTCAGGATGGACTCGGGCTTCATGCCCTTGGCCGCGGGATAGGTGCCCGGGAAGAGGAAACCCTCCAGCGGGTCCTTGATCTCCTTGTTGTCGTTCGCCCAGTCCGGCAGCCCGAGGTTCTTGTAGTCCTTCTCGGCGATTTTCCGGGTGGCACCGGCGGAAAGGCCGAGTTTCGCGTCGATGCGCTTGTAGACCTCCACATTGCGCTGGCCTTCCGCGACCACCACGTTCGCCTGGCTGGTCGGGTCGAGCATCATATCGACCGCGCTTTTCGCGGACATCTCCTTCTTGAGGACATAGGCGCCCGCCTGGATGCTGCCCGCCCGGGAGTTGCTCGTGAACGCGGACACGAACGCGTCGACGCTCTTGACCACCCCGGCCTTCTTCAGCTCTCGCCCGATGGCGGCGCCACCCGCGCCCTTGGGGATCTCGACGCTCACGGTGCTGGTGCCGCCGCCCGAGTAGTCCGGAGCCGTGCTGTAACGATTCTGGTAGAAGTGGTAGCCGACATACCCGACTCCACCGATACCGCTGACGAACACCAGTGCGACTATCAGGCAGGCGCAGCCGTTGCGGCTCTTCTTCTTGCCCTTGGCGGTCTTGCCGCCTTCGACACCGCCCCTGCCGCCCCGGCCCCGTCGGCCGCCGCGCCCCTCGGGATCGTCGTCGTCCTCGTCCGACCCGTCGTCCGGGCTCCCGCCTCCGCCGTCCGCGAAAAAGGGGTGCTCGTCCTGTTGTTCGGGGCCGGGATCCCAGTCGATCCTCTCGTCGGGCTTCTGCTCGGACTCCGACTCCGGCTCCGGCAGCGTCTCCGACTCCGGTTCGGCGCGCCGCCGGGCGGGCGGCTCAGGCGGCGGATAGGCGTCCGGGGTGCCGTAGAAGTCCGGCTGCTGCGCGCCGTACGCGGCGGCCTGCTGCCCGTAGGGGTCACCAGGGTCGGCGGCGTACGGAACGTGCGCGGCCGTTCCGGTCCCGTCCCAGCCGCCCTCGTGGTAGCCCTGCTGCCCCTGTTGGGCGTACCGCTGGTCGTACTGCTGCGGGTCGTACTGCTGTTGCTCGTACTGCTGTTGCTCGTACTGGTGACCGTACTGCTGCTGGTGGTACTGCTGCTGGTCATACTGCTGCGGGTCGTACTGCTGCGCCTGTCCGTCGGTCCAGTCGCCGTACTCCTGCTGCTGCGACTGCTGCGGGTAGTGGTGGTGCTGCGGCTGGCCGCCGTAGGCAGGCTGGCCCTGGTGGGCCTGCTGCCCGTCCCATCCGGGCTCCCCGTACAACGGGTCCTCCGGATGCCACGGTTCGGAGCCTGGGCCCCGGCCATACTCAGTCATCGATCCCCTAGAGCCGCGAGGCGGCGATCACGCGGCCTTCCCAGGTCCGTCACCGTTCCGCCTCTCTCTGTGCGGCGGCTGTTCGAACACCGCCGCATCGCGCGGAACGTTACCGTATCGCGATCAGATGACCACTTCGACGCCCTCGCCCGGTGCTGTACCTGACACCCGTTCGGATTCGAGGGCCTGCTGAAGGATGATCACAGCGGCTGCCTGGTCGACCACCGACCGGCCCTTCTTCGCGTTCACCCCCGCCGCACGCAGGCCCTGACTGGCCGTCACGGTCGTCATCCGCTCGTCGATCAGCCGTACGGAAACGGGCGCGATGCCCTTGGCCAGCTCCTGGGCGAAGGCGCGGACCTTGACCGCGGCCGGGCCCTCGCCCCCCTTGAGGGAGCGAGGGAGACCGACGACGACCTCGATCGGCTCGTACTCCTCGACCAGTTGCCGCAGCCTGCGGTGAGCGGCCGGGATGTCCCGGCCGGGGACCGTCTCGACCGGGGTGGCGAGGATCCCGTCGGGGTCGCACGAGGCGACCCCGATCCGGGCGTCCCCGACGTCGATCGCGAGCCGCCTGCCGCGCCTCATGCCGGCGCTCACTTGGCCGTTTCCGCCACGAGCCGTTCGACGGCGCCGACGGCCTCGCCGATGGCGGCCGGGTCCTGGCCGCCGCCCTGGGCGACGTCCGGCTTGCCGCCACCGCCGCCGCCGAGGGTCTTGGCGGCCGTGCGGACCAGGTCACCGGCCTTGAGACCGCGCTCGCGGGCGGCCTCGTTGGTGGCGATCACCGTCAGCGGCTTGCCGTTCACCGTCGTGAAGAGAGCGACGACGACGGCCCGGCCGCCCTGGATACGGCCACGCACGTCGAGGACCAGCTTGCGCAGGTCGTCGGCGGTGGTGCCGTCCGGAACCTGCCCGGTGACCAGGGCGATGCCCCGGACGTCCTGGGCGGACGCGGCGAGCCCGGCGGCGGCCTGAAGGACCTTCTCGGCGCGGAACTTCTCGATCTCCTTCTCGGCGTCCTTCAGCTTGCCGAGCATGGTGGAAACCTTCTCCGGGAGCTCCTCCGGACGGCCCTTGATCAGCTCCTGGAGCTGGGCGACGACCGTGTGCTCACGGGCGAGGAAGTTGTAGGCGTCGACGCCGACCAGGGCCTCGATACGGCGCACACCGGAGCCGATCGACGACTCGCCGAGCAGCTTCACCAGGCCCAGCTGGGAGGTGTTGTGCACGTGCGTGCCGCCGCACAGCTCCTTGGAGAAGTCGCCGATGGTCACCACGCGGACCCGCTCGCCGTACTTCTCGCCGAACTCGGCGATGGCGCCCTGCTTCTTGGCCTCGTCGATACCCATGACATCGGCGCGCACGTCGAGGTCGCGGGCGAGCACCTCGTTGATCTTCTGCTCGACGTCGGTCATCACGGCCGTCGGAACGGCGGACGGGGAGCCGAAGTCGAAGCGGAAGCGGCCGGGCTGGTTCTCGGAACCGGCCTGGGCGGCCGTCGGGCCGAGGGCGTCGCGCAGGGCCTGGTGGGTGAGGTGGGTGGCGGAGTGGGCGCGGGCGATGGCCGTGCGGCGACGGGAGTCGATCGTGGCGTGGACCAGGTCGCCGACGGTCACCTCGCCGACCTGGACGACGCCCTTGTGGACGTAGACGCCCGGGACCGGCTTCTGGGTGTCGCGGATCTCGACGACGGCGCCGGAGCCCACCTTGATCCGGCCGGTGTCGCCGATCTGGCCGCCGCCCTCGGCGTAGAACGGGGTGCGGTCGAGGACGATCTCGACCTCGTCGCCCTCGGTGGCGGCCGGCGAGGAGACACCGTCGACGAGGATGCCGACGACCGTGGACTCGCCCTCGGTGTCCCCGTAGCCGATGAACTCGGTCTCGCCGGCCTTGTCGGCGATCTCGCGGTAGGCGCCGGTGCCGGCGTGGCCGGTCTTCTTGGCCTGGGCGTCGGCCTTGGCGCGCTCCCGCTGTTCCTTCATCAGCCGCCGGAAGCCGTCCTCGTCCACGGACAGCCCCTGCTCGGCGGCCATCTCCAGGGTGAGGTCGATCGGGAAGCCCCAGGTGTCGTGGAGCAGGAAGGCCTTGTCGCCGGCGAGGACCGTGCCGCCGGACTGCTTGGTCTCGGTGACGGCGGTGTCGAGGATGTTGGTGCCGGCCCGCAGCGTCTTGAGGAAGGCGTTCTCCTCGGCGACGGCGACCTTCTCGATGCGCTCGCGGTCGGTGACCAGCTCGGGGTACTGCTGGCCCATCATGGCGATGACGGTGTCGATGAGGTCCTTGACGACCGGTCCGGTGGCGCCGAGGAGGCGCATGTTGCGGATGGCGCGGCGCATGATGCGGCGCAGGACGTAGCCGCGGCCCTCGTTGCCGGGGGTTACGCCGTCGCCGATGAGCATCACCGACGTCCGCATGTGGTCGGTGACCACGCGCAGGGAGACGTCCGAGTCGTGGGCGTCGCCGTAGGCCACACCGGTCAGCTCGGTGGCCTTGTCGATGACGGCCATGGAGGTGTCGATCTCGTACATGTTCTGCACACCCTGCAGAATCATGGCGAGGCGCTCCATGCCCAGGCCCGTGTCGATGTTCTTGCTCGGCAGGTCGCCGAGGATCTCGAAGTTGTCCTTGCCGATGCCCTCGCCGCGCTCGTACTGCATGAAGACGAGGTTCCAGATCTCCACGTACCGCTCGTCGTTGACGGCGGGGCCGCCCTCGACGCCGAACTCGGGGCCGCGGTCGTAGTTGATCTCGGAACAGGGGCCGCAGGGTCCGGGGACACCCATGGACCAGTAGTTGTCCTTCATGCCGAGGCGCTGGATGCGCTCCTTGGGCACGCCGACGACGTCGTGCCAGATGCGCTCGGCCTCGTCGTCGTCCAGGTAGACGGTGATCCAGAGCCGCTCCGGATCCAGGCCGTAACCACCCTTGTCCTGGGGGCTGGTGAGCAGCTCCCAGGCGTACTTGATGGCGCCTTCCTTGAAGTAGTCGCCGAAGGAGAAGTTGCCGCACATCTGGAAGAACGTGCCGTGGCGGGTGGTCTTGCCGACCTCTTCGATGTCGGGCGTGCGGACGCACTTCTGCACGCTGGTGGCGCGCGACCACGGCGGCTTGACCTCACCGAGGAAGTACGGCTTGAAGGGGACCATTCCGGCCGGGACAAGGAGCAGAGTCGGGTCGTCCGCGATGAGCGACGCCGAAGGGACGACGGTGTGCCCGCGCTCCTCGTAGAAGCTCAGCCAGCGGCGGCGAATCTCGGCCGACTCCATCAGTGGTCCTCATTCCGGTCGTACGGGTACGTCGTGGTCCGCTCGTACCTCGTGGGCGTGCTGTTCTCGATGGCGGCGAACCGCCGGGGCGCGGGGAGTTCGGGGTCCTCCTGGATGCCGAGCGCGTCCTCGAGTTCCGCCTCCCGCCGCTCCATGTTGTCGCGGACGTCGAGGGCGAAGCCGACCGCGCGGTCCTTGAGGCGGGCTCCCGTCTCGAGCGCCTTGTTGGCCGCGGTCGCGGCGAGGTTCTCGGGGGTCAGCTGCTTCAGCTTGCGGTTGACCTTGGTGGTGGCCCACACTCCGGCGGCGACGCCTGTGGTGAACCAGAAGGTACGGCGGAACATGGCTGGCTCTCAGTCCCTCTTTCCACGGGCTTTCCGCTTCTCCCGCCGGGAGACCGTGCGGCCCACGATGACGGTACGCCGGGGCTCCCTGGCGGGCGCGTCGTCCTTGCGGCCGAGGGCGCGGCGGACGCCGTAGCCGAAGGCCGCGACCTTCACCAGGGGGCCGCCGAAGGTGGAGGCGACGGTCGTCGAGAGCGCGGAGGCGTTCGACGTGACCTCCTGGACGTCGGAGGCGATCGCGTCGACCCGGTCGATCTGGGTCTGCGCGGAACGCACCGCCGCGGAGGCGTCGGCGAGCAGCGGGACGGCCTGGTCGGTCACGTCCGCGACCAGCTTGGTGGTCGCCCTGAGCGTCTGGGCCAGCCTCGCCAGCGCGACGGCGAGGAAGGAGACCAGGATCGCCCAGAAGACGGCCACCAGGATCCCGGCTACCTCTCCTCCGGACACCTGGCACCTCTCATTGCAGTGATGTCACCTATTTCTGACGCTGAGCCTATCGCGCCGGACACAGCGCTCCGTACCGCATTTCGGGTGTGCGAAAGCCCGCCGCCCTCCCGCCCCGAAGGGCGAGTGGACGACGGGCCGAGGCGCGGAAGTACCGCGGCCGCCGAAGGATCAGCGGGCGTAGTACTCGACGACCAGCTGCTCGTCGCAGATGACCGGGACTTCCTTGCGGTTCGGCTCGCGGTCCAGGCGGAACGCCAGGGCGCGGAGGTTCACCTGCAGGTAGCGCGGGGTCTCGCCGTCGGGGGCGAAGCCGCCCTCACGGGCGATGGTGAAGAGGGTCTTCTCGCGGCTGCGCTCGCGGACCATCACGACGTCGTCGGGACGGACGCGGAACGACGGCTTGTCGACCTTCTGGCCGTTGACCTCGATGTGGCCGTGCACGACCATCTGACGGGCCTGGTAGATGGTGCGGGCGATGCCCGAACGCAGGACCAGGGCGTCGAGACGGCGCTCGAGCTCGACGATCAGGGCCTCACCGGTCTTGCCCTGCACCTTGGAGGCACGCTCGTAGGCGCGGACGAGCTGGCGCTCGGAGAGGTCGTACTGCGCGCGCAGACGCTGCTTCTCCAGCAGACGGACCTTGTAGTCCGAGTTCTGCTTGCGGCCACGGCCGTGCTCACCCGGCGGGTAGGGGCGGGCCTCGAAGTACTTGACGGCCTTCGGGGTCAGCGCGATGCCGAGGGCACGCGACTTCTTGACCTTGGGGCGGGACTGGTTCGCCACTGTCCTATCTCATTTCCTTGATTCCGGCTTGTCAGGGTTGAGGGAGGTCGCAATCCGCAGCCGGGGATTCCCGCCGGTCCCGTTGCCGGGCCTGGTGGGCAGCCGTTCCCCTGGTCTGGGCACATATGTGCAGCACGCGAGTGGCCCACCGCCCCTCCCGGAACTCCGGGTGGTGGTGGGCTGCCCGCGACACCGGTCGACGGTGCGCGACGCTCCTGGAGCCGGTCCACGAGGGACCGGATCTCCGGCTGGCTGTCCCGCTCTGACTGCGCGGGACTCAGCACTCCGACGGATTCTACAGGGTGGTCAGGACCGCTTTCGACCGAGGTGCTTCCTGGTCCACTCCACCGCGTCCGCGTACCGCGCCTCCGCGCCGTGCCGGGTGGGGGTGTAGTACTCACGGTCCTTGATCGCGTCGGGTGCGTACTGCTGCTCGGCGATGCCCTCCGGCAGGTCGTGCGGGTATGTGTACCCCTGCGCGTGGCCGAGCTTGGCGGCGCCCTTGTAGTGCCCGTCGCGCAGATGCGGCGGCACGGGCCCGGCCAGCCCCTTCCGTACGTCGTCCAGGGCGGCGCCGATCGCGGTGGTCGCGGCGTTGGACTTGGGGGCCAGGGCGAGGGCGATGGTCACGTGACTGAGGGTCAGCGCGGCCTCGGGGAAGCCGATCATGGCGACGGCCTGGGCGGCGGCGACGGCTGTCGGCAGGGCGTGCGGATCGGCCAGGCCGATGTCCTCGCTGGCGGAGATCATCAGCCGGCGGGCGATGAACCGGGGGTCCTCGCCGGCCTCGATCATGCGGGCCAGGTAGTGCAGCGCGGCGTCCACATCCGATCCCCGGATGGACTTGATGAGGGCGCTGGCGACGTCGTAGTGCTGGTCGCCGTCGCGGTCGTACTTGACCGCCGCGCGGTCGACGGTCTGCTCCAGGGTCTGGAGGCTGATCTCGCCCTCTTCCTGGTCGAGGGCGGCCCCGGCGGCGGCCTCCAGGGCGGTCAGGGCGCGGCGGGCGTCGCCGCCGGAGATGCGCAGGAGGTGGGCCTCGGTGTCCTCGGGGAGGGTGACGGAGCCCTTGAGGCCGCGGTCGTCGGTGAGGGCCCGGTGGAGCAGACCGCGCAGGTCGTCGTCGGTGAGGGGTTCGAGGGTGAGCAGGAGGGAGCGGGAGAGCAGGGGGGAGATGACGGAGAAGTACGGGTTCTCCGTGGTCGCCGCGATCAGGGTCACCCAGCGGTTCTCGACGGCGGGCAGCAGGGAGTCCTGCTGGGCCTTGCTGAAGCGGTGGATCTCGTCGAGGAAGAGGACGGTCTCCTTGCCGTAGCCACCGGTGGCGCGGCGGGCGCCGTCGATGACCGCGCGGACCTCCTTGACGCCGGCGGTGATCGCGGAGAGCTCCACGAACCGCTTGTTCGTCGCCTTCGAGACGACGTACGCCAGGGTGGTCTTGCCGGTGCCGGGCGGGCCCCAGAGGATCACCGAGGAGGGTCCGGCCGGGCCCTTGGCGCCCTCGCCGACCAGGCGGCGCAGGGGGGAGCCGGGTTTCAGCAGGTGCTGCTGGCCCGCCACCTCGTCGAGGGTGCGCGGGCGCATCCGGACCGCCAGGGGGCTCCCTGCGGGGTCCTTCTCCTGGCGGTCTTCCGCCGCGGCGGTGAACAGGTCGGGCTCCACACCGAAACCCTAAGTCACACCGCTGACAATCCCCTCAAGGGCGTCAGCTGGTCCAGAACTCCCACCAGCGGGTCAGCACCAGCATGCCGATGATCCCGATGTGCAGCACCGGCAGGACCCAGGTGAACTCGCCGAAGAAGCTCTTCAGCCAGCCCGGGGCGGGCAGGAAGTTGTTACGGATGTTGAAGGAGGTCACGTACCAGAACATGATGATCGTGGCGACCCAGGCCAGCGAGCACCACAGGCACAGGGCGTTGATCCGGTACAGCGACTGGAACTGCAGCCAGGTGCAGAATCCGACGCCGAAGAGCGTGCCGAAGTTGAAGGTGAGCCAGTACCAGCGCGGGAAGCGGGCGCGGGCCAGCAGGCTCATGCCGACGCAGATGACGATGCCGTAGCAGACCAGGCCGAGCATCGGGTTGGGGAAGCCGAAGGCGGCGGCCTGCTTGGACTCCATCACGCTGCCGCAGGAGACGACGGGGTTCAGGCTGCAGCCGGGGGTGAAGGTCGTGCCCGCGACCTTGGCCTCGAGCAGTTTGAACTTGTCGATCGTGATGACCCAGGCGGCGAGCAGACCGGCCGCGCCGGTGATCAGCAGCAGGATCGCGAACGCACGGCTGGCGCCCGCCGTCCGGGGCTCGGCTGTGGCGACGCTCTCGGGCTCCTCGGACTCCGTGGAGACGTCTTTGACTGTCGTCTTGCTCATCACGCCAATTCCGTCGTTTGAGAGTTGGACCGTCTTCGGGCAGGGGCCATTCTGCCGCACCGAGACGGCTGTCCACCGTTCGGTGGACATAAGGAGGTACGCCCGGTCGTCCCGGTGCGTTCGGTTCCGGCCGACCCTCTGACTCATGACAACACACGCGAACGAACTCGCGGTGGACGTTCGGGGGCTGCGCAAGCGGTACGGGGACGTGACCGCGGTGGACGGCGTCGACCTGGGGATCCGCGCGGGCGAGGTGTTCGGGCTGCTCGGCCCGAACGGCGCCGGCAAGAGCACCACGGTGGAGATCCTCCAGGGGCACCGCGACCGGGACGGGGGCGAGGTCCGGGTGCTGGGCGCGGATCCCGCGACGGGCACGCGTGCGTGGCGTTCACGTGTCGGAATCGTCTGGCAGGACGAATCCGCGCCCGCCGAGTTGACGGTCCGCGAGACCGTGCGGCATTTCGCGCGCTACTACCCGAGGCCGCGCGACCCCGAGGACGTGATCGGGCTGGTGGGTCTGGAGGCGAAGGCGGACAGCCGTACGAAGACGCTCTCCGGCGGCCAGCGCCGCCGGCTGGACGTGGCCCTGGGCGTGATCGGCGACCCGGACCTGCTGCTCCTCGACGAGCCGACGACCGGTTTCGACCCGGCGGCCCGGCGCCAGTTCTGGGACCTGATCCGCACGCTCGCCCAGGAGGGCACGACCATCCTGCTCACCACGCACTACCTGGAGGAGGCGGAGGCGCTCGCCGACCGGCTCGCGGTGATCGCCCGCGGCCGGGTGGTCGCCGAGGGCGAGCCGGCCGCCCTGCGGGAGCGGTACGGCACCGGCGCGACGGTCGCCTGGACGGAACCCGACGGCACCGCGCGCACCACGCACACCGACACCCCCACGCGCACGGTCGCCGAGCTGACGCAGCGCTTCGACGGTGAGATCCCGGGGCTCACGGTGACCCGCCCCACCCTGGAGGACGTCTATCTCCGCCTGACCGGCCAGGAGGACGCGCGATGACGACTGCCCCGACGACTCCGACGGCACGGACCACCGCGGGGGCCACGTCCGCGCGCCTGCCGGGGGCCTGGACACTGGGCCTGCACCGGGGCGCCCTCGAACTGAAGCAGTTCTTCCGCCAGCGCGACCAGGTGGTGTTCACCTTCGCCTTCCCGGTGGTGTTCCTGTTCCTGTTCGCGTCGATCTTCCGCGACGACGTCGAGGGCGCGGGCATCACGGCCTCGCAGCTCTACGTCCCGGCGATGATGGCCGCCGGCATCATGTCGACGAGCTTCCAGTCCCTGGGCATCTCCATCGCGATCGAACGCGACGAGAAGGTGCTGCGGCGGCTGCGCGGCACCCCGATGCCCCCGGCGGCCTATTTCCTCGGCAAGATCTGGCTGGTTCTGGTCACCGGCGCGGTGGAGACGGCCGTACTGCTCCTGGTGGGCACCACCCTGTACGACGTCGACCTGCCGTCCTCGGCGGCCCACTGGTTCGACTTCGCGTGGATCTTCGTCCTGGGCCTCACGGCCTGTGCGCTGCTGGGCATCGCGATCAGCTCGGTCCCGAAGTCCGGGCGCAGCGCGACCTCGGTGGTCGTACTCCCCTTCCTGGTCCTGCAGTTCATCTCCGGGGTGTACATCTCGATCGACACCATCCCGGACTGGATGCTGAACATCGGTGCCCTGTTCCCGCTGAAATGGATGTGCCAGGGTCTGCGCGGGGTGTTCCTGCCGGACTCGGCACGGGTCCTGGAGCAGGCGGGAAGCTGGGAGTCGGGGCGCGTGGCCCTGGTCCTGGCGGCGTGGTGCGTCGGAGGATTGGTGCTGTGTCTGCTGACCTTCCGGTGGAAGAACCGGCGCGATGGATGACCGCACGGACCGGGGCAGGCCCGCACATCTGGGACGGCTCCTTCCGGCTCTGGGACGTGTACTTCGCGCTGGTCTGGCTGGCCACCCTGGTGACCGTGCTCGGCACGGACCGCCCCGGATGGCCGGTCCGCGCGGTCGCGGCCGGACTGCTGGTGCTGCTGGCGCCGTGGTACGTCGCGGTGGGGCGCCCTCTGCTGGTGGGCGAACCGGTGCCCGACGACCCCAGGGCGCTGCGCTATCTCATCGGTGAGATGGCGCTGTTCCTGCCGTCGGCGGTGCTGGTCGGCGAGACCCGGCTGATGACGTTCGCCCTGGTCCCGCAGTGCTTCATGACGATGAGAGTGCCCCGGGCGCTGATCGCGGTCGCGGTGATCAACATCGCGCCGGTGGTGGGCTGGGTCCTGCTGTGGTGGCCCAGCGGCCGGGAGGTCTTCTTCAACTCCCTGTTCGCCGTCGTCAGCCTGGTCTTCTCGGCGGCCGTCGGCAGCTGGGTCATCCAGATCATCGAGCAGAGCAGGGAGCGGGCGGACCTGATCGCCGAGCTGGACGCCAGCCGCAGCGAGGTGGCACGGCTCTCGGCGGCGCACGGCGCGCTCGCGGAGCGGGAGCGGATGGCCCGCGAGATCCACGACACCCTGGCGCAGGGCTTCACCAGCCTGCTGATGCTGACCCAGGCGGTGGAGGCGGAGCTGGCCACGGACGTCGCCGAGGCCCGTCGCCATCTGCGTCTGATGGACGAGACCGCCCGCCAGAACCTGGCCGAGGCGCGTGCGCTGGTGGCCGGGGGAGCGCCGGCCGACCTCGCGGGAACGTCGTTGCCGGACGCGCTGGGCCGGCTGGCCGACCGGCACGGGGCGGCGCTGGACCTCTGCGGCCCGGTACGGGCGCTGCCGGCCGGGCGGGAGGTGGTGGCCCTGCGCGCCTGTCAGGAGGCGCTGACCAACGCCCGCCGCCACGCGGGCAGTTCGGCACAGGTGACGATCCGCGTGCGGTACGACGAGGAGGGTCTGACCGTCTCCGTCCAGGACGACGGCTGCGGCTTCGACCCCTCCGTCGCCGACGGCTATGGTCTGGCGGGCCTGCGGGCGCGCGCCGCGGAGGTCGGCGGTAAGGCCCGGGTGGACAGCGCCCCCGGCACGGGCACGACGGTGACCGTCCGGCTGCCGGTGTCCGCCGGCGTGAGGAGTGAGAGTGAGGCCCCGTGACCGAGACCGTGATCCGGATCATCCTGGCTGACGACCATCCCGTCGTACGGGAGGGACTGCGGGCGATGCTCAGCGCCGAGCCGGATCTGGAGGTCGTCGCCGACGCGGAGAGCGGGCCGCGGGCGGAGGCGCTGGCGGCCGAACTGCGGCCCGACATCGTGCTGATGGACCTGCGGATGCCCGGCGGCGGGGGCGTGGAGTCGATCGCCCGGATGACGGAGGCCGGACTGCCCTGCCGGGTACTGGTCCTGACGACGTACGAGACGGACCGAGACATCCTGCGGGCCGTGGAGGCGGGCGCGGCGGGCTACCTGCTCAAGGACCTCCCCCGGGGCGAACTCGCGGACGCCGTACGGGCCGCGGCGAGCGGCGAGACGGTGTTGGCGCCGTCGGTGGCGGCCCGCCTGGTCGACCGGCTCCGGACGCGACCGGAGATCCCCCGTCTGTCGGCACGGGAGACGGCGGTGCTGCGACTGGTGGCCGAGGGGTGCACGAACGCGGAGATCGGGCGGCGGTTGTTCATCGGGGAGTCGACGGTGAAGACGCATCTGCTGCGGGCGTTCGGCAAGTTGGGAGTGGACGACCGCACAGCAGCGGTAACCAGCGCGATGCGCCACGGCCTCCTGGAGTAACCGCCCCAGGGAGCTCCGCCCCCAGGGGACGGGAAGGGGCAGGGGCGGCGGGGGCGGTGAACCCCGCCGCCCGCCGGGCTCAGCCCAGCCTCGACTCCAGTTCCGCCACGATCTCGTTCACCCCGATCGCCGTCTGCTCACCGGACACCATGTCCTTGAGCTGGACGACCCCCTCCGCGAGGTCACGCTCACCGGCGACGACCGCGTACCGCGCCCCACTCCGGTTGGCGTTCTTCATCGCGCCCTTGAGCCCCTTGGCGCCGTAGGAGAAGTCCGCCGCGACCCCGAGCTTGCGCAACTCGGTGACCTTGGCGAACAGCACCCGCCGGGCCTCGTCCCCCAGCGGGACGGCGTACACGGAGGTGGCGGCGGGCAACTCCAGCTCCACGCCCTCCGCCTCCAGCGCGAGCACCGTACGGTCGACGCCCAGCGCCCAGCCCACGGACGGCAGCGCGGGACCGCCGATCATCTCGGAGAGGCCGTCGTAACGGCCGCCGCCGCCCACCGCGGACTGGGAGCCCAGACCGTCGTGGACGAACTCGAAGGTCGTACGGGTGTAGTAGTCGAGGCCGCGGACCAGCTTCGGGTCGTCCTCGAAGGCGACGCTTGCCGCGGTGATCAGCTCACGGACCTCCTCGTGGTACGCCTTGCAGGCGTCGCAGAGGTAGTCCCGCAGCAACGGGGCGTCCCCGAGCTGCTTCTGGACCGACTCGCGCTTGTCGTCCAGGACACGGAGGGGGTTGATCTCCGCGCGGCGGAGCGTGTCCTCGTCGAGGTCGAGCCCGCGCAGGAAGTCCTGGAGGGCGGCCCGGTAGACAGGACGGCACTCCTTGTCGCCCAGGCTGTTGAGCAGGATCCGGAAGTTCCTGAGCCCCAGCGTGCGGTACGCCTGGTCGGCCAGGATGATCAGCTCGGCGTCGAGCGCCGGGTCCTCCGCGCCGATCGCCTCGGCACCGACCTGCGAGAAGTGCCGGTAGCGGCCCTTCTGGGGGCGCTCGTAGCGGTAGTACGAGCCGGAGTACCAGAGCTTGACCGGGAGGTTGCCCACCTTGTGGAGGTTGGCCTCCAGGGCGGCGCGCAGAACGGAAGCGGTGCCCTCGGGGCGCAGGGCGAGCTTGGTGCCGCCCTTCGTCTCGAAGGCGTACATCTCCTTGCTCACGATGTCGGTGGATTCGCCGACCCCGCGCGCGAAGAGCTCGACGCTCTCGAAGCCTGGTGTCTCGATGTAGCCGTAACCGGAGTTGCGCAGCGGCGCGGCGATCGCCTCACGGACGGCCAGGTACTTCGCGGAGTCGGGCGGCAGAAGGTCGTACGTGCCCTTGGGGGCCTGAAACGTGCTCACGGAAGTCTCGTCACATTCCTCGTCGGGGAGGGGCCGTCGGGCCCGCTCCCTGGCCGGCGTCCGCCACCTGCCGCAGATACGGATTGGTGGCGCGCTCCTGGCCGATGGTCGTCTGGGGGCCGTGGCCGGACAGCACCACGGTCGAGTCGTCGAGCGGCAGGCACACGCGGGCCAGCGAGTCGAACATCTCGGCCATGTCACCGCCGGGCAGGTCGGTGCGTCCGATGGAGCCGGCGAAGAGCAGATCCCCGGAGAAGAAGACCGAGGGGATCTCGGTCGTCTCGGGCATCCGGAAGGTCACCGACCCCTTGGTATGGCCGGGCGCGTGCGCGACGGAGAACTCCAGACCGGCCAGGTCCAGCTTCACACCGTCGGCCAGTTCACGGACCTCGTCCGGCTCCCCCACCGTCAGCTCGCCCATCAGCGGCATCCCGATGGAGCGGCCGAGGGCCTTCTCGGGGTCGCTCATCATGAACCGGTCCTCGGGGTGGATCCAGGCCGGTACGTCGTGCGCGCCGCACACCGGGACGACCGAGGCCACATGGTCGATGTGGCCGTGGGTGAGGACGACGGCGACGGGCTTGAGCCGATGCTTCTTCAGCGCTTCCTCGACTCCTGGGGCCGCCTGGTGGCCCGGGTCGATGATCACGCACTCCTCACCGGCGGCGGGGGCGACGAGATAACAGTTCGTCCCCCAGGCCCCGGCGGGGAACCCGGCAATGAGCACGATCGTCCCTCGTTGTGTCGATACGGGCGGCTTACAAACGGCAACAGCCGCTGTCAGAGCCTACCGGCGCTGCCGTTTCCTCAGCGAACCCATATACGGTACGGGGCACACGCAGGCGGTCGGCTCACCGGACGCGCGTGTACCGGTCGGCATCACGAGACGCATGAGGAGAGAACCCGGTGGTCACCCAGGAACAGCGCAAGCGTCAGCTCGCCCGGGAGAAGTTCTTGCGGCAGCAGCAGCGCCGCACGGCCGCGCGACGCAAGGCACGGGCGCGCAACGCGGTGATCGCGTCGGTCCTCGGCGTGATCCTGGTGGGCAGCCTCACGCTCTACACGACGGGCGTCCTCAAGGACGACAAGGACGACAAGGCGAACGCGAGTTCGGAAGCCTCCCCGTCCGCGTCGCCCAGCGCCGCGAAGGACCCGTGCGAGAAGGCCGCCGCGGGCTCGGTCAAGAAGCTGTCGTGGAAGAAGGAGCCGGCGGTCACCATCGACAAGTCGGCCGACTACACGCTGAAGCTGGCGACGACGTGCGGTGAGATCGACATAGCTCTCAAGACGGCTGCGGCCCCGCACACGGTCAACTCGTTCGACTTCCTCGCCAACAAGGGCTTCTTCGACCACACGAAGTGCCACCGGCTGACCACGAACGGCATCTACGTGCTGCAGTGTGGCGACCCGACGGGCAGCGGCAGCGGCGGACCGGGCTACACCATCCCGGACGAGAACCTGAAGGACAAGAGCCTCAAGGACAACGTCTACCCGGCGGGCACGGTCGCGATGGCCAACACCGGACAGGCACACACCGGCGGCAGCCAGTTCTTCCTCGTCTACCAGGACAGTCAGCTCCCGCCCAGCTACACCCCGTTCGGTACGTTGTCGGCCGAGGCCATGAAGGTCCTGAAGAAGATCGCCGCGGCGGGCGAGAACACGGGCGCCGGTGACGGTGCCCCCAACGCGACCGTCGTGATCAACAAGGCGACGGTCACGAAGTCCTGACGACACAGGGGCGGCCAACAGCGTAATTTCGGTCGCGCTGGATGCGGACAGGCGCACCGCCGGTCGCCTATGTTGGCCGTGACGAAACTGTGGACGATGCCCAGGGGCGCCGTAGCCCCTCGGAGGCATCATGTGGAGGAGGCGCTGTGAGCAGCGACCCGTGGGGCCGCGTCGACGAGACGGGCACCGTGTACGTGCGTACGGCCGACGGCGAGCAGGTGGTCGGTTCCTGGCAGGCGGGTTCCCCCGAGGAAGCCCTGGCCTACTTCGAGCGCAAGTACGAGGGCCTGGTTGTCGAGATCGGCCTCCTCGAGAAGCGAGTACAGACCACCGACCTTTCCGCGAAGGACGCGCAGGTCGCCATCGACCACATCCGTGGCCAGGTGGACGCGCACCACGCGGTCGGTGATCTGGCGGCGCTGCGGGTCCGGCTGGACAAGCTGGTGCAGACCGTCGAGTCGCGCCGCGAGGAGCGCAAGCAGCAGCGTGCCAAGCAGTCCGACGAGGCCCGCAAGGCCAAGGAGGACCTGGTCGTCGAGGCGGAGCAGCTGGCGCAGTCCGACCAGTGGCGGGCGGCCGGTGAGCGGCTGCGGGCCCTGGTGGACATCTGGAAGGGTCTGCCGCGCCTGGACCGCAAGTCGGACGACGAGCTGTGGCACCGGTTCTCGCACGCGCGCTCGGCGTTCTCCAAGCGCCGCAAGGCGCACTTCGCGCAGCTGGACTCGCAGCGCGAGGACGCCCGCCGGGTGAAGGAACGGCTGGTCGCCGAGGCCGAGTCGCTGTCGGGTTCGACGGACTGGGGTCCGACGGCCGCGCGCTACCGCGAGCTGATGGCCGACTGGAAGGCCGCGGGCCGCGCCCAGCGTGAGCACGAGGACGATCTGTGGAACCGCTTCCGCGGCGCCCAGGACGTCTTCTTCGCCGCGCGCAGCTCGGTGTTCGCCGAGCGGGACGCGGAGCAGACCGAGAACCTGAAGCTGAAGGAGGAGCTGGCCGGCGAGGCCGAGAAGATCCTCCCGGTGACGGATCTGAAGGCGGCGCGTGCCGCGTTCCGCTCGGTCAACGAGCGCTGGGAGGCCATCGGCCATGTGCCGCGGGACTCCCGGCCGAAGGTCGAGGGCCGGATGCACGCCGTGGAGCGGGCGATCCAGGAGGCCGAGGAGGCCGAGTGGCGCCGCACCAACCCGGAGGCACGCGCGCGTGCCGAGGGTCTGACCGGCCAGCTCCAGGCCGCGGTGGACAAGCTGCGGACCCAGATCGACCAGGCCCGCGCCCAGGGCAACTCGGCCCGCGCCGACAAGCTGCAGCGCGAGCTGGACGGCCGCCAGGCCCTGCTGGACCAGGCCCTGAAGGGTCTCCAGGAGTTCGGCGGCTGACCCGACCCCAGGTCCCGTGCCGAGAGGCCCCCGTACATCGCGTACGGGGGCCTCTCGTCGTATGCGGGGGCTACCTACGGGCGACGCGCCGACGTCACGCGGTACACGTCGTACACGCCCTCCACGCCCCGTACGGCCTTCAGGACGTGGCCGAGGTGCTTCGGGTCGCCCATCTCGAAGGTGAAGCGGGAGGTGGCGACGCGGTCGCGGGAGGTCTGGACGGCCGCGGAGAGGATGTTGACGTGCTGGTCGGACAGCACGCGCGTGACGTCCGACAGCAGCCTGGAGCGGTCCAGGGCCTCGACCTGGATGGCGACGAGGAAGACCGAGGACTGGGTGGGCGCCCACTCGACCTCCAGGATGCGCTCGGGCTCCCGGGACAGTGACTCCACGTTGACGCAGTCGCTGCGGTGAACCGATACGCCGCTACCCCGGGTGACGAAGCCGATGATCGGGTCGCCGGGGACGGGCGTACAGCAGCGGGCCAGCTTGACCCACACGTCGTCGACGCCCTTGACGACCACACCGGGGTCGTTGTTGCTGCGCCGCTTGCGGCTGCGGCCGTGCGACGGCGGGACCGCCTCGTCCATCTCCTCGGTGGCCGCCTCCTCGCCGCCGAGGGCCTGCACCAGCTTCTGTACGACGTTCTGCGCGGCCACATGGCCCTCGCCGATCGCCGCGTAGAGCGAGGAGATGTCCGGGTAGCGCATCTCGTGCGCGAGCGTGACCAGCGAGTCTCCCGTGAGGATGCGCTGGATCGGCAGGTTCTGCTTGCGCATGGCGCGCGCGATGGCGTCCTTGCCCTGCTCGATCGCCTCGTCGCGGCGCTCCTTGGAGAACCAGGCCCGGATCTTGTTGCGCGCCCGCGGCGACTTGACGAAGCCCAGCCAGTCGCGGGAGGGTCCGGCGCCGGTCGCCTTGGAGGTGAAGACCTCCACCAGGTCGCCGTTGTCCAGCGTCGACTCCAGCGGTACGAGCCTGCCGTTGACCCTCGCTCCTATGGTGCGGTGGCCGACCTCGGTGTGGACCGCGTACGCGAAGTCAACCGGGGTGGCCCCGGCCGGGAGCGCGATGACATCACCCTTCGGGGTGAAGACGAAGACCTCGTTGCGGGACAGGTCGAAGCGCAGGGACTCCAGGAACTCGCTGGGGTCCTCGGTCTCCTTCTGCCAGTCGAGCAGCTGGCGCAGCCACGCCATGTCGTTGAGGTGGTCGTCCTTGCCCTTGCCGGCCTTGGGCACGTCGGTGCGGACCTTGGAGGCGCCGGCGACGGCCTCCTGCTTGTACTTCCAGTGCGCGGCGATGCCGTACTCGGCGCGGCGGTGCATGTCGAACGTACGGATCTGGAGTTCGACCGGCTTGCCGTTGGGCCCGATGACCGTCGTGTGCAGCGACTGGTACATGTTGAACTTGGGCATCGCGATGTAGTCCTTGAACCGCCCCGGAACCGGGTTCCAGCGGGCGTGGACGGTGCCCAGGGCCGCGTAGCAGTCGCGGACGGTGTCCACCAGGACGCGGATGCCCACCAGGTCGTAGATCTCCGCGAAGTCGCGGCCACGGACGATCATCTTCTGGTAGACGCTGTAGTAGTGCTTGGGGCGGCCGGTGACGGTCGCCTTGATGCGGGCGGCGCGCAGGTCGGACTGGACCTCGTCGGTCACTATGGCCAGGTACTCGTCACGCTTCGGTGCCCTCTCGGCCACCAGCCGTACGATCTCGTCGTACATCTTGGGGTAGAGGATCGCGAAGGCGAGGTCCTCCAGCTCCCACTTGATGGTGTTCATGCCGAGACGGTGGGCGAGCGGCGCGTAGATCTCGAGGGTCTCGCGCGCCTTCTTCTCCTGCTTCTCGCGCTTGAGGTAGCGCATGGTGCGCATGTTGTGCAGGCGGTCGGCGAGCTTGATGACCAGGACGCGCGGGTCCTTGGCCATGGCGACGACCATCTTGCGCACGGTCTCGGCCTGCGCGGCCTCGCCGAACTTGACCTTGTCCAGCTTGGTGACGCCGTCGACGAGCAGGGCGACCACGTCACCGAAGTCGCGGCGCAGGTCGTCCAGGCCGTACTCGGTGTCCTCGACGGTGTCGTGCAGCAGGCCCGCCATGAGGGTGGCCGGGTCCATGCCGAGCTCGGCGAGGATCGTGGTCACCGCGAGCGGGTGGGTGATGTACGGATCGCCGCTCTTGCGCTTCTGGCCGCGGTGCCAGCGCTCGGCGACCTGGTAGGCCTTCTCGATCTGGCGCAAAGTCGCCGTTTCGGTCTTGGGGTCGTTGCTGCGCACTATCCGCAGCAGCGGTTCCAGGACCGGGTTGTACGGGTTCGCCCGCTGCACGCCGAGGCGGGCGAGGCGGGCACGGACGCGGTTGGAGGAGCCGGAGCGCGCGGCGGGCTGGGCCGTGACCGGGCGCTCGGCCGGGGAGGCCGGCTTGGGGCGGGACTGCTCGGCCGGCTGCTCGACGGGCGTGGCGCGGTCATGCTCGACCGGCCCGCGGCCGTCGCTCTGCGCTTGCGACGCGGGCGGCGCGGGCTTGGCCGCGGGCGCCGAGGCGGACTCGGGCTCGGCGGCGGTCAGGTGCTGGGCCTCGTCTGGCAAGAGGGCTCCTCGTGCGCGATCCGGGTCCCCGGTCAGGCTCCGGAGGACCCATCGTAGCGATCCTGGGCTCCGGCATCGCCTTCAGGCCGATGTGAGAGCCGTCCACCCGGGAAACACAAGGGGCGGGCACCGGATTCCTCCGGGCCCGCCCGCTCGGTTTCAGTACGGTCCTCAGACGGTCAGCAGTGCCTCCAGCGGGGCGCCGTCAAGAGCGGCCTCCAGACGGGGGCGCCCGTTCAGGAATGCGAGCTCCATCAGGACGGCGACGCCCGCGATCTCGGCGCCCGCACGGTGGATGAGCTGGATCGACGCCTCCGCGGTGCCGCCGGTGGCGAGCACGTCGTCGACGATCAGGATCCGGTCCTCGGCGCTGAGATCCTCCGCGTGCACCTCGATCTCCGCCGAGCCGTACTCCAGGTCGTAGGCCTGGCTGAGGGTGGCTCCGGGGAGCTTGCCGGCCTTGCGGACGGGGATGAAGCCGAGGCCGGCGCGGACGGCGACCGGGGCGCCCAGGATGAAGCCCCTCGCCTCCAGGCCGACGACCTTGGTCGCGCCGGTGCGCTCGGCGATCTCGGCGAAGGCGTCGGTGAGCGCGGTGAAGGCGGCCGGGTCGGCCAGGAGCGGGGTGATGTCCTTGAACATCACGCCCGGCTCCGGGTAGTCGGCCACATCGCGGATGCGGCTGAGCAGCAGCTCTTTGATGTCGGTCATCGGCGCTTCCCCGACGGCCGGCGCCGGTTGCCGCGCGGTCCGGACTGGTCGCGCGGTCCGACGACGGCCGGGGTGGCGTCGTGGTCGCCGGGGGCGTCCGCGAGGCCGCCCCGTGCCTCGGCCAGCTCCTCCTCGGCGGCTACCTGGGCCCGCTTGGCCAGGATGCGCTTCTTGAGGGCCTTGATCTGCGGCTCGCGCTCCTTGAGGTCGGCGACGAGCGGCGTGGCGATGAAGATCGAGGAGTAGGCACCGGCCGCGAGGCCGACGAACAGCGACAGCGAGATGTCGTTGAGCGTGCCCGCGCCGAGGACGCCGCCGCCGATGAACAGCAGGCCCGCCACCGGCAGCAGCGCGACCACCGTGGTGTTGATGGAGCGGACCAGGGTGCCGTTGATCGAGCGGTTGGCGATCTCGCTGTAGGTGAAGCGGGTCTGCTTGGTGAGGTCCTTCGTCTGTTCCTTGAGGGAGTCGAAGACCACGACCGTGTCGTACAGCGAGTAACCGAGGATGGTCAGCAGACCGATCACCGTGCCGGGCGTGACCTCGAAGCCGACGAGGGCGTAGATGCCGACGGTGATGGTGATGTCGTGGATCAGTGCGACGAGCGCCGCGATGGCCATGCGCCACTCGAAGGCGATCGCCAGGTAGATCACGACCAGCACCATGAAGATCGCCAGACCCTGCCAGGCCTTGTTGGCGATCTGCTCGCCCCAGCTGGGACCGACGAGGTCGGCGGCGATGGACTCCGGGTTGAGCTTGAAGTCCTTGGCGAGGTCGTCCTTGATCTGGTCGGACTGCTTGGTGTCCATACCGGCGATCTGGATGCGCAGTGTGCCGTCGCCGAGCTTCTGCACGACCGCGTCATGGCCGGACGCGGCCTTCGCGGCGTCCTCGGCCTGCGAGACGGAGACGCTGGTGTGCTTCGGGGTGGTGAAGACGGCACCGCCCTGGAAGTCGATGCCCATGTTCAGGCCGCGCACCGCCAGGCCGACGATGGCCGTGATGGTGATCAGGATCGAGATGCTGTACCAGAGCTTGCGGTGGCCGATGAAGTCGTAGCTGATCTCGCCACGGTGCAGTCGGGCGCCGATGTTGCCGAGTTTCGACATCTCACGCCTCCTTCGTCTCGACGGGGGCGGAGGTACGGCGGGTGCGGCGCAGCGGCGGCTGGGCTCCCAGGCCCTTGGGGTCGAGCCCGGACCACTTGTGGCCGTCGGAGAAGAACTTCCGGCGTGCGATGAGGGTCATCAGGGGCTTGGTGAAGAAGAAGACCACGACGACGTCGAGGACGGTGGTCAGACCCAGCGTGAACGCGAAGCCCTGGACCTTGCCGACGGTGACGATGAACAGCACCGCGGCGGCGAGGAAGGACACGAAGTCCGAGACCAGGATGGTGCGCCGGGCGCGCGGCCAGGCCCGCTCGACGGCGGGGCGCAGCGTGCGGCCCTCGCGGATCTCGTCCCGGACGCGTTCGAAGTACACGATGAACGAGTCCGCGGTGATACCGATGGCCACGATGGCACCGCAGACGGCCGGCAGGTTCAGCGCGAAGCCGATGGCCGGGCCGAGCAGCGACATGAGCACGTAGGTGAGGGCCGCGGAGACCAGCAGCGAGGCGAGCGCGATGAGCGCCAGGCCCCGGTAGTAGGCCACCAGGTAGATCACGACCAGCGCGAGGCCGATGGCACCGGCGAGCAGACCGGCGTGCAGCTGGTCACCGCCCAGGGCGGCGGTCACGGTGGTCACGCTCTGCTCCTCGAAGGAGAGCGGGAGCGCGCCGTACGACAGCATGTTGGCGAGGTTCTGGGCCTCGTCCTGGGTGAAGCTGCCGGAGATCTGGGCGTTGCCACCGGTGATCGAGGAGTTCACGAACGGGCTGGAGACGACATCGCCGTCGAGGACGATGCCGAACTCGTTCTGCGGCTGGGAGTTCTGCGCGAGCTGGGCCGTGATGTCGGCGAACTTCTTGGAACCCGACTTGCTGAAGTCCATGGTGACCTGCCAGCCGGCGGCACCCTGCGTGTCGAAGACCGCCTGGGCCTTGTCGACCTCGGTGCCGTCGACGGCGGCCGGGCCGAGCAGGTACTTGTACCAGGCGCCGTCGATGTCGCCGCAGGCGACGGTCGCGTCGGTGGGCTTGACGCCGTCGCCGGCCGCGGCGCGCTGGGCCTTCTTGGAGCAGTCCAGCGCCGTGTACTTGGCCTGGAGCGCGGCGGTGTCGGCGTCGGTGCCGCCGCTGGCGCTCGCCGAGGGGCTGGCGGAGGCGTCGGCGCTGCCGGTCGCGGACGGCGACGGCGTGGAGTCGGCCTTCAGCGCGTCGGTGACGGCCCGGCCCTGGGAGGTGGCGGTGGCCGTCGGGGACGCCGAGGAGGACGCCTTCTCGCCGGACCCGCTCGCGGTCGCCGTGGGGCTCGGCGAGGCGCTGGAGGAGCCGCTGGCGGACGTGCTCGGGGAGGCGGTGCCGGCGGGCACGCTGGCCTCCTGGGCCAGGACGGGACGGAAGTACAGCTTGGCGGTGGTGCCGACCTGGTCCCGGGCTTCCTTGGAGTTGGTGCCCTTGGGGATGTTCACGATGATGTTGTCGTTGCCCTGGGTCTGCACCTCCGCCTCGGAGACGCCCAGGCCGTTGACACGGCGGTTCATGATGTCGACCGCGGTGTCCATGTTGGCCTTGTTGATCGCGGACCCCTGGTCGGCCTTCGCCTTCAGCGTGATGCTGGTACCGCCGGCGAGGTCGATGCCGAGTCGCGGGGTGGTGTGTCCGGCGGCGAACATGCCTCCGGTGAGCCCCACGATGGCGATCAGGATCAGGGCCAGCGAGCGCCCTGGCTTGCTCTGGGCATTCGCGCTCCGGCCCTTCTTAGGTGCTGCCACCTTCTCGTACTCCCTCTCGGGCCGCCTCGCGCCGGGTCGGCGCGGGTGGCGGCCATGACGTGTAGTCGGGATCCCCCGCGAGATGCGCACACCCCGGGACGCACGGGCTGTGGCCCATGCCTCCCGGGGCAGTGACTACTTCTTCACGTCGGATTCGCCGTCGGTCTTCTCCGGCTCCTGGTCGGCCTCGGCCTGCCCGGCCTCGGGCTCGGCGGCCTTCTCCTGCGCCTTTTCGGGCGCGTCCTTCTTGCCGAGGTCGACGGACTTGTCGTCGGAGGCGGCGGCAGCTTCGTCGGCGGGCTCGTCGGCGTCGGCGGAGTCGGTGAGGGAGGAGGCGTCGTCGGGGACGATGTCGGAGTCGGACTTCAGGTCGTGCTCGATGCCGTGGACGATGCGGTTGTACTCGTCGTCGGTCAGGACGGCGCCGATCGCGTTCTTCGCGAAGAGCAGTTCCACACCCGGGCCGGCGTCGAGGAGGATCGTGTCCTCATTGACCTCCTTGACCGTCGCGTACATGCCCCCGATGGTGCGGACACCACTGCCGGGCTGCAGGTCGTTGCGCATGCTGGCGGCCTGTTGCTGCTTCTTCTTGGCCGACCGGGTCATCAGGAACATGGCCCCGATGAGCACGATGAACGGGAGGAGGGTCACGATACTCACGGGTCGGTACTTCCTTCACGCGACCGCGACGGTTGAGCGGCCTGATTGGATGGGGATTGGCTGTGTGCTGCCTACAAGGGCGGCATCGGCGGAGTCTAAGCGAGTCCGCGCGCAAGGAACAACGTTCGGCGCGGCACCTGGGTTCCTGGCCCCGCGAATGCCTTCGCCGTCGTCCGTCCGGGTGCCCCTCCGGCTCAGGTGTCGAACAGATCCGGCTGGCCGAATCCGCCGGCCGAGGCGCGCGGCGGGGTGAGCCCGAGATGCGCCCAGGCGGCCGGGGTGGCCACCCTTCCGCGCGGTGTACGGGCCAGTAGCCCTTCCCTGACCAGGAAGGGTTCGGCGACCTCCTCGACGGTCTCGCGCTCCTCCCCCACCGCGACGGCGAGCGTGGACAGGCCGACCGGGCCGCCGCCGAACAGCTTCAGCAGGGCCTTCAGGACCGCGCGGTCGAGGCGGTCGAGGCCGCGGGCGTCGACCTCGTAGACGGCGAGGGCGGCGGCGGCGATGTCGCGCGTGACGATGCCGTCCGCCTTGACCTGCGCGTAGTCGCGCACGCGGCGCAGCAGACGGTTGGCGATGCGGGGGGTGCCGCGGGAGCGGCCGGCGATCTCGGCGGCGCCGGCGGTGTCGATCTCGACGTCGAGGAGATGGGCGGAGCGGTGGACGACGCGCTCGAGCTCGGTGGGCTCGTAGAACTCCATGTGCCCGGTGAAGCCGAAGCGGTCGCGCAGCGGGGGCGGCAGCAGTCCCGCGCGCGTGGTGGCGCCGACCAGGGTGAAGGGCGGCAGTTCCAGCGGGATGGCGGTGGCGCCGGGGCCCTTGCCGACGATGACGTCGACGCGGAAGTCCTCCATGGCCATGTAGAGCATCTCCTCGGCGGGCCGGGACATGCGGTGGATCTCGTCCAGGAAGAGGACCTCGCCCTCCTGGAGGGAGGAGAGGATCGCGGCGAGGTCGCCGGCGTGCTGGATGGCGGGCCCGGAGGTGATGCGGATCGGGGCGCCCATCTCGGCGGCGATGATCATCGAGAGGGTGGTCTTGCCGAGGCCGGGGGCGCCGGAGAGCAGTACGTGGTCGGCGGTGGCGCCACGCGCGCGTGCGGCGCGCAGGACGAGGTCGAGCTGTTCGCGGACCTTCTCCTGGCCGATGAACTCGCCGAGGTCCTTGGGGCGCAGGGCGGCCTCGACGGCCTGGTCCTCACCGTCGGCGACAGAGCCCACCAGCCGCTCGGTGGCGGCGTCGGCGTCGGTCGTGTCGTCCCAGTTCACTGCAGCTCTCCTCGCGGTGGCGCGCCGGTCCGGTGGGTCGGCCGGGGGTCCGGGGGTTGTCCCCCGGGATGACACAGCATTGGTGTGCCTCAGAGGTGGTCAGAAGTGGGTGGCGGGGTCAGCGGGCGCGGTTCAGGGACTGGAGGGCGGCCTTGAGGAGCTGCCCGACCTGCGGGGTGCCCTCGGTGGCCTCCGCCTGCGGGGTCACGGCGGCCACGGCCTCGTCGGCCTCGCGGGTCGCGTAGCCGAGGCCGATCAGGGCCGCGTGCAGCTGGTCGCGCCAGCCCTGGGTGACCGGGGCGCCGATCGCGGGGGCGCCGAGCGGTTCGCCGAGCCGGTCCTTGAGGTCAAGGAGGAGCTTCTGGGCGCCCTTCTTGCCGATGCCGGGGACGGCGATCAGGGCCTTTTCGTCACCGGTCGCCACCGCGCGGCGCAGTGCGTCCGGCGAGTGCACGGCGAGCATGGCCTGGGCGAGGCGCGGGCCGACGCCGCTCGCGGTCTGGAGCAGCTCGAAGACCTGGCGCTCGTCGTCGTCCACGAAGCCGTACAGGGTGAGGGAGTCCTCGCGGACGACCAGGGAGGTGGCGAGTCTGGCCGGCCGGCCCATGCGCAGCCCGGAGAGGGTGTTGGGCGTGCACTGGACGGCGATGCCGATCCCGCCCACCTCCACCACGGCGGAGTCCGGGGCGAGGGCGGCGACGGGACCGCTGACGAAGGCGATCATGCCGTACGGCCTTTCGATGCGATCGGTGTCTTGCCGCGGTGCGCGGCGACGGCCTGTTGGAGGCGGTTCTGCGCGGGGGCGCGCCAGATGTGGCAGATGGCGAGGGCGAGGGCGTCGGCGGCGTCGGCCGGTTTGGGGGGCGCGTCGAGCCGCAGCAGGCGCGTGACCATCGCGCCGACCTGGGCCTTGTCGGCGCGACCGCTGCCGGTGACGGCGGCCTTGACCTCGCTGGGGGTGTGCAGGGCCACGGGGATGCCGCGGCGGGCGGCACAGAGCATGGCGACGGCGCTGGCCTGGGCGGTGCCCATGACGGTCCGTACGTTGTGCTGGCTGAACACGCGCTCCACGGCGACGTATTCGGGCCGGTGCTCGTCCAGCCATGCCTCGATGCCCTGCTCGATGGCGACGAGACGGTGGCCCAACTCCGCGTCCGCGGGCGTCCGTACGACGCCGACGCCGACCATGGTCAGCGGCCGGCCGGCGACGCCCTCGACGACACCGACACCGCATCGCGTCAGTCCGGGGTCGACCCCGAGTACCCGCACGCGCCCACCCCCCTTTGCGGCTGAGCCGCCGCCGCTCTCGCGGAGGGGGCTGAGCACCGTCGTGGTTGCTCAATTGATGGTTGTTGTCCGTGGATGATGAACCACGGATGACGCCAGGCTAGTCGCCGGCACTGACAACGGCGGCGGGCCGGTGGGACGTGTCCCACCGGCCCGGCGAAATCGGCTCAGCGCGCGGCAGCGTTACGCGTCGACCTTCTCCATGACCTCGTCGCTGACGTCGAAGTTGGCGAAGACGTTCTGCACGTCGTCGCTGTCCTCGAGCGCGTCGATCAGCTTGAAGATCTTCTTGGCGCCCTCCTCGTCCAGCTCGACCTGCATGGTCGGGACGAAGTTGGCCTCGGCGGAGTCGTAGTCGATGCCGGCGTCCTGGAGGGCGGTGCGGACCGCGACCAGGTCGGTGGCCTCGCTGAGCACCTCGAAGGACTCGCCCAGGTCGTTGACCTCCTCGGCACCGGCGTCCAGGACGGCACCGAGCACGTCGTCCTCGCCCAGCTCGCCCTTGGGGACGATGACGACGCCCTTGCGGTGGAAGAGGTACGACACCGAGCCGGGGTCGGCCATGTTGCCGCCGTTGCGGGTCATGGCGACGCGGACGTCGGAGGCGGCGCGGTTGCGGTTGTCCGTGAGGCACTCGATGAGCACCGCGACGCCGTTCGGGCCGTAGCCCTCGTACATGATCGTCTCGTAGTCGGCGCCGCCGGCTTCGAGACCGGCGCCGCGCTTGACCGCGGAGTCGATGTTCTTGTTCGGGACCGAGCTCTTCTTGGCCTTCTGGATGGCGTCGAAGAGCGTCGGGTTACCGGCCGGGTCGGCACCGCCGGTACGGGCCGCGACCTCGATGTTCTTGATCATCTTCGCGAAGAGCTTGCCGCGCTTGGCGTCGATCACGGCCTTCTTGTGCTTCGTCGTAGCCCATTTAGAGTGGCCGGACATCTGCCTGTCTCCTTCGCGTAACCCAACCCTTTACGAACCCCAGAGATCCTACTAGGACCCCGGAGCCAGGTTCGCGCGCACCATGTCGACAAAGAGGGAGTGCACGCGGTGGTCGCCGGTCAGCTCCGGATGGAACGACGTGGCGAGCGCGTTGCCCTGGCGGACCGCGACGATGTGTCCCTCGTGCTCGGCGAGCACCTCGGCCGCGGCGCCCACGGACTCCACCCAGGGGGCGCGGATGAACACGCCCTCCACAGGATGGCCCTGGACGCCCTTGACGTCCACCGCCGCTTCGAAGGACTCGTTCTGCCGCCCGAAGGCGTTACGGCGCACGATCATGTCGATGCCGCCGACGGTCTCCTGGCCCGAGCGCGGGTCGAGGATCTTGTCGGCGAGCATGATCAGGCCGGCGCAGGTGCCGTAGACGGGCAGGCCGTCACGCACGCGTGCGCGCAGGGGTTCCATCATGCCGAAGAGGACGGCGAGTTTGGAGATGGTCGTGGACTCGCCGCCGGGGATGACCAGGCCGTCGACCTCGGCGAGTTCCTCGGGGCGCCGCACCGGCCTGGCCACGGCGTCGGCCGCGGCCAGGGCGATCTGGTGTTCCCGTACGTCGCCCTGGAGGGCCAGTACGCCTATGACAGGACTGCTCATCAGTGGTTACCAGCCGCGGTTGGCGTAGCGCTCGGTCTCGGGGAGGGTGTCGCAGTTGATGCCGACCATGGCCTCGCCCAGGTTGCGGGAGGCGTCCGCGATGATCTTCGGGTCGTCGTAGAAGGTGGTGGCCTTCACGATGGCGGCGGCGCGCTTGGCCGGGTCGCCGGACTTGAAGATTCCGGAGCCGACGAAGACGCCCTCGGCGCCGAGCTGGCGCATCAGCGCGGCGTCGGCCGGGGTGGCGACGCCGCCGGCGGAGAACAGCACCACCGGGAGCTTGCCGAGCTCGGCGACCTCCTTGACCAGCTCGTACGGGGCGCGCAGGTCCTTGGCGGCGGCGTACAGCTCGTTGTTGTCGTAGCCGCGCAGACGGGCGATCTCGTTCTTGATCTGGCGCAGGTGACGGACGGCCTCGACGACGTTGCCGGTGCCGGCCTCGCCCTTGGAGCGGATCATCGCGGCACCCTCGGCGATCCGGCGCAGGGCCTCGCCCAGGTTGGTGGCGCCGCACACGAAGGGGGTGGTGAAGGCCCACTTGTCGGAGTGGTTGACCTCGTCGGCCGGGGTGAGGACCTCGGACTCGTCGATGTAGTCGACGCCCAGGGACTGGAGCACCTGCGCCTCGACGAAGTGCCCGATCCGCGACTTGGCCATCACCGGGATGGACACGGCCTCGATGATGCCCTCGATCATGTCCGGGTCGGACATGCGGGCCACGCCGCCGTCCTTGCGGATGTCGGCCGGGACCCGCTCCAGCGCCATGACGGCGACGGCGCCCGCGTCCTCGGCGATCTTCGCCTGCTCCGGCGTGACGACGTCCATGATCACGCCACCCTTGAGCTGCTCGGCCATCCCGCGCTTCACGCGCGCGGTGCCGATCTCGGGGGCCTGGTTCTCGGTGCTGGACACGGGTGACCTCACTGGAGTGGAAGAGGGTTTCTGCAACCACCGAGGAAACGCGAGCCAACCAGTCCACAGCAAGGGCCAATACGGAGGCGGTGGATCCTTTTCGGCTCCGGGTGGCTCAGGACGCCCGGTCGGCAAGGGCCGCCGGGGGCTCGTCGTCCATCTCGAAGGCCATCGGGAACGGGGCGTGGCCGGCCAGCCGGAACCAGCGGACCTTGCGGTGTTCGCGCAGGCGGCGGACGGCGCCCACGGCGTCGTTGTGGAAGCGGCGGGCCATGGGGACGCGGCGGACGGCCTCCGTGAGTTCCCCGGTCGCCGCCTCTCCCCCGGGTGCCTCGCGGACGGCGTCCACCTGGGCGGTGTCCGCGAAGACCGCCCGCAGGGCCTGGCTGAGCTCGCTCTCGGCGACCTCGCGCTGCTCCTCCTCGGCCTGCCGGGCGGCGTGCGCGGCCTCGTACAAAACGATCGAGGCAGCCGGGTCGAGGACCCCGGAGGTGGCGAGTTCCTGGGCCACGGACGCCCGGCGCAGCAGCTGGGCGTCCAGTGCGGCGCGCGCGGCGTCGATGCGGGCGTGCAGCCGGTCGAGGCGGCCCGCCGTCCAGCTCAGGTACAGGCCGATCGCGACGAGGACGACGAGGGCCCAGATGAGGGTTGGGGTCACAGCAGCAGGCTATCCGGCGGTCTGCGGACGCAGGCCGTCAGTCACGGGCCAGGCCCAGCCGCGTCCGCAGCCAGGACGGCCCCCGGTCGTCGTCGGCCGCGGCCACCGCCGCCGCGCCCGCCGTGACCGTCTCGTACACCGACAGGATGTCCGCGCCCACCGTCGACCAGTCGAAGCGGCGCACATGGGCGCTGCCGCGTTCGCGCAGTTCGGCCCGGCGGGCGGGGTCCCCCAGGAGTCGTACCGCCGCCTCGGCCAGCGCGTCCGCGTCCTCGTTGGCGAACAGTTCGCCCGCCGCACCCTGGTCGAGGACCTGGGCGAAGGCGTCGAGGTCGGAGGCGAGGACGGGGGCGCCCGCGGACATCGCCTCGACGAGGATGATGCCGAAGCTCTCCCCGCCGGTGTTGGGGGCGACGTACAGGTCGACGCTGCGCAGGAAGCGGGCCTTTTCGTCGTCGCTGACCATGCCGAGGAACTCCACGCGCGAGCGCAGCTCCCGGGGCAGGCCCTCGACCGCCTCCTTCGCGTCGCCGCGTCCGGCGACCAGCAGCCGGGCGTCGGGCCGCTCGGCGAAGATCCGCGGCAGGGCCTTCACCAGCACCGGCAGGCCCTTGCGGGGCTCGTCGATGCGGCCGACGAAGCCGATGGTCTCCCCCTGCCACTCGGGCTTGGGCTCGGCCCCGGCGAAGAAGTCGACGTCGACGCCGTTGGGGATGACGACCGCGTCGCCGCCGAGGTGCTCCACCAGCGTGCGGCGGGCGTACTCGCTGACCGCGATCCGGGCGCTGATCTTCTCCAGGGCGGCCTGGAGGATCGAGTACGCGGCGATCATCGCGCGCGAGCGGGGGTTGGAGGTGTGGAAGGTCGCCACGATGGGCCCCTGCGCCGCCCAGCACGTCAGCAGGCCGAGGGAGGGCGAGGTCGGCTCGTGGATGTGGACGACGTCGAACGCGCCGTCGTGCAGCCAGCGGCGCACCCGCGCGGCGCTCAGGAAGCCGAAGTTGAGCCGGGCAACCGAGCCGTTGTACGGCACCGGGACCGCGCGGCCGGCGGAGACGACGTACGGCGGCAGCGGGGTGTCGTCGTCGGCGGGGGCGAGCACGGACACCTCGTGGCCGAGCCCGATGAAGTAGGCGGCGAGGTCCCGGATGTGGAACTGGACGCCGCCCGGGACGTCCCAGGAGTACGGGCAGACGATGCCGATCCTCACGGTGTCCCCTTCGCGGGGTCGAGGTCCGCGCGCCACAAGCGCTGAAGCATGTGCCAGTCCTCCGGATGGTCCGCGATGCCCGAGGCGAAGGCGTCCGCCAGCGCCTGTGTCATGACAGACGTCTTCTCGGCCCGGGTACCTGACTGGGGTACCTCGACCGGGGGATGGACGCGCCCCTGCATGACGGGCGAGTCGTCGTACCAGAGCGTGACGGGGAGCAGGAGGGCGTCGGTCTGCTGGGCGAGCAGGGCCGGGCCCGCGGGCATCGTCGCCGTGTCGCCGAAGAACGTCACCTCGACGCCCGAGGCGGACAGGTCACGCTCGGCGACCAGGCAGACCAGGCCGCCGTCGCGCAGCCGCCGGGCGAGGGTGCCGAAGGCGGTGCCGCCGCTGTGCGGCAGGACCTCCATGCCGAGGCCCTCGCGGTAGGCGACGAAACGGTCGTACAGCGTCTCGGGCTTGAGGCGTTCGGCGACCGTGGTGAAGGGGGTGCGCAGTTCGGTGGTGAGCCAGGCGCCGGCGAGGTCCCAGTTGGCCATGTGGGGCAGCGCCAGGATCACGCCCCGGCCGGAGGCGATGCCGTCGGTGAGGTGGTGGAGGTCCTTGGGCGTGAAACCGGTCCGGATCCGCTCCTCGCTCCAGGCGGGCAGCCGGAAGGACTCCATCCAGTAGCGCAGGTAGGAGCGCATGCCCGCGCGCGAGAGCTCGGCGAGCCGCTCGGGGCTCGCACCGGGCACCACGCGCGCGTAGTTGCTCTCCAGCCGTAGTAGGCCCTTGCCGCGCCGTTTCCAGGTGAGGTCGGCGATGGACCGCCCGAGGCGTACGGCGGCGGGCTCGGGGAGCTTCTTGACGGTGCTCCAGCCGATACCGTACGCGGCGTCGGTCAGGCGCTCCTGGAGGCTCACTTCGCCGCCTCACTCCCCTGTGCCTGCTGCGGGTCCGCCGCGGCCTCCGCCTCGGCGGACTCCCTGCGGACCGTGACGACCCGCTGGATCAGGGTGACGAGGCTGCCGACGGCGACGATCCACAGGGCGACCGGCAGCAGGTACTGGATGCCCGGCACACCGAAGGTGTGCAGTCCGGCGAGCCCGGCCGCGACCAGCGAGATCACCAGGCGTTCGGCGCGCTCGACCAGACCGTTGACCGCGACCGGCAGGCCGATCGACTCGCCGCGCGCCTTGGTGTACGACACCACCTGGCCGCTCGCCAGGCAGAAGATCGAGACGGCGCACAGGACGTTGTCGTCGCCGTTGCCCGCGTACCAGAGGGCGAAGCCGCCGAAGATCGCGCCGTCGGCGACCCGGTCCAGGGTGGAGTCCAGGAAGGCGCCCCAGCGGCTGGAGCGGCCGAGCTGGCGGGCCATGTTGCCGTCGACGAGGTCGGAGAACACGAACAGCGTGATGACGATGGTGCCCCAGAAGAACTCGCCCCGGGGGTAGAAGACCAGCGCGCCCGCGACCACACCGGCCGTTCCGATGAGCGTGACCGTGTCGGGGCTGACGCCCCGCCTGATCAGAAATGAGGCGAACGGCGTGAGGACACGCGTGAAGAATGCACGCGCGTACTTGTTCAGCATGGCCTTCCCGACGGTCGGTTTCGCCGCGCGGCCTCTGGTGGCCACCGGCTGGCCCATCGTAGTCACGCGCGCGTGTGTGCGACGGCTGGGCACCCGGACCACGTGTCACAGCACGACGGCAGCCCGGTCACGGCCCGATCGCGGCCCTCCGGCGGCGTGCTTCGCGTCCGTCGTATGGACGCGCGGTAACAGGAGTGGAAAGCTCGAAGGACCGCGGGCGTCGCCGGAGCCGCCATCGCACGCGGGGCCGTCGTGCCCGCGCCCCCAATGACCTCACCGTGCACGGGAGGCAAGGAAATGGGCGACAAGGCGAACACACACCCCGGAGCCGCCGGCAGAGCTACGGCGGCCGACCATCCCGCGTCCGTACGGAATGTGGTGCTGGTCGGCCACTCCGGATCGGGCAAGACCACATTGGTGGAGGCTCTCGCGCTGACGGCGGGAGCGGTGAACCGGGCGGGCCGCGTGGAGGACGGCGGCACCGTCTCGGACTACGACGAGATCGAGCACCGGCAACAGCGCTCCGTACAGCTGTCCCTGGTGCCGGTCGAATGGGACGGCATCAAGGTCAATCTTCTGGACACCCCCGGGTACGCCGACTTCGTCGGGGAGCTGAGGGCCGGTCTGCGGGCGGCGGACGCGGCCCTCTTCGTCGTCTCGGCCTCGGACGGCGTGGACGGCTCGACCCGCATGGTGTGGGAGGAGTGCGCGGCCGTCGGCATGCCGCGCGCGATCGTCGTCACGCACCTGGAGGCCGCCCGCGCGGACTTCGAGGAGATGACCCGGGTCTGCGCCGACGCCTTCGGCGGCGACGACCCCGACGCGGTGCTCCCGCTGTACCTGCCGCTGCACGGTCCGCAGGCGCCCGACGGGCACGCGCCCGTGACCGGGCTGACCGGGCTGCTGTCGCAGAAGCTGTTCGACTACTCCTCCGGCGCGCGCGAGGAGTCCGAGCCGGGCGAGGACCAGCTGCCGGGTCTCGACGAGGCCCGCAACCGGCTGATCGAGGGGATCATCGCCGAGAGCGAGGACGAGACCCTCATGGACCGCTATCTCGGCGGCGAGTCCATCGACGTCAAGACGCTGATCGAGGACCTGGAGCGGGCCGTCGCGCGCGGCACGTTCTTCCCGGTCCTGGCGGGCGCCCCCGCCGCCGACGGCGCCCGTCAGGGGCTGGGCACGGTCGAACTCCTCGAACTGATCACCAGGGGCTTCCCGACGCCGCTGGAGCGCGAGGCGCCGCTCGTGACCACGGTCGGCGGCGCGCCTCGCGAGCTGAAGCTGTGCGACCCGACCGGCCCGCTGGTCGCCGAGGTCGTGAAGACCTCCTCCGACCCCTACGTCGGCCGGGTCTCCCTGGTCCGCGTCTTCTCCGGCACCCTGCGTCCCGACGAGACCGTCCATGTCTCCGGCCACGGGCTGGCCGACCGCGGCCACGAGGATCACGACGTCGACGAGCGGATCGGCGCCCTGTCCGCGCCCTTCGGCAAGCAGCAGCGGGCCCTGACGCACTGCATCGCGGGCGATCTCGCGTGCGTGGCGAAACTCGGCCGCGCGGAGACCGGCGACACGCTCTCCGCCAAGGACGACCCGCTGCTGATGGAGCCCTGGCAGATGCCCGACCCGCTGCTGCCGCTGGCCATCCAGGCGCACAGCAAGCCCGACGAGGACAAGCTCTCCCAGGGCCTGGCCCGGCTGGTCGCCGAGGACCCGACGATGCGCCTGGAACAGAACCAGGACACCCACCAGGTCGTGCTCTGGTGCCTGGGCGAGGCACACGCGGACGTCGCCCTGGAGCGGCTGCGCGCCCGCTACGGCGTCCAGGTGGACGTCGTACCGCACAAGGTCTCGCTGCGGGAGACGTTCGCGGACCGGGCGGCCGGGCGCGGACGGCATGTGAAGCAGTCCGGCGGGCACGGGCAGTACGCCATATGCGAGATCGAGGTGGAGCCGCTGCCGGGCGGTTCGGGCATCGAGTTCGTGGACAAGGTCGTCGGCGGGGCGGTGCCCCGGCAGTTCATCCCGTCCGTGGAGAAGGGCGTGCGGGCGCAGGCGGCCAGGGGCGTCGTGGGCGGGCATCCGCTGGTCGACGTGCGGATCACGCTGCTCGACGGCAAGGCGCACTCGGTGGACTCCTCCGACGCCGCGTTCCAGACGGCCGGCGCGCTCGCGCTGCGGGAGGCCGCGGCCGATGTGCGGATCCATCTCCTCGAGCCGGTGGCCGAGGTGAGTGTGCTGGTCGGCGACGACTACGTGGGCGCCGTGATGAGCGACCTGTCGGGGCGGCGCGGCCGGGTCCTCGGCACCGAGCAGACCAGCGGCGGGCGCACCCTCGTGCGGGCCGAGGTGCCCGAGATCGAGATCGGCCGGTACGCGGTCGACCTTCGGTCGCTCTCGCACGGCACCGCGCGTTTCCACCGGACGTACGCCCGGCACGAGCCGATGCCGGCGCAGGTCGCCGAAAAGGTCCGCCAACAGGCTCAGGACGGGTGACGGTTGGGGCCGGGCCGCACTCAAGTGGCCCGTGTGGAAGATGATCCTCCGCTTCGGCGGGCGGCTTCGGCCGTCCGCCGACGGATGTCAGTGGCTGGCGATACCCTGATGACCTGATCAACAGGTGTGCGGAGTACGGAAGTCGGGAAGGCCGCAGGAGCGGGACGGCGGCGAGTGGGGGCGGGAATGACCTTTGAGGACTTCTTCGGGCCACAGGTGCCCCGGACGGGCGGTGCGGGCGGCGCGCCCACGTTCGCGCTGGCTTCGGCGGCCTATCGGGACACCCCGATGGAGGAGATCAAGAAGGCCGACAACGAGTGGCACCAGTCGGCGGTCAAGGACGGCCGGAAGTGGGCGAAGATCTTCCGCCCCAACTTCGGCGAGGCGTACTCCCAGGCGGTGATCGACCGCATGCTGGGCGTCGGCCGCGCACCGCTCATCCAGTCCTTCGGCAGTGAGCCCCAGGTGGTCGTCGAGCACTGCCTCGCGGCAACTCGCATCCGCCGGGAGCGGGACACGAAGCTGACCGGCCTGATGCTGCTGTGCGGCGTGCTCTTCCTGCCCGGCCTGCTGGTCTGGCTGCTCGTCTTCCAGCTCCGCGCCACCATGGGCAGGACCGACAACAAGCGGATCTCCGGACTCGGCACCGGCCTGCTGGTCGCCGTCGCAGCCCTCGCCGTGATCTTCCTGGTCCGGATGCCCTTCAGCGGCATCGCGGGGTGGTACGCGCGTGGCTGCATCGTGGCTCCCGTGGCCGGCTGGTTCCTGGCCAAGCGGGTCTGCGAGACCACCGCGAGGGACCTGCGCGAGGCCTGGGGCGGCCTGCTCTCCGGCGGCAGCGTCGGCGCGAAGGTCCCCGAGGCGGTGCCGACCAGTCCCGACCAGGCCGCGGCCGAGCAGCTGCGTCAGTCCCTGGCCCGGCTCAGCGCCGAGCAGCAGTCCAACTCGGTCTTCTACGCCGGCCCCAAGGGCATCCTCGGCATGGGCACCCGCTGGGGCTCCTGGCACCTCGCGGAGGAGCTGGCGCCGCTCGACCCCGTCAAGGGCATCCACGAGTTCCGCAGCTGGACCGTCGTCCGCGCGATCCACGACGAGCTGAGTGTGCTGCACCGGCAGAGCCTGAAGACCGGAGGCTTCCCGGAGCCCCAGGTACGGCACTGGATCGTCACGCATGTGGGCGAGGGCGCCAAGGAGGTGTCCAGGCCCGAGGGGACCGACGTCGAGGCGTACCAGGTCAAGCCCAGGGCCGTGGAGGACATCTGCAACAGCCAGCAGTTCGACAGCGGCGACCGCCACTACCTGGGCGTGCAGTGGCCGAACCTGTGGAACGGCAATCTGATCCTGACCCTGATGATCACCGTGACGGTGCTGAAGGAGACCCTGCGCATCGAGGTCACCGGGCACGCCCTGGGCCCGGTCAACGGACTGTTCAGCGGCAAGCCGGCGGCACCCACCAAGGAAGTCGCCAAGACCGTCCGCTTCTGGGAGACCCGGACGATCAAACTGCCGCTGGTCACCACCGACGAGGTCGTCCGGCTCGCCGCGCGCGCCACGGTCAGCTGGTATCCGCCGGTGCTGAAGTGGCTCGGCGGCTCCATAGGGCTGCCCGAGCCCTTCGGCCTGCGGCACGCCTGGGCCGACCAGCCCTGGAAGCACCGCTTCATGGCCGACGACGCGCTGCGCGCGGCCACCCCGGTGCTGCGCGCGGTGCACAGGGCGGCGCTGCGGGTGCTGCGGGAGCATGACGTCGACGTGGACAAGTTCAGCTCGCGGGCGTCGGCCCTCAGCGGGGCGGTCCAGGAGGTGTCCCCGAAGAAGGCCGACACATACGACGCGTAGCGGTACGGGTCAGGCCGCCGGCCAGGCGTCCGCCAGCATCTTCCTCGTGTCCGCCAGCAGCTGGGGCAGTACGCGCGTGTGGCCGACGACCGGCATGAAGTTGGTGTCGCCGCCCCAGCGGGGCACGAGGTGCTGGTGGAGGTGGGCGGCGATACCGGCGCCCGCCACGGTGCCCTGGTTCATGCCGATGTTGAAGCCGTGCGCACCGGACGCGGTGCGCAGGGCGGTCATCGCCTGCTTGGTCAGCTCGGCGAGCTCCGCGGTCTCCGGGCCGGTCAGATCGGTGTAGTCGGCGACATGCCGGTAGGGCACGGTCATCAGATGACCACCGTTGTACGGGTAGAGGTTCAGGACCGCGTACACATGCTCGCCCCGCCGGACGATCAGACCGTCCTCGTCGGACTTCGCCGGGATCGAGCAGAACGGGCAGCCGTCCTCGGCCCCCGGACCGGTCGGCTTGTTCTCGCCCTGGATGTACGCCATCCGGTGGGGCGTCCACAGGCGCTGGAACGCGTCCTGCGTCCCCACTCCGATCTGCTGCTCCGGCTCACTCGTCATGCAAAGCAGCATATTGCGTCGCCCGTTCGCGGCGTGTCGCCGGGGTTGTGGGTAAAGCCGCGCGGGCCAAGCTGGGCCGATGCACGAAGTCAGCCGTCAGACCCAATGGGAACAGCGCACCGAGCTCCCCCTCGCCCTCGCCTCTCTGGTGTTCCTCGCCATGTACGCCGTCCTGGTCCTCGCGCAGGATCTGCCGGCCGCCTGGCGCGACCTGTGCGCGGCGGTGATGGCCACCGCGTGGGCGCTGTTCGCCGTCGACTACGGCGTGCGCTGGCGGCTCGGCGGACAGGGGCTGCGCTTCGTCCGCACGCACAAGCTGGACAGCGTGGTCGTACTGCTGCCCCTGCTGCGCCCGCTGCGGGTCGTCAAGGTGTACGAGGCCGTACAGCGCCGGCGCGGACAGCCCCGGCTGTCGCTGCACGCGCGCGTGATCACGTACTCGGGGGTGACGGCGGTGCTGCTCGGCTTCGCATGCGCCCTCGCCGTGTACGACCTGGAACGCGGGGCGCCAGGCACCGACATGCACACGTTCGGGGACGCGCTCTGGTGGGCGTGCACGACGCTCACCACTGTCGGCTACGGCGATGTCGTCCCGGTCACGACAGGGGGCCGACTGATCGCGGTCGGCCTGATGGCGTGCGGGCTGGCGCTGCTGGGCGCTGTCACCGGGTCGTTCTCGTCCTGGCTGATCCAGGTGTTCTCCCGGGAGAGCGGCTCCCCGGACGGCGAAGAGCCCCCGAGGAGCTGAGTCCCCGGGGGCCCTTCAGCGCGCGGCGTCAGACCTGCGAACGCTCCTCGACCACCTTCGCGATCTTCGCGATGGCCTCGTCGAACGGGATGCCGTTCTCCTGCGAGCCGTCGCGGTAGCGGAAGGACACCGAGCCGTTCGACATGTCCTCGTCGCCCGCGATGACCATGAAGGGCACCTTCTGCTTCTGGGCGTTGCGGATCTTCTTCTGCATGCGGTCCGAGGAGGAGTCCACCTCGACCCGCAGGCCCTGCCTCTTCGCGGCGGCGGCGAACTTCTCCAGGTACTCGACATGCCCGTCGCCGATCGGGATGCCGATCGCCTGGACCGGGGCCAGCCAGGCCGGGAAGGCGCCCGCGTAGTGCTCCAGGAGCACCGCGAAGAACCGCTCGATGGAGCCGAACAGCGCGCGGTGGATCATGACCGGCCGCTGCTTGGCGCCGTCCGGACCGGTGTACTCCAGGTCGAAGCGCTCGGGCAGGTTGAAGTCGAGCTGGATGGTCGACATCTGCCAGGTGCGGCCGATGGCGTCCTTGGTCTGGACGGAGATCTTCGGGCCGTAGAAGGCGGCGCCACCCGGGTCGGGCACGAGCGGAAGCCCCTGCTTCTCGGCGACCTGGCGAAGGGTCTCCGTCGCCTCCTCCCAGACCTCGTCCGAGCCGACGAACTTCTCCGGGTCCTTGGTGGACAGCTCCAGGTAGAAGTCGGTCAGGCCGTAGTCGCGCAGCAGGCCGAGGACGAAGGTGAGCGTCTTGTCGAGCTCCTCCGACATCTGCTCACGGGTGCAGTAGATGTGCGCGTCGTCCTGCGTGAAGCCACGCGCACGCGTGAGGCCGTGCACGACGCCCGACTTCTCGTACCGGTACACGGTCCCGAACTCGAAGAGGCGCAGCGGCAGTTCACGGTAGGAGCGACCGCGCGCGTCGAAGATCAGGTTGTGCATCGGGCAGTTCATGGGCTTGAGGTAGTAGTCCACGCCCTCGTCGAGCTGCATGGGCGGGTACATGCCGTCGGCGTACCAGTCCAGGTGCCCGGACGTCTCGAAGAGCTTCCCCTTCGTCGCGTGCGGGGTGTAGACGAACTCGTAGCCCTCCTCCTCGTGGCGGCGGCGCGAGTAGTCCTCCATCACCCGGCGGACGACGCCGCCCTTGGGGTGGAAGACGGCGAGGCCGGAGCCGATCTGCTCGGGGATCGAGAACAGGTCGAGCTCGCTGCCCAGCTTGCGGTGGTCGCGCTTCTCGGCCTCGGCGAGGAAGTCGAGGTGGCCCTTCAGCTCGTCCTTGGACGGCCAGGCCGTGCCGTAGATCCGCTGGAGCATGGGGTTCTTCTCGCTGCCGCGCCAGTAGGCGGCGGCGTTGCGCATCAGCTTGAACGCCGGGATCAGGCGGGTGGAGGGCAGGTGGGGGCCTCGGCAGAGGTCCTTCCAGCACAGCTCGCCGGTCTTGGCGTCCAGGTTGTCGTAGATCGTCAGCTCGCCGGCGCCGACCTCGACATCCGCGCCGTCGTCACCGGACGCGGCGCCCTTGAGGCCGATCAGCTCCAGCTTGTACGGCTCGGAAGCGAGCTCCTCGCGGGCGGCCTCGTCGGTGACGACACGGCGGGCGAACTTCTGCCCCCGCTTCTGGATCTCCTGCATCTTCTTCTCGACGGCCTTGAGATCCTCGGGCGTGAACGGCTTCTCGACATCGAAGTCGTAGTAGAAGCCGTCCTTGACCGGCGGACCGATGCCCAGCTTGGCCTCGGGGAAGATCTCCTGCACGGCCTGGGCCATCACATGCGCGGTGGAGTGGCGCAGGATGTTCAGGCCGTCCTCGGAGGAGATCTCGACGCCCTCGACCTCCTCGCCGTCGGAGAGCACGTACGACAGGTCCCGAAGCTCGCCGCCGACGCGCGCGGCGATGACCGAGCGCTCGCCGGCGAAGAGGTCGGCGGCCGTAGTGCCCGTCGTCACCGTGCGCTCTTCCCGCTCGGAATCGCGTTGGATGATCACACGGACGTCTGACACCGGTCTCTCCTGACTGCTGGTGGGTGCGGCGCCATACCGTGAGCGCGCGCAATAGGGGATCGTACCGACCCGCACCCACCGACCGCGAAGTCAGTCCCCGCCTTCGTCGCTTCCGCAGGCCTCCTCGAAGAAGTCCAGGTTCTCCTGGAGGGACTTCATCAGCTGGTCCCGCTCCTCGTCCTCCACCTGCACGGGTACGACCCCGAAGGCGCCGGTGAGCCGGCGGAAGCCGCCCCTGCTCTCCAGCCGGCCCTGCACCCGCACCGGCAGCCCGAGCAGATGGGCCTGTCCGGCGATGCGGTAGTCCTCCTCGTCGAGGGCGACCCGGACATGCGGGACGTCGGCCCCGCCGAGCACCCGCAGCCGTACGCTCCCCTCGCCGCGCGGCCCCGACCTGCGCAGTCGGGTGACGGCGCCGGTGACCCGTACGGACACGGCGGGTTCCTCGCGCAGATAGCGGGCGCCGGCCTCGCGCAGCACGGGCAGGTCGCCGGGCGAGAACTCGACGGCCTCGGCGGTGGCGGCGCAGTCCTCGGGGACCCCGGCGGCGGGTGACCACTCGAGGGCGATCCGGGCGCCCTCGGTGCCCCGTACGAGGGCGATCAGCGCGTCGGTGAGCTCACGGCTGGCGCCGGCCTCCACGGCCGTGTCGAAGGCGTCCATGCCGCCGGTGGCCCGCTGGTAGTCGATGGCCTCGCGGACGGCGTAGAGGGCCTGGTGGAGGCGGACGGCGAGGGGCCGGCCGGGGTCGGTCGGCACGAAGGCGGTGAGACGGCGCCCGCCGGCGGCGGAGCCGACGAGAACGTGGTCGAGCAGCGCACCGGCCGCGCGGCGGTGCCGGGCGCCGTAGTAGCCGGCACGCGCACGCGTGGCGAGCGCCCCGGCGAGCAGCATCTGGCGGGCGGCGCCGCGCAACTGCTCCTCGACCGTCCAGGGCGCGGAGCCCGCGGGCCCCTCCGGGGTGTCGCGCCACCAGCGGATCTCGTCGCTCGGCACGGCGAGCCCGACCAGCACCTCGCGCGCGGAGGGTGCGGCACTGCGGGCGAGGGCCTGGAGCGCCTCGCCGAGCAGGTCGTCGCTGTCGGGGAAGGCCCGGCTCTCCGGTACGAGCAGGCTCGTGCCGGTGCCGGGCCCCGGTGGGGTCCAGCGGCCGTAGCGTCCGACGGCGCCGCCGCGGCGGGTCCAGCCGTGCCGGCGCAGCAGGGCGCCGAGCACGGCGGGGTCGACCTCGCCGGGCTCGGGCGGACGGTTCCAGTGGGCCTCGGGGTGCGGTCGTACGGGCCGCAGGGGCTCGTCGAGGGGGCGGTGGGTCATGGTTTGCCTCCCGTCCCGACCCGCGTCATGATCTCGCACAGCGCCCGGTCGTCGAAGATGCGTGAGGTCGGGATCCGCACGGTGGTCCGGTGCCGCCCGGTGATCGGGTGGCCGGCGAGATTGACCCAGTAGCAGCAGTGCCGCAGGTCGAGGCGGTCGTGCCCGGCGCGCAGCCACTGCTCCTGCGAGCGGGGGACGATCATCACGACCAGGATCTTGTGGACCGACACCGGGGTGCGGGCGAGCTTGCGCAGGTGGTCGTTGTCGAGCGTGAAGGAGAAGGAGCGGCCCGGTGGATGGGGCGCGATCTGGTACGTGGCCTTGAGCTGGACCTTGATGGTGACCTCGTCGTCCACCGTGTGCCCGGGCGAGCCGTGACTGACGTGCCAGTCGATGCCGTTGTCCGGGAACGGCTGGGACAGCGAGCATCCGGCCGCTGCCGCGACCGCGTGCAAGTAGCCCACCTGCAGTGTCTCCATGCAGGCGGTGGTGGCGAGTGTGCCGCGAAGGGGGCCCGTTCGTTCGGGCAGCAGCCCGCCCCGTTCGGGCTGCGCTATCGCCATGACCAATAGCCTTCCAAGCAAGTGGGATGCCCGGAACCGGGCGAGTGGATGTCGAGTAAATCCCGCCACGGGCCCGCTGAACTGCAAAGACCCGCACTCCTGTTGTGTCCTTCCGGCGTACGACGCAAACAGCCCGGGTATCACCAAACGGGCAGAAGACGGTGCGTCAGCTGCCGCGGGTGAACGAGGGGTTGTGTAGGTATGGCGAACTGGTACGAGGGCCCTCTGGCCGCTTTCGACACGGAGACGACGGGCGTCGACGTGGAGGCCGACCGGATAGTGTCGGCCGCCCTCGTCGTCCAGGACGCGCCCGGGGTACGGCCGCGGGTGAACCGCTGGCTGGTGAACCCGGGCGTGCCGGTGCCCGCCGAGGCGACGGCGGTGCACGGACTGACCGACGAGCATCTGCAGCGCAACGGCCGCTGGCCGTCGCCTGTGATGTTCGAGATAGCCGAGTTGCTCGCCGAACAGGCGGCGGCGGGACGGCCGTTGGTCGTGATGAACGCGCCGTTCGACCTGACGCTGCTCGACCGGGAGCTGCGCCGGCACCGCGCCTCGCCGCTGGGCCACTGGCTGGAGCCGGCCCCGCTGCGGGTGCTGGACCCCCGGGTCCTGGACAGGCACCTGGACCGCTACCGCAAGGGCCGGCGCACGCTCACCGACCTGTGCGCGCACTACGGAGTGACCCTGTCCGACGCGCACGACGCGGCGGCGGACGCGCTGGCCGCACTGGAGGTCGTCCGGGCACTGGCCCGGCGCTTCGCGACCCGCCTGGAGCGGCTGTCCCCCGCCGACCTGCACGCCTTGCAGACGGCGTGGCACGCGGCCCAGGCCCGCGGCCTCCAGGCGTGGTTCGCGCGCAGCGGCAACCCGGAGACGGTGGACACGTCATGGCCGCTGCGCCCGGAACTGTCGGCGGCGGCGTGAAGGAAGTGAACGGACATGAAAAAGCCGGTCCGCGTGACGCGGACCGGCTGTCTCCGGGTGGGCGATACTGGGTTCGAACCAGTGACCTCTTCGGTGTGAACGAAGCGCTCTTCCACTGAGCTAATCGCCCGGGAACGGACTGAACAATACAGGTCCCCGCGCGCTTCCTTCAAACCGCTTGCAGGAGTGCGGCCAGGCCGCGCCGTCCGGCGCGCATCATCAGCCGGTGGTTGGCGCGGAACAGCGGGCATCCCGGTACGGCGAACCGCCTGAGCAGCGGCTTGCGCACGTCCACCACCTGTTCGTAGCGGGCGAGGGTGCCGGTGCCGCCGGCGGTGACCGTCCAGCGCGCCCAGCCCTCGATGTCGCCCGACATCCGGATCTCCAGCACCCCGTCCACCGGATCGCGCCGCACGGCGTGCACGGTGAACGTCAGGTCGTACGGCAGCAGCGAGCGGACACGGATCACTCCGGTGGTGTCGTCGACGCGGTTCACCTCGCGGACCTGCCGCCACCAGCGCGGGTAGTCCTCGACGCGCTCCAGCGCGTCGTACACGGCCGCGGTCGGCGCGGGCAGGGCCCACTGGCTGAGGAAGCGGTAACGGGTCCAGTCCATGGGCAGAGTGTGCCGCTACGAGGGCCCACCGGACGGCATTTGAGTACGTACTGAGTACCGGTACCCATGCCCTGCGACGTGACGCGGACCACACTCCAGGCATGACGTCCCCTCCTCCCCCGGCCGAGGAACTGCGGCTCCTCGACGCCGAGCTGTACCGACTGGACACCCGCCGCTCCCAGTTGCTGGCCCGCCGCGCCTGGCTGGTCACCGCTCTCCAGCCGGTACGGCCCCTGCCCGCACTCCCGCCCGCGCCGCCCCGGCGGGAGACGTCCGCACCCGGCGTGCAGAACGTCCTGCTGCTGCTCGGCGGGATCCTGCTCACCATCGCGGCGATGGTGTTCACGCTGGTCAGCTGGGGCCATCTGGGCATCGCGGGACGGTCCCTGGTGCTGGGCGCGGTCACGCTGGCGGTGCTCGGCGCTCCCGTGGCCCTGCTGCGGCGGGGGCTGCGCTCGACCGCCGAGTCGGTCGCGGGCCTCGGGCTCGCGCTCACCGTGCTGGACGCGTACGCCCTGCACGAGGCCGCGTTCCGGACGGCGGACGGTACGACCTATCTGGCGGCCTGCGCGACGGTCCTGGCCGCGCTCTGGACGGCGTACGGCACGGCCCTCGACGCGTTGGGACTGCCCCGCCCGGCCGCCCTGCTGGTCGCCCAACTGCCCCTGCCGCTCTGGGTGGTGGCGGCCGGTGGCGGCCCGTACGCGGTCACGGCCGGGGTGCTGCTGACGGCGGCGTTCGACGCGACGACCGCGCTGCGGGCGGTGTCCCTGCGGCCTGTCGCCGTGGTGTGCGCGTTCGGGGCGGGCGGCTACGGCGTGCTGGCGGCCGGTCTGCTCTCCCTGGACGCCTCCGGTCCGGGCGCCGCCGCCCGTGCGGCGGCGCTCCTGTTCCTCGCGGCGGCCATGGCGCTGGCCGCCGCGAGGTTCACCCCCCAGCCCGGGTTCGCGACGGGTACGGCGCTCGCGGGCGCCCTGTGCGCGATCGCCGGTGTCGGCGGTGTCCTGCGTGTGTCGGTACCCGGTGAGTGGGTCGTACCCGCGTGTCTGGCCTGCGGAATCGCTCTGCTGCCCGCCGCGCGGGGCATCGAGCCGGTGCGCCGGGGTCTCGCCCTGGCCTCCGACGTCGTACAGGCGGGCGCGGTGCTGTGGACGGTGCCGGCCGTGGGCGTCACGCTGCTGGGGCCGACGGCCTGGCTGGGCCGGGTGTGGGCGGGAGCGCCCGGGGACGCTCGTACGGCGGCGGTCGGCGACGCGCTCTGGCCGCCGCACTCGGCCACCGCTCCGCTGGTCCTCGCCGCGGTCGCCGTGCTCCTCGCGCTTCGCGGCACGCAGTGGCGCCCGCACGCGCTCGCCCTGGCGTGGGCGGCCGTGATCGTGTTCCCGACCGCGCTCGAACTGCCGTACGGCTTCGGTCTGTTGCTGCTCGGGGTGAGCGTGGCGGCGCTCCTCGGGCTCGGTACTCGGCCGGCGGTCGGGCTCGCTCTGGCGACCTCCCTCAGTCTCGCTCTGCTCTCCCTGGCCGCCGAGACCGCGACCCTCGCCGTACTCGCGTCGCTGACCGCCGGGTTCGCGGTGGCCGCCCGGCGCGGGCGGCTCGCGCCGGTGTCCGCCGCCGCCTCGCTCGGATACGCGACGGCGCTGGCGTGCGCGATGGGTGCCTCGGCCGGGTGGCGGCCGGAGCACACCGCGCTGCTGGTGCTGCTGGTCCCGGTGGCGGCGGCCCTGCTCGCGCCGCGGATCGCCGACTCCGCCACCACGCTCGCGGTGGAGTCGACGGGTGCCGTCGCGGGCCTCGTCGCCATCGGACTCGCCGTCCTGGATCTGCCCCTGCTGGCCCTGGTGCTGTCGCTGTGCGCGGTGATCGCCGCGGGCACGGCCGTACGGCAGGACCGGCGCGGTGTGGGCTACGCGGCCGTCGTCCTCTTCGTGCTGGCGGCGTGGGTGCGGCTGGCGTCCTGGCAGGTCGGTGTCCCGGAGGCGTACACCCTGCCGGTCACGGTCCCGGCGCTGCTCGTGGGAGCCCTGCGCCGGCACCGCGACCCGCGGGCGTCGTCCTGGACCGCGTACGGCCCCGGGCTCACCGCCACGCTCCTGCCGAGCCTGGCCGCGGCCTGGGCCGACGCCGAGTTCCCCCGCCCCCTGCTGCTGGGCGCGGTGGCGCTGGCGCTCACCCTGCTGGGCGCCCGGCACCGGCTCCGGGCACCGCTGGTGCTGGGCGGTTCGGTGCTGGTCCTGGACGCGCTGCACGAACTCGCCCCGTATCTCGTCCAGGTGGCCGACCTGCTCCCCCGCTGGGTGCCGCCCGCCCTCGCCGGACTGCTGCTGCTCGCACTCGGGGCGACGTACGAGCAGCGGCTGCGGGATGTCCGGAAGGTGCGGGAGGTCCTGGGGAGGATGGACTGATCCCGCCCCTTTTCAGGAGGGCATCCTGTCGCCCAGCAGCGCCAGGTTCTCGATCGCGGCGAGGCCGTAGAGGGCGGTGTCGTTGGTGGACACCCAGGCGGCCTCGCTGCCCGCGACCAGGGTGGCGGGGCCGCTCAGCGGCTCCGTCCTCCACGGCGAGGACTCCATGTAGCCGTCGGAGCTGTAGAACTTCGTCCACGCCCGCTTGGCGAGCGCCTCGTCGCCGGTCTGTACGGCGGCGTAGGCGTCGAGGCGCGAGTGGCCCTGGAAGAGCAGCAGGGAACCGAAGTGGGAGCCGTAGCGTGCGGCCTGTTCGGCCCTGGTGGCGTTGAAGTAGCGGCAGTAGTCGTAGTACGCCTCGTTGAAGGCCGGTATGTCGACGAGGTGGATGAGTTCGGCGCACAGTTCGTTGAGGCCGAAGACGGCGGAGAGGTGCGAGACGCTGACGACGGGTGCGGCGGCGACGGCGAACCTGCCGGTGTCGAGGTCGTACAGGCCGCTGCCCTGCACGAAGCCGTTGGGCTGGGCGGCGATGGTCTCCATCGTCGACAGGACGCGCGCCTTGGCCTTCTCCCACTTGGGGCCCTTGCGCTCCCACTCCGTGAGCCAGGCCGAGACCAGGCCGCTCCAGTCGGTGCCGAAGCCGATCGACAGGGCGTGCCGGTCGGGGGTGTACGGCTCGGTGCGGATCTTGCGCAGCGGGTCCAGGGCGAGGAACGTCTCGTCGGAGTCGACGTTGGCGTGCATGAGGTCGCCGACGCGTTCGTCGGCGGTGAGGAAGTAGTAGTAGCGGCGGTAGGTGGTGTTGGCGATGCGCTGCTGCTTGGCGCTGTCGGCGTAGTGCTGGACGCCGTGCCGGGTGCCCAGGCCCGCCCACTGGCCGAGGTGGTAGACGTCGACCTCGCCGGTGTGCCGGGTCATCGCCTCCGCGAAGCGGAAGATGTCCGAGCGGCCGGAGCGCAGATAGGCGAACCAGAGCCAGAGGTCCGGGGAGAGTTCGGAGTTGTCCCAGGCGTAGCCGCCGATGTCGTACCGCCACTGGTGCCGGACGGTGTCGTAGGTGTGCATGATGTCGCCGTAGTCCCAGAAGCCGTACCAGCGGCGCTGCTCCACCTGGTCCTTGTAGTAGGTGAAGAGGAAGTCGAGGTGGTCCTCGATCTTCGCCTTGGCGGGGGTGGAGCGGTCCGGCTCGGAGTACAGGCCGGGGCCGAAGACCTTCGCCTTGATGAGCTGCTCGGGCGGGGCGGCGAGCTGCGGCAGCACGCGGACGGCCTCGACCTGTCGGGCCAGAGCCTCTGCCGAGGGCGTCGACTCGTTGGCCCAGAAGAGGAGTTCGGAGGTCCGGGCGATCCCGTAGGGGGTGCCGAAGCCGGGCTCGTAGTCCTCGTAGGTGATGTTGAGGCCCTCGATCTGCTCGGGGAAGGTGTCCTGGCCCATGCCGTCGTGGTAGAAGCGCAGGTCCATGGGCTGGGCCTCGGGCGACCAGAGCCAGAGGGTGACCTCGGCGGCGTCGGTGTGGGCGTCGCGGATGTCGAGCTGGCTCGGGTGCTTCTCCCAGAAGTCCCTGAGGCCGAACGAGAACCCGCCGCTCGCGCCGCCGACGTACCCGAAGCCGGAGGCCCGCTTGCCGCCGCCGGCGCCGACCCAGCCGTAGCCCTTCTTGGTGCGCTTGCGGAGGGTGAAGCCGTCGGCGGAGAGCTGGGCGAGGGTGTAGTCGCCCCACTCGGGGATGTACTGGAGGCGGGTGGTGACCCGCTGGTCCCAGGTGGCCGGGTCGGGGAGCTTCTGGCCCGCGTACTGGGCGGCCTGGACGGCGGCGCCCGGGTCGCGGCGCAGTCCGGTGATGCCCTTGACCGCTTCCCTCAGCAGGCCGGTGCCCTCGCCGCCGATACGGATGTGGCGGTCGTACGACTCGTCGCGCATCGGGACGGTGAAGCGGACGCCGAGCCCCCGGACGAAGTCGCCGCTCGCCTTGCCCGGCTCCTGTTTCCCGTCGTAGGTGATCGTGTGGACCATGCGGAAGGAGTCGGCGCCCGCGTAGAAGTAGAGGCGGATGGAGAAGGGGAGCCAGCTGCGGCTGCCCTTGCGGTGCTTGCCGTCGATACGGACGACCGCGCGGACCGGGCCCTCCTGCTCGACGGTGACGTCCCCGATGGCGCCCTCGAAGCGCTCGGTCCTGACCGTGCCCTGGTCCTCGTCCTCGATCTCGGGCTGGCGGATCAGGACGAGCCGGCCGTTCTTGGCGATCTCGGTGGAGCCGCGTCTGACCGACTTGATGAGGGAGGCGCCGTCCTTGCCGATCTTCACCGTGATCACACCGGTGGAGACGTCGACCGTGCCGCCTCTCTTGTCGACCGTGACCTTCCTGGCCGGGGCGGCGGGTGCGCCGGCGGCGAGGGTGAGCTTCCCGGATCCTTCGCCGACCGCGTGGGCGGTCCACTTGAGCGATCCGTCCGGCCAGTAGGCGATCGGCCAGGACTGGACGGGGACGGCCTTGCCGTCGGCGTCCGTCAGCGCGAAGGTCTGGTCCTCCTGGTAGGCGCCCATGGGCCAGGGCACGCCGAGCGTGGAGCCGGGGGCGGCGCCGAGGCCGCCGTCCTCCAGCCAGTCCAGGGTCACCGGTTCCGCGTCCGCCGTCCGGGCTCCGGGCGCGGCCTCCGCGTCCTTCGCCCCCAGCGCCCAGCTGAACTGGGCGGCGGCGCCGGCGACGGCCGCGGCCTTGAGGAGGGACCTGCGGGGGATGGGAGACATGGCCTTTCCTTTCCTGCCTGGCTGATCAGGGGCATGACAGAGGTAGGTGCGGCGCCGAGGGCGCCGACCCGTGGGGGCTCAGTGGTTGCGGTAGCGCTCCTCCACGGCGACGGCCGCCGCCGCGACGGCACCGAGGACCGGGACCGCCAGCGGAGCGATCACCCAGCCGGACAGGACCACGACGGCCAGCCCGGCGGTGAGCAGGAACGATCCGGCGGGGTCGAGCACCGTACGGCGCCCGGCCCGGGCGAGCAGCCCGCGCCAGGAGTCGCCCGGCGCCCAGACGGCCGCCGCGCGCAGCCCGGCGACGGCGAGACCGATCAGCGCGAACAGTCCCACGGCCCCGACGAGCGGCCCGCCGGGAATCCCGGCGCGCGCGGCCTGGACGTCCACCCAGACCGCGGCCACCGCCGCCCACCCGGCGAGCCCGGCGAGCCAGCCGCCGCGCACGGCGGACCGGAAGTCGGCGACGAACTCCCGCCAGCCGCCGCTCTCATGGGCGGTACGGCGGCGGAGGTGCCGGGCTCCGGCGGCGAAGGCGGCCGGATAGGTGACCACGCCGAGCGAGGCCACCGCGATCCACACCCCGGTGAGCAGACACTCGGCGAACACCCCGAAGCGTTCGGCGAGGACGGACTCCTTGCGAACCGTATTGCGGGTACGGGCTTTTGCGCGCGCGTAGGCCATGGAGGAACCCGCCTCAGCCCTTCAGTCCGGAGGTCGCCATACCGTCGATGAGGTACCGCTGGAAGGCGAGGAAGAACAGCAGCACCGGCAGCAGCGCCACCAGCGACATGGCGATCAGTCCGCCGTAGTTGGCGGCGACGCCGTCGGAGTCACGGAACATCGTCAGGCCGAGGGAGACGGTGTACTTACCGGGCTCGTTGAGGTAGATCAACGGGCCCATGAAGTCGTTCCAGGCGTTGATGAAGGTGAAGATGGCGCTGGTGATGAGGGCCGGACGGCACAGCGGCAGCACGATCGACCAGTAGATCCGCAGGTGACCGCAGCCGTCGATGCGGGCGGCCTCGTCCAGTTCGCGGGGCAGATTGCGCATGAACTGCACCATGAGGAAGACGAAGAAGGCCTCGGTGGCGAGGTACTTGCCGATGAGCAGCGGAACGTAGGTGTTGATCAGCTCCAGCTTCTGGAACATCACGTACTGCGGGATGAGCAGCACGTGGTAGGGCAGCAGCAGAGTGCCGATCATCAGGGAGAACAGGAGGTTCCGGCCGGCGAACCTGATCCTGGCGAAGGCGTACGCGGTCAGCGAGCAGGAGATCAGGATGCCGACGACCGAGCCGAGGGCGTAGAAGAGGGAGTTCTGGAAGAACGTCCAGATGCTGATGTCCGCTATGCCGTCGGCGAGGCCCCTGAAGTTGTCGAGGATGGGGCTGGTGGGGAACAGGTCGAGGCTGTTGATGATGTTCTTGCTCGGCTTGAAGGACGCCCCGATGACCCACAGGACGGGGTAGAGGATGAAGGCCAGGATCAGCAGGGCACCGACGTGCCAGCCGAGGGAGCCGGCGCGCTTGCGGCCGAGGCCGGCGGACGGCTTGCGGGTGGCGGTCGGGCTGGTGGCGGCGCTCATCGGGTGTCCTCTGCGTCGTTGTCGTAGTGCACCCACTTCTTCTGCGACCAGAAGAGGACGGCCGTCACCAGGGCCACCCCGAGCAGCAGCATCCAGGCCATCGCGGAGGCGAAGCCCATCTGCGCGTTCTTGAAGCCCTGCTGGTAGAGGTAGCAGGTGTAGACGAGCGTGGCGTCGGCCGGTCCGCAGGAGGTGTTCGAGACGACGTAGGCGGAGCCGAAGATCTGGAAGGAGTGGATGGTCTCCAGGAGCACGTTGAAGAAGAGCACCGGGGAGATCATCGGGAGCGTGATGTTCCAGAACCGCCGGAAGGGTCCGGCGCCGTCCATCTCGGCCGCCTCGTACAGCTCCCGGGGCACCTGCTTGAGGCCGGCCAGGAAGATGACCATGGGCGCGCCGAACTGCCAGACGGTGAGCGCGACCAGACAGTAGAGAATCCAGTCCGGGTTGCCGACCCAGCCGCCGGCGTGGACGCCGAAGACCGACATCGTACGGTCGACGACGGCGTCGTCGGAGAACATGGACCGCCAGACGAAGGCGACCGAGACGCTCGCGCCGATCAGCGAGGGGGCGTAGAAGGCGGCCCGGTAGAAGGCCTGGCCGCGGCGGCTCTGGGCGAGCAGCAGGGCGACGCCGAGCGCGAGGAGCAGCTTCAGCGGGGTGCCGATGACCACGTACTTCGCCGTCACCTCGACCGACTTCTGCCAACGCGGATCGTCGAACATCCGGGTGAAGTTGTCGAAGCCGATCCACTTGGGGCTGGTGAAGAGGTTGTAGTCCGTGAAGGCGAAGTAGAGCGAGGCGGCCATGGGGCCCGCGGTCAGCAGGAGGAAGCCCGCGATCCACGGGGACATGAAGAGATAGCCGGCCAGGTTCTCCCGGCGGCCCCGCCGCTTCCCTGCGGCGGGGGCGGTGGAGCGGGCCTTTCGGGTGGCGGGCGGAGATTCCTTGACGAGCGTCACAGTTGGTTCCCCATCAGGCGTCAGGCTTGGAAAGCGGCCTCGGACTCGTCGAAGAACTGCTTCACCGCGTCGGAGACCTTGCTCTTGCCCTGGGCCATGTCGCCGCTGATACGCAGGAAGGCCGCCTCGACCGTGTCGGCGCCGGAGGGGTGCGGGGTGATCGTGCCGAGGACGCCCGCCTTGGCGGTGTCCTCCTCGTACTGGGCGATCTCCTTGGCGACCGTGTCGGTCGGCTTGAACGCGTCGTACTGCTCGGTGCTGGCGAGGATGCCGCGGTCGTAGCCCATGATCTTGCCGACCTCGGCGTCATGGACCATGAAGTCGATGAACTGCGCGACCTCCTTGGGGTGCGAGGTGCGCGCGGAGCCGCTGAGCATCAGCGAGGCGAGGTACTGGCCGGTGTCCTTGCCGTCCGTGGTGGGGATCGGGGCGAGGCCGTAGTCGCTGTCGCCCTCGGCCGTGTACCGGACGGCGAAGTTGTCCCAGGTGAATTCCGAGGCGGCGTGCCCGGCCGAGAGCGAGGACTGGGGCTTGTCCTGCTCCACGATCTTCGGGGAGGTGATGATGCCGGCCTTGACGCGGTTGTAGGCGTCCGTCCACCACTCCGTCAGATCGGCCTGCTCGAAACCGAGTCCGTCGTCCGTGAAGAACGCCTTGCCGTTCTGGCGTAGGTATACGTCGTACAGGTACATGATGCCGAAGTAGCCTGTGTCGCCGGGCACCTTCGTCTTGTCGTAGATGGTCTTGAGCGCCTTGAAGTAGTCATCCCACGTCCACCCCGGAGCGGCCTCGACGCCCGCCTTCCGGAACGCCTTCTTGTCGATGACCAGCGCCATGGTGTTGGAGCCGACCGGGATGCCGAGCTGCTTGCCGTCGACCTCGCCGACCTTGGTGACGCCCTCGCGGAAGTTGTCGAGGCTCAGATTGCCCGCGTCGACCTGGGACTTGAGGTCGAGCAGGATGCCTCTCTTGTCGTACTTCCGAAGAAATCCGACGGCGTTCTGGAAAACGTCCGGGGGATTTCCGCCGGCCGCCTGCGTCTGGAACTTCTCCCAGAATGCGACGTAGTCCTGGAAGTCCGTCTTCACCTTGATCTTCGGGTACTTCTTCTCGAAGAGCGCGATGCTCTGGTTGATCTTCTTCGCACGCTCCTCGGCACCCCACCACGCGTAACGGATCGTCACCGTCCCGTTCCCGGAGCCGCTGTTGCCACCACACCCGGTGGTGGCCGCCAGGCCGAGCGTGGCGGCGGTCGCCCCGGCCGCCTTCAGGATCGTTCGCCTCTCAACATTCCTGCTGGTCCCCATGGACGGGCCCTCCCCGCAACATCGTCACTACTGCATGAATCGTTTCAAGAAAGCGCTTGCTGGCACAAGGTACGAGGGGGCCGGGGGAGCGTCAATGATTCGGACAGGATTTTCTTGTGAGGCAACTGCGGGGCGTGGGAGGCGGGTTGGGGCGGTGGGGCGGGTTGGGGGCGTCGTGGGGGCGTGGTTTGGGGGGTGAAGGGGCTGGT
>NZ_JBHSFK010000026.1:0-177185 GCF_042653945.1 Streptomyces vulcanius | reverse complement strand
CTGCGGGGTGGGTCGTGTGCGGCGGCAGGTGTCGGCCGGGGGCCTGGGGGGTGGGGTGCGTCGGCCTGCGGGGTGGGTCGTGGGGGTCGGCAGGTGTTGGCCGGGGGGTCTGGGGGTGGGGTGCGTCGGCCTGCGGGGTGGGTCGTGGGGGCGGCAGGGGTGTTCGGGTGCGGGGTTGCCCGGGGCGGGGCGTGACCTCCGGGGCTTGTGGGCGTTGGAGTGGGCATGAAGAAGCGCAGCATGCTTGCCATCGCCTCCCTCGCCACCGGCTTCGTCGTCGCGGCGATCACCCCCTCCCACGGCCTGGGCGCCGAAGACCTCGACGGGCTGAGCGTGGGTGACACCCTCAGCACCCTCGACCACACCGTCGCCGGCGACAGCCTGGCCTTGGACGAGAACGCCCTGGGGCAGGGCGACTGACCTCGGACGCAGAAGCCCGTGGCGCCGGCACCCCCGCACCGGGGTGCCGGCGCCACGGCGTTCGCGCGCCCTGAACGGGAACTGGTTTCCGTGGCAGGGTGGAGCGGGCAAGCCTCAGGGGGCCAACAGAAGAGGGGGAACCGTGACCGTCGTCTGGATCAACGGCGCGTTCGGTGCGGGCAAAACGACCACCGCACGGGAACTGATCGACCTGATCCCGAACAGCACGCTCTTCGACCCCGAGGTCATCGGCGCGGCGCTCCCGTACCTGCTGCCGCCCAAGCACCTCGCCGAGGTCGGTGACTACCAGGACCTGCCGATCTGGCGACGACTCGTGATCGACACCGTGGCCGCGCTGCTCGGTGAACTCGGCGGCACCCTCGTCGTCCCCATGACCCTTCTGCGCCAGGAGTACCGGGACGAGATATTCGGCGGCCTCGCCGCCCGTCGGATACCCGTCCGGCACATCGTCCTCGCCCCGGCGGAAACGATCCTGCGTGGGCGGATAGCCGGTCGTGAGATCCCCCCGGACCTCCCCGACGGCGAGATACGCGTCCGCCAGTGGTCCTACGACCACATCGAGCCCTACCGCGCGGCGCTGGCCTCCTGGCTCACCGCCGACGCCCACCTCGTCGACACCAGCACCCTCACTCCGTACGACACCGCCGTCCGTATAGCCGAAGCCGTCGGCACCGGCGCGGCGTACGCCTGTGACATCGTGCAGACCCCCGAACCCACCGCCGAGACGCTCGCCGCCGGTGTGCTGCTCTTCGACGAGCACGACCGGGTGCTGCTCGTCGACCCGACCTACAAACCCGGCTGGGAGTTCCCCGGCGGAGTCGTCGAGCCCGGTGAGGCCCCCGCGCGCGCGGGCATGCGCGAGGTCGAGGAGGAGACCGGCGTCCACCTGGACGACGTACCCCGGCTGCTCGTCGTCGACTGGGAACGGCCGCAGCCACCCGGCTACGGCGGACTGCGCCTCCTCTTCGACGGCGGCAGACTCGACGCCGAGGCCGTCGCGGGACTGCTGCTGCCCGGCCCCGAACTGCGCGGCTGGCGTTTCGTCACCGAGGAGGAGGCGGCGGACCTGCTGCCTCCGGTCCGCTACGAGCGGCTGCGCTGGGCCCTGCGGGCGAGGGAGCGGGGCGCGGCGCTGTATCTGGAGGCGGGGATTCCGCTCGGGCTCGGGTGAGCGCACTCCGCACCTCGTCCGCCGGGAAGGGCGTCGAACGGCTCTCCGCCACCAGTCGGCGCTCGAAGTCCTCCATCACGACGGCCGCCGGGGCGTGGCGGCGCACCAGCGAGGCCGCCCCTTCGGGGATCCCCTCCGGTCGCAGTCCTTCGGCGCAGGCGCGCACGAAAGCGGTCCGCTCCTCGCCGTCGTACCCGAACAGGTCGGTGACCAGCCACTTCACCAGGTACGCGCGCGTGTAGGCGCGGTCGTGGTCCCGGTGTACGGCGAGAAAGTCCCGTTCCCGCGGGTCGAGCCGGAACCGGGCGGAGAGGGCGAGGCCGTGGTCGGCGAGGTAGAGCCGCCGCCCGTCCGTGAGGATGTTGCGGAAGTGCGCGTCGAAGTGCAGGAGCGAGCGGTCGCGGAGAAAGGCGGTGAGGGCGGACAGCTCCCGTTCCACCAGTGCGCACGCGGCGTCGGCGTCGTCTGCGTCTCCCGTCCGCAGCTGGGCGCCCAGCCAGTCGTGGAGCGTGACCGGGAGGTACTCCAGGAACAGCGTCAGGCTCGCCGTCGCCGTACGCAGGCCCTCGATCCGCTCGCGTATACCCGGGCCGCCGCCCCAATAGGCAACCGCCCGCTCCACGTCGGCCAGTTCGGGCGGCAGCGGGCGGGGCTCGGCCGGCAGGACCCGCCAGTGGTGCAGCAGGGGGAAGCCGGGGAAGCGGCCGGACAGCACCCAGCGGGAGGTGGCCGCCTGTACGGCCAGCTCGCGCCAGGCTCCGAACCCCGGGCTGCCGATGCCGTAGTGGCAGAAGGACGGCAGGCCGAAGGTGTTCGCGGTGGACCGCGAGTGGCGGGGGAGCCGCTCGGTGTCGGTCAGCCGGATCCGCTTCACGAAGACCGGCCGCCCGGCCACCTCCACCCGCAGCACCTGCCCGCCGATACCGGTGCCCAGAGGCACGCCGGACGCCAGGAGGGCGGTGAGTTCGTCGTCGCTCAGCCGGTCGAGGGCGGTGGCGACGGTCTGGTGGGTGATCCGGCGGCCGGGCGGCATGATCCCCATCATCGCCGCGGGGAACGGCAGTTGTCCGCCGTTCCCCGCAGGGGCGTTCAGCTCGCCGCGTAGGTGCGCAGGAACAGCGCCTCGGCGACCGCCAGGCGCTCCAGCTCCTGCGGGGACACGCTCTCGTCGACCGCGTGGATCCGGGCCTCGGGCTCGTTCAGGCCGATCAGAAGGATCTCGGCGTCCGGGTAGAGGGTGGCGAGGGTGTTGCAGAGGGGGATCGAGCCGCCCTGGCCCGCGTACTGCATCTCCTGGCCGGGGTAGGCGACGGCCATCGCCGCGGCCATGGCCGCGTACGCCGGGCTGGTGGTGTCGGCGCTGAACGGCTGGCCCTCGCCGATCTGTTCGGTGCTGACGCGGGCGCCCCAGGGGGTGTGGGCCTCGAGGTGGGCCTGGAGCAGCTTGGTCGCCTCGGCCGCGTCGGTGCCCGGCGGGACCCGGAGGCTGATCAGCGCGCGGGCACCGGCCTGGACGGACGGGGTGGCGCCGACGACCGGCGGGCAGTCGATGCCCAGGACGGTGACGGCGGGACGGGCCCAGATACGGTCGGCGACGGTCCCGGAGCCGATCAGCTCGACGCCGTCGAGGACCTTGGCGTCCTGGCGGAACTGGTCCTCCTCGTACTGCAGGCCCTCCCAGCGCGCGTCGCCGGTCAGCCCGTCGACCGTCGTCGAACCGTCCTGCGCGCGCAGCGAGTCCAGTACACGGATCAGAGCGCCCAGCGCGTCGGGCGCCGCGCCCCCGAACTGGCCCGAGTGCAGGTTGCCCTCGAGTGTGTCGATCTTCACTCGCAGCATGGTCATACCGCGCAGGGTGGTGGTCACGGTGGGCAGGCCGACGCGGAAGTTGCCCGAGTCGCCGATGACGACGGTGTCGGCGGTCAGCAGGTCCGGGTGCGCCTCGGCGTACCGCTCCAGGCCCCCGGTACCCTGCTCCTCCGAGCCCTCCACGACCACCTTGACGTGCACCGGGACACCGCCGTTCGCCTTGAGGGCGCGCAGCGCGAGCAGGTGCATGATGAAGCCGCCCTTGCAGTCGGCGCTCCCGCGCCCGTACCAGCGGCCGTCGCGGTCGGTCAGCTCGAAGGGCGGGGTGGTCCAGCCGGCCTCGTCCAGCGGCGGCTGTACGTCGTAGTGGGCGTAGAGCAGCACGGTCTTCGCGCCCTCGGGGCCGGGCAGGAAGCCGTACACCGACTGGGTGCCGTCCGGGGTGTCGAGCAGCGCCACGTCCTGGAAGCCCTCGGCGCGCAGCGCGGCCGTCACCCAGTTCGCGGCGGCCTCGCTCTCGCTCCTCGGGAACTGATCGAAGTCCGCCACCGACTTGAACGCCACCAGTTCGGTGAGTTCCGCCTTCGCTCTGGGCATCAGCGAGGCGACGGTCTCGGCGACCGGATTCGACGACATGGGCACGCTCCTTGTGGGTGCGACGTTGTACAGATCGGCACTGGTCCGCTCGGGGGACCGTGCGAGCGTACGCGTCCGCCGGATGAGGGGGCGCGCACGCCGCCGATCCTCCCACAGCGGACCGTCATCGGACCGTGACGATCTCCGCCGTAGGATGCCGGAGACAGGTGCGGCAGGCGGCTGGATCGGGAGCAGTAGACCATCGTGAGCAGCGAGAACTCTTCGGCGGACGACGTGCGGCAGGTGTGGGACGTCGTCGTGGTGGGCGCGGGACCCGCGGGGGCTTCGGCCGCCTATGCGGCGGCGGTCGCGGGGCGGCGTGTGCTGTTGCTGGAGAAAGCGGAGCTGCCCCGCTACAAGACGTGTGGCGGCGGCATCATCGGTCCTTCCCGCGACTCGCTGCCGCCCGGCTTCGAACTGCCCTTCCGCGACCGGGTGCACGCGGTGACCTTCTCCAACAACGGGCGCTTCACCCGCACCCGCCGCTCCCGGCAGATGCTGTTCGGGCTGATCAACCGGCCCGAGTTCGACCAGCAGCTGGTCGAGCACGCCCAGAAGGCGGGCGCCGAGCTGCGCACGGGTGTCACGGTCACGCGGGTCGAGCAGCACGGCTCGGCGGTGCCCGACCGGCGCTCGGTCGCGGTGGTCCTGCAGGGCGGCGAGACCCTGCTCGCGCGGGCCGTCGTGGGCGCGGACGGCAGCGCCAGCCGGATAGGAGCGCATGTCGGGGTGAAACTCGACCAGGTGGACCTCGGCCTGGAGGCGGAGATCCCGGTGCCGGAGACGGTCGCCGAGGACTGGAAGGGCCGCGTCCTCATCGACTGGGGCCCGATGCCCGGGAGCTACGGCTGGGTGTTCCCCAAGGGCGACACTCTGACGGTCGGGGTGATCTCCGCGCGTGGCGAGGGCGCCGCCACCAAGCGGTACCTGGAGGACTTCATCGGCCGGCTCGGCCTCGCCGGGTTCGAACCGAGCATCTCCTCCGGCCATCTGACCCGCTGCCGCGCCGACGACTCGCCGCTCTCCCGCGGCCGGGTCCTGGTCTGCGGTGACGCGGCGGGCCTGCTGGAGCCGTGGACCCGCGAGGGCATCTCCTTCGCCCTGCGCTCGGGCCGGCTCGCCGGCGAGTGGGCGGTCCGCATCGCGGAGGCGCACGACGCGGTGGACACCCGCCGCCAGGCCCTGAACTACGCGTTCGCCGTCAAGGCGGGCCTCGGTGTGGAGATGAGCATCGGCAAGCGGATGCTGGCCGCCTTCGAGCGCCGCCCCGGTCTGTTCCACGCGGTCCTGACCGGCTTCCGGCCCGCCTGGCGGGCGTTCACGGACATCACCCGGGGCCGGACCACCCTCGCCGAACTCGTCCGCACCCATCCGATGGCCCACCGCGCGCTGACCATGATGGACCGGCGGGAGGAACCGACACCCCCGGCGGAGACGACGGCGACGGAGGCCGACGAGTCCTGAAGCGGTGAGCTGCCGCGCGGCCGGCCGTGGCGCTCGGCCCTCGACCGTGAACCGGAACACCGGGGGTCGGGCCTCCGCGCCGGGGTGGTACGGCCTCCGGGCGGCGGCGGTGCCGTGGCTCGCCCGGATGCCGCCCGCACCCGTACGTCCGGCCGTACTTCCAGGGGAGTACGGCTGATCACCTCGCCCGGCGGACGTCCGGTGCGGCCGGTGGCGTCTAGCGTGGCGGGCATGGACGTGGAGCAGGTGCGCGGGGGCCCGGGACGGTGGTGGCGACACGGCCCGCCGTGGCTGCGGCGCTGGGCGGGTGAGGAGCCGGGGCCGCGGTGGCCCTGGCGGTCCACCCTGCTGCTCACCGTCTTCGTGCTCGTCGGTTCGAACGCCGCCGCCCGGATGCAGGAGGGCGAGCGGGCCGGGCTCGACGTCTTCGCCCGCGTGCTGCTGCTGGTCGCGTGCGGTCTGCTGCTGTGGCGGCAGCGCCACCCGGTGGTCCTGGTGGTCGGTACGGCGGTGGCGGCGGCCTTCTACCTCGGCGCGGGCTACCCGTACGGCCCCGTCTTCTTCACGGTGGCCGTGGCCTGCTTCGCCGCTGTCGTCGCCGGGCACCGCAGGGCCGCCTGGACGGCGCTGGGGCTGCTGTGCGCCGTCCATCTGCTGGTCGCGTACTGGCTGTACCGGTGGCTGCCGCCGTCCGGGGACCGGCCCGCCTCCTTCGGGCAGGAGATCGTGGTCACCGGGTGGGTGGTGGCGATCGTGGCGGTCGCCGAACTGGCCCGGGCCCGGCGCGAGCAGTGGGCGCGGGAGCGGGCCGAGCGCGCCCAGGCCGCCCGGCGGCGCGCCGACGAGGAGCGGCTGCGCATCGCCCGTGAACTGCACGACGTCCTCGCGCACAGCCTCTCCGTCATCAACGTCCAGGCGGGCGTCGGTCTCGCCCTGCTCGACTCCGACCCCGGACAGGCACGCACCGCCCTCACCACCATCAAGTCGGCGAGCAAGGAGGCTCTCGGCGAGGTCCGCCAGGTGCTCGACACCCTTCGCACGCCGGGGGACGCGCCGCGTGCGCCCGCGCCCGGTCTCGACCGGCTGCCCGAACTCGTGGAGCAGGCGGCACGCGCGGGACTCACCGTGGACGTCGAGGGGGAACCGCCCCGGCTGTCCCCGGGCACCGACCTCGCGGCGTTCCGGATCGTCCAGGAGGCCCTCACCAACGTCGTACGCCACTCGGGCTCCCGTCACGCGCGTGTGCTGCTCGACCGGGAAGGCGGGACGCTACGGCTCCGTATCGACGACGACGGTCCGGCGACCGGTGAGGAGGCGGGCGGCAGCGGCAACGGTCTCGCCGGAATGCGGGAGCGGGCCGCGGCACTCGGTGGCACGATCGAGGCGGGGCCGCGCCCCGACGGCGGCTTCCGCGTGCTCGCCGTACTGCCGGCGAAGACCACGACCGGGGAGGGCCAGTGATCCGCGTACTGCTCGCCGACGACCAGTCACTGGTCCGGGCCGGATTCCGGGCGCTGCTCGACGCCCAGTCGGACATCGAGGTGGCCGGGGAGGCCGCCGACGGCGAGGACGCGGTGCGCAAGGTGCGCGAACTGCGCCCCGACGTCGTCCTGATGGACATCCGCATGCCCCTGCTCGACGGCCTGGCCGCCACCCGCCGCATCACGGACGACGAGGCGCTCGCGCAGGTCAAGGTGGTCATGCTCACCACCTTCGAACTCGACGAGTACGTCTTCGAAGCCATCCGCTCGGGGGCCTCCGGGTTCCTCGTCAAGGACACCGAACCCGATGAACTCCTGCGTGCCGTAAGGGCGGTGGTCGCCGGGGACGCGCTGCTGTCGCCGGGGGTGACCAGGCGGCTCATCGCGGAGTTCGCCGCCCGCTCCAAGGAGCCCGCCGCGGCGGACGAGTTGAGCCGGCTCACCGAGCGGGAGCGGGAGGTGATGGCGCTGGTCGGCATCGGCCTGTCCAACGAGGAGATCGCCCGGCGGCTGGTGGTCAGTCCGCTCACCGCCAAGACCCACGTCAGCCGCACCATGGTGAAGCTGGGCGTCCGCGACCGCGCCCAACTGGTCGTCCTGGCCTACGAGTCGGGGCTGGTCCGACCCGGCTGGCTGGGCTGAACCCCTCCCCGGCCCCCGCTCGGGAAACGCAGCAGCACGCTCACCGCACGAACCACGAACAGCAGACCGGCCAGTGCCAGCCCCGCACGCGGCAGTAACCACTCGGCAGGGTCCGGGAGTTCGAACAGCGCCGCCGGACCGGCGACCGCCCCGAGCGCCAGCGCCGCCGCGAACACCGCGCTGACCAGCGCGTAGCCGATCTCGACCGTCATCGCGTCCCGTTCCGCCTGTGTGCGCCGTCCCCCGTACCCGCTCATCCGGCAATTTTCACAGCCGTGCACCCGGCGAGGCAACAGGCCGCACCGGACGCACGGTTGGAGACGTCTTCCTAGTCACGGACCCCCACGGGCTCGGCGTTCTCCTCCACGGAGGACCGGGCGACCACGACCGAGCCGCCGCCGCACGGGGTGCGCAGGCCGGGCAGGGTGACGAGGAGTCCGACGGCGGCGATCGCCGTCACCACTGCGAGCCCGGGCCGGTAACTGTCCAGCACGGCCTGGGGAGTCGGGTCGGCCGGAGCCCCCGCGGTCACCACCGCCGTCACGACGGCGAGGAAGATCGCGCCGCCCACCTGCACCGAGGTGTTGAGCAGGCCCGACACCATGCCCTGCTCATGGTCGGCCACACCGTTGGTGGCCTGGATGTTGAGCGAGGGGAAGACCAGCGCGCAGGCCGCGCCGATCAGCAGCATGGACGGCAGGATCACGGCCGCGTACACGGGGTCGAGGTCGACGCGCAGGAAGAGCGCGTACCCGGCGACCATGAACGCGAAGCCGGCCGCGATCAGCCGGGGCGTGCCGAACCGGTCCACGATCGAGCCGACCTTCGTCGAGGACGCCGCCACCAGCGCTCCGGCCGGCAGGAAGGCGAGCGCCGTGTGCAGCGCAGACCAGCCGAGCAGCGACTGCATGTACAGCGTGGCGAGGAACTGGAAGCCGACGTACGACCCGAAGAAGGCCATCGCGCCGAGCTGGGCCCGTATCTGGCTGCCGGAGCGCAGCACGCCGAGCCGGATCAGGGGGCCGGGGGAGCGCCGCTCGACCAGGACGAAGACGGTCAGCAGGACGGCTGCGGCAAGGAAGGACAGCAGCGTACGGGCGGAGGTCCAGCCCGATTCCGGAGCCTGGACGACCGTGAACACCAGCAGCAGCATCGACGCGGTGCCGAGGACGGCGCCCGGGACGTCGTACCCGTTGTGCTCGCGTTCGCGCTCGCTGCGCGGCAGCAGTTTCAGGCCCGCGGCCAGCGCGATCAGGGCGATCGGCGCGGGCAGCAGCATGGTCAGGCGCCAACTGGCCTCCGTGAGCAGGCCGGAGAGGACCAGGCCCATGGAGAAGCCGGTGGCGGCGCAGGTGGTGTAGATGGAGAGGGCGCGGTTGCGCAGCGGGCCCTCCGGGAACGTCGTCGTGATGATCGACAGCCCGGCAGGGGCGGTGAAGGCCGCACTCAGGCCCTTGATGAAGCGGCTGGCGATGAGCAGCGGACCGGAGTCGACGAGCCCGCCGAGCAGCGACGCGACCGCGAAGACGCCGAGGGCGACCAGGAAGACCTGGCGGCGGCCCAGCAGGTCGGCGGTGCGGCCACCGAGCAGCAGCAGCCCGCCGTAGCCGAGGATGTAGCCGCTGACGATCCATTGCAGCGTCGAGGTGGACAGGCCGAGGTCGGAACCGATGGACGGCAGGGCGACGCCGACCATCGACACGTCCAGCGCGTCCAGGAACATCGCGGCGCACAGCACCAGCAGGGTGCCCCAGAGCCGGGGCGTCCAGCGTCCCTCGGACACCCCGGGGACGGGGGAGGTGAGCGGAGAGGTCATGGCGGAGACAGTTCCATGCGTGCGCATCGAATGCAAGAGCATTTAATTCCGATGCAATGAAGTAAACCCTCTGCTACGGTGCGGGCCATGGCGGTGAACAGGGGCGAAACAAAACAGGACGACACCGATAGAGCCGACACAGCCGAGACAGCCGACAGAGCCGACGGCGTCGAGCGGGCGCTGGTGGAGCAGTGGCGGGACATGCTGGCGCTGCACGCCCGCACCCAGTGCGAACTCGACCGCGCCCTGCATCAACACGGGCTGTGCGCCAGCGACTTCGAGGTGCTGGACGTGCTCGCCGGGTCGGCGGCGCCGGACGGCGTGTGCAACTACCGCGTCCAGGAGATCGCCGAGCGCGTCCACCTCAGTCAGAGCGCGCTGTCCCGGCTGATCGCCCGGCTGGAGAAGGACGGACTCGTCGAACGCGGCCTGTGCGCAGAGGACCGCCGGGGCGTACGGGTCGCGCTCACCGGGAAGGGGCGCGCGCTGCACGGCGACGTACTGCCCGTGCAGCGCGCGGTGTTGACCCGGATGCTGACCCGGTCCTAGGCCGGCTTCAGACGCCGGACCTCTCCCGCCACAGCTGAGCGAGCGCGGTGTCCCCGGTGACGGAGGGGAACTCCGACCGGTTCCACAGTGACAGGTAGAGATCGGCGGCGGGCCCGGCGATCTCGCACTCGGCCTCCCCGTCCGCGCCGCGCTCCGCCGCGGGTGGCTCCGGGGACAGCCGTACGGTCCACACGGCGTCCTCGCCCGCGTCCGTCGCCCTGACCCGCAGGACCCGGGGCCGCTCCGTGCGTACCTCGCTCTTGGCGCGGGCGTGGAAGCCGCGCAGCAGCTCGTCGACGCCGTCCGCCGCGAAGGCGGCCGGGATGTCCCGGGCGATCTCCTCGGGGGCGAGGCCCCGCGCCGACTCCGCGTCCACCCGGTGTACGGCCGTCTCGTGCGCCTGCCGCCTGGCCCAGAACTCCAGTGGCGAGGGCGCGGGCAGGAAGTGCCAGCACGTCACGTCGGGCGGGGCGGCGGTCAGCGTGTCGACGAGTCGGCGGTGCCCCGCGCGGTACCAGTCGAGCAGTTCGGCGCCGTCGAGGTCGGGCGGAGCGCCCCAGGGGCGGAACGCGGTCAGACCGTCGGCCACGAACGAGGTCGCCCAGCGGTGCACCATCCCCGTGTGCCGCAGCAGGTCCCGGACCTTCCACTGCGGACACGTCGGTACGTCGGCGTCCACGCCCGCGTCGGCCGCCGCGTCGGCCAGCGCGCCGCCGTCGCGGTCGAGGGTCTTGATGAACTCGGCTGTCTCCATGGGGTGAGTCTGCCGGAGACGGGGCGGCCGGGACCGGAAATTAACGTCCGCCGGGCGCCGGCTCCGGGCCGCCGGGCGCTGCCTCCGGCCGCTGGGCGCTGGGCGCTGGCTCAGTCTGCCGGGTGCTGGCTGAGGCTGCCGGGTGCTGGCTCCCGCCACCGGCTCCCGCCACCGGCTCCCGCCACCGGCTCCCGCCTCCGGCCGCCGTCCGCTGCTCAGGCCGCCCGGTGCGTGCCGAGGCCGATCAGCGCGGCCGTCGCCGACAGGACGGCCACGCTGGTCAGGGCGGTCGGCAGGGAGAGCCATTCCGCCATGAAGCCGATCGCGGGCGGCCCGAGGAGCATGCCGCCGTAGCCGAGGGTGGAGGCCACGGCGACTCCGGTCGGACCGGCGAGAGTGCCGGCGCGCTCCACGGCCACCGGGAACAGGTTGGCCAGGCCGAGCCCCGTGACCAGGTAGCCCAGCAGGGGCCCGGACAATCCCTCGCTCGCCGTGGGCGATCACCGCGCCACGGAGGAGGAACTGCGGGAGTCCGGGATGACGTGGACCGTCCTGCGCAACGCGCAGTGCACGGACGCCCTGGTCGAGGCCGGTGCGCGGATGCCTCTGCGCACCCCCCCGGCGTACGGCACGCCCGCCGGGCGTCGGGATGCGTGAACAGCGGCAGGGACCCCAGTGAGCTGGGGCCCTACCGCGTGTCCGGAACTGCCCTCCGGCCGGTGCCGGGGCCCGGCCGCAACATCCGTTCGGTGTAACGGAGTTCGGCCGGGAACGGGACGTGGAGGGCCCGCGTGATTCGGTCAGCGGGGCGGTGCTTCGACGCCTGTCTGCGCGAGGACCGGCGGCATGAGCCGCGCACCGCTGATGGTGATGCGCGCGACGGCGGCGTTCAGCTCCTGGAGTTCGTCGCGGCTGAACCTGACTTCTTCCGCGCCGATGTTCTCCAGAAGGTGGGACAGCCTGGAGGTGCTGGGAATCGGCACGATCCACGGCTTCTGGGCCAGCAGCCAGGCGAGGTCGATCTGGGCCGGCGTGACGCCCTTGCGTACGGCCCAGTCCTGGAGCAGTTGCACCAGCGCCATGTTGGCGGGCATGTTGTCCGGGCTGTTGCGGGGCACTGCGGCCCGGAAGTCGCCCTGCGCGAACCGGGTGTACGGATTGATCGTCCCGGTCGTGAAGCCCATGCCGAGAGGTGCCCAGCACACGAAGCCGATGCCGAGTTCCTCGCAGAGCGGCAGGACCTGCTCCTCGGGTCCGCGCCACAGCGTGGAGTACTCGTTCTGGATCGCGGTGAGCGGCAGGACCGCGTGGGCCCGGCGGACGGTCTGCAGCCCCGGCTCGGACAGGCCCCAGTGCAGCACCTTGCCCTGGGCGACGAGGTTCTTCACTGTGTCCGCGACGTCCTCGATCGGGACGGTGGGGTCGACGCGGTGCTGGTAGAGCAGGTCGATGTGGTCCGTCCGCAGGCGCTTCAGCATCCCGTCGACGGCTCGGCGAATGTGCTCCGGGCGGCTGTTCAGGCCGCCTCGGGTGCCCGTGTCCGGGTCGATGTCCCAGCCGAACTTGGTCGCGATCACCACCTTGTCGCGGACGGGACGGAGGGCCTCGCCGACGATCCGCTCCGACTCGAGGGGCCCGTACGCCTCGGCCGTGTCGAAGAACGTCACACCCTGGCCAACCGCTGTCCGGATGAGGGCGACCATGTCCTTGCGACTGGTGACGGGGCCGTAGAGGTTGCCCGGCATGGTCTGGCAGCCAAGGCCGATGCCGGAGACCTTCAGGGACCCGAGGCGGCGGTGACCGGTCTGCGTGATCGCCGCGGTCACCTGGTGACGACCGCGGACGGGGGCCCCGGTGCCCGTGGCGGTCGACGCTGTGTGTGCCTGTGACGGTGCGGCTCCCGTCACGGCGACCAGCGAGGTCGCTGCGAGTGCGGCCGCGCCCAGGAAGCCGCGACGGCCGCGGTCTGTCGAGCTGCCGTTCGGCGTGCTGTCCTGTTCGTGCATGGATTACATCCCTCATGGTCGTCGGTTGTGAGCACCCGCGGTGCGTCACCGTCGGTGACGAAGAATCAGATCCCGTTGCCTTGGTCCGGTTGTGGTCCTGGCCCGGAAGGGCGGCACGGGGCCGGTGCTTGTCGAGCGGCCGAATCGGACCGCGCTCGAGATGAACACCTGGGCACTTCGTCCTGCGGCATCGGTCCACGTCCGTGGCTCCGAAAAATGCCCCTGCTCGTCCGGCGACGGGCGTCGTCTGGCTCCGATGCCGCCGGGCGGTGAGACTGAGTCAATCAGCGTTCCCGTCGGGGTGGGAGGGCGTGATCTGCCAGGCAACGGCAGTACCCCTCACTCTCGGACAGAGCACTCTCGGCCTGACTTGGCATGGAGACAGTACGGAGGCTCGCGCACTCCGGGCTCCGCCGCGACGCGCTGGAGGATTCGTCGGCACGGAACAGAACAACGGCCTGGCGAAAAGAGGACGTTGTGGCTCCCCAGAACACATCAGCATTGCGGCGCAAGGCCGTTGACGATCGACAGGGGCCACCGTCTGCTGCTGGTTCTCGCGCGGTCGGCCCGGGACTATGCCTGCCTTGACGCGAGTTCGACGACGGTGATGTCGGACGGTGCGCCCACGCGGACGGGTGGGCCCCAGGCGCCGGCACCGCGACTCACGTACAACTGGGTGTCGCCGTAGCGTTCGAGTCCGGCCACGGTGGGGTTGGCCAGTTCGGCGAGGAGGCTGCCGGGCCAGAGCTGGCCGCCGTGGGTGTGGCCGGAGAGCTGGAGATCGACGCCGTGGCGGACGGCGTCGTCGATGACGACCGGTTGGTGCGCGAGGAGGACGGCGGTCCGGGAACGGTCCCGGTCGCCAAGGGCTTTGCCGAAGTCGGGGCCCTGACCCTCTTCTTCGCCCCGGACGTCGTTGACACCGGCCAGGTCGAAGCCGGGCAGTTCGGTGCGGGCGTTCTCCAGGGGGCGCAGCCCCAGCTCCCGTACCTTCTCGATCCACGGCTCGGCGCCGGAGATGTACTCGTGGTTGCCGGTGACGAAGTAGGTGCCGTGCCGTGCCCGGAGTCGGGCAAGCGGTTCGACGGATGGGGTCAGGTTCTCGACGCTGCCGTCCACCAGGTCGCCGACGACCGCGATCAGGTCGGGCTGGGTCGCGTTGATGGTGTCGACGACCCGCTGGGCGAAGCCACGGCCCAGGATGGGACCGATGTGGATGTCGCTGACCACAGCGATCCGGAACCCGTGCGCGCTGCGGGGCAGTTTGGCCAGCGGAACCGTGAGGCGCTTCACCTTCGGCCCGCGCAGCACACCGTACGTGCCGTGGCCGACGGTTCCGACGGCGACGGCTGCCGTGGTGCCGCCCACGACACGGGAGACGAAGAGGCGGCGTGACGGGCCGGTGGGGGCGGTGCCGGCCGGCGGCGTGGGCTCCGGCGCGGGCGGGGGATCCTGTACGGCAACGGACCCGGCGGTGCCTCGTGCGGCATCGGAATCGCCGCGATGCACCGTTGCGGACAGCGGCTCGCCGGCCCAAACGAGTTCTTCCGGGCCGGAGTCACTTGCTTGCGCTTCCGTGGACCGTGCCGCCGGCGGAGTGCCCTGCCGCGCGTTCGCCCCGGCGTCCCGACGCGCGAGCCACCGCCGTAGCAGAGGCCGGACGGCCTCACCGGCCAGCAACCCGAGCAGCAGGTACAGGAACAGGGCCATCCACAGGTACCCGGGCCAGGCCAGGATCCGCTGCACAAGGAAGGGGACGCTTTCGCCCTCTGCCGTCATGGCACCCACCGACAGCAGGGGCCCGGCCACGAAGGCGACACTTCCTGCTCTCCGGAGGAGCGAACCCTTGGCGGTTGTGTCCCTGACGAGACGGCGCCACACGTACCAGTGGAGTGCGCCGAACAGCGCCAGCACGACGGCACTGACGAATACGAATATGACGACCACGACCTTGCGCAGCCCTTCCTATGAGATGTTCGCGGGCTCCTGAGCCCTTCGGGGTGTCAGAGCGCTTCACCCGGAGGCTTCGGCCTTGATCTTTTCGAGCGCGTCGTCGAATCCGGCGGGCGTGTGGCTGTTCCCCGCCACCCGGTCGAGATTCACGTCGTCGATGTCCTTGCCGACCACCAGCGCCGGGACCGCTTCGGCAAAGCGCCTCTGCAACGCGAGCGAGGTCTCGTCCGTCGCGTGAGGGGTGACTTCGACAGCGGTGATCGCGTCGTCTTCGAGCGTGATGGCCACCCCGATACTCGAGCCGCGAGTTCCGTACTCGCCGTCCACGGTGTACTCGCCGTCCTCGTACGGGCCGCGATTCGAGGGGGATCGGGATGGTGCGGCGCTGGTGATGTTCGAGGCGGACGGCGCGCTCGCGCTGTCCTTGTCCGTGCCCGTGTCCGCACAGCCGGCCATCGCGGCGGTGACGGAGACTCCCACCAGGGTCGTCGTGATCTTCTTGCTCAAGGCTGACATGTCTTCTCTGCTTCTCTGCTTCTCTGTGGAGCTTCCTTGCGGGATCCGGGTTGCCTGCTCTCAGGTGAAGAGCTCGCCCATGAAATCCGGTGAGAACTCGGCCTGTCGGTCGGAGCGCATCCGCACGTAGGTGAACTCGAAGAACTCAGCGAGCCGACGTGCCTCGGTGAAGAAGAGCGCCGTCGCCAGCCCGTCGGCGAGTGCGGTCTCGTCGGCCATGACCCAGGTGGCGACCACCTCGCTGACGGGGATGCCCGTCCTGGCGTCGAGCACGTGGTGCAGCCCGTCGCCCCAAGCGCGCCGGCTGGTCCCGGACGCGCACAGTGCCTGCGCCCGCAGGTGGGCTACACCGATCACCCGCCGCGGATCGAACGGGTGCTCAAGGCCGACGCGGATGGCCCGCTCGCCCACATGGCGCAGGTCGCCGCTTCCGTCGACGACGAAGTCGGTGTGACCGGCCTCGCGGAGTATCGCCGAGAGGAGGTCGACCAGGTAGCCCTTCCCGACGGCCCCGACGTCGATCACCAACGGCCGCTCTGTGACGACCGTCCTGCCGTCCCGACTGATGTCCCCGGCCCAGGTCACCCGCCCCCGGGCGCGTTCAGCGGCCCGCACCTCGTCGGGCGCGGGCGTGAGGGAGTACGTCGAGTCGTAGCCCAGGAGCTCCAACTCCCGGCCGACGAGCGGGTCCACGGCGCCGTCGGTGGCCGCGTGGAGGCGGTCGTAGAGAGCGAACAGGGCGAGTGAGTCCTCGGGGAATTCGAACCGGCCACCGTCGGGAGCGGCGGCGATCCTGGTCACCAGTGAGTCCGGACGGAAGCGGGAGTACGTGGTGTCGAACCGTTCGATCCGGTGGAGGATGCGCGAGCGCAGGTCCCGGCTCAGAGGTTCGGCGGTCTCGATCTGCCAACGGGTGCCGATGGCATCGAAGTCGAACCGGCTGCCGTCGGCCTCCGGCTTGCCCAGGACGGCCGGAGTCGACGGTTCCTTCGTACCTGGCTTCACCTGGCTCACCGCTGCTGCTTCCTGTTGTTGACGATCTCCCTGGGGTGTTGTGAGCGGCTTGTCGCACACACGACTGTGTGCTTGGGCGCTATCAGACGCCGACGGCGGGCGGAGATCCCTGGTGGCCAGCCTGACATGGATCTTTGCACTTCCTTGACCAGTGGGACAGGTGTGAGGGGGGCCCTGTCACACCCCTGAACGTCGTTCCCTGGCACAGTGAGGCACGGCGTGTGCAGGCCGGGAGATCCATCGCAGCCCGGCTGTGCTCGACGCCCTGGCACGGGCGTTGCGCCTCGGGGAAACCGAGCACAAGCACCTGCACGACCTCTGTCTGCGTGCCGCTCGCGGGCAGTCTCCGAACCAGGGCATGCCCAGCCGCTCCGTGGACCCGGGTACCGAGTTGCTGCTGGAGCGTCTGCGGCCCTTCCCGGCCCGGGTGTTCAGCCGCACCAACGTCGCGAGGTACGTCTTCCTCCACCCCTTGGCCCGCGAGCTCTTCCCCGACTGGGAGGTGATGATGCTCTGGGAGTGCTACGACGTGAATGCGTTCGCCCAGGGGCACAAGGTCCTGCGGCATCCTGAGGTCGGCGTTCCCACCCTCCGCTACCAGTCCCTGCTGATCGAAGGCACCCCGGGGCCTACGACGCCGGGGTCCTCCTCGACCAGGCGGATCGAGCTCGCGGTGAGACCCCCACCGAGCAGTACCCCGGGTGAGCAGCGGGCATAGGCGCGGAACCTGGGGACGACGCCGCCGGATTCGCCGTCATCCTGGCGCATGACCGCCGACCGTTCATGTTTGAGAAGAAGGGGTGTGCCCGAGCCTGATGCGTGTGGGCGACGATTTTGGGGTCGGCCATGTCGTCCCGGCCGTCGTGGTGGTCGGTGACCGTGTGCTCCAGCAGGGCCGCGCCGATGGCCTGGCTGTCGGCGAGTTCCGGGCTGATGATCCGGCCCGCGTCGAAGACCCCGAGAACCCGTCGTACCCAGAAGTGGCGCGCAGCGAAGGAACGTGCGTCGCCCCGGCGCGGCGGGTCGGCCGACTGAAGATCGTTGGCGTCCCTGGCCGCCGTCGGCTGCCCGGCGGGCGGCTTCAGCGGTTGATCCAACGCTGCATGTGTTCGGGGTAGCGATCCACGCTGACGTCGACCCGGTCGGCCGCCTCGGTGATCTCCGCCAGGTCCTCCGGAGTGAGCGGGACATCGGCAGCACCGTTGTTCTCGTGCAGACGGTGGATCTTCGTGGTGCCGGGGATCGGCACGATCCAGGGGTGCTGGGCCAGTAGCCAGGCCAGCGCGATCTGCGCGGTGGTGGTGCCCTTGCGTGCGGCGACGGTCCCCAGCAGGTCGACGAGGGCCTGATTGGCTTCGCGGGCCTTCTCGGTGAACCGCGGGAGGCTGCTTCGCAGGTCGGAGTCGTTGAACGACGTGGAGCTGGTGATCGAACCGGTCAGGAAGCCCTTGCCGAGCGGGCTGAACGGGACGAACCCGATGCCGAGTTCGAGGAGCGTGGGCAGGATCCGCTCCTCGGGCTCGCGCCACCACAGGGAGTACTCGCTCTGCAGCGCGGTGACCGGCTGTACGGCGTGGGCGCGGCGGATGATGTCCACCCCGGCCTCGGACAGGCCGAAGTGCTTGACCTTGCCCGCCTCGATGAGTCCCTTCACCGCGCCGGCGACGTCTTCGATCGGCACGTTGGGGTCGACGCGGTGCTGGTAGAGCAGGTCGATGCTGTCGACACCCAGTCGGCGCAGGGAGTCCTCCACGGTCGCTCGGATGTGCTCCGGACGGCTGTCGAGGCCGGTGGAGCGGGAGCCGTCGTAGGAGAAGCCGAACTTGGTGGCGATGACGACCCCGTCGCGCACGGGTGCCAGGGCCTGCCCGACGAGTTCCTCATTGGTGAACGGGCCGTACACCTGGGCGGTGTCGAAGAAGGTGACGCCCTGGTCGACGGCGGCGCGGATGAGGGCGATGCCGTCCTGGTTGTCGACTGCCGTGCCGTAGCCGTGGCTGAGGCCCATGCAGCCCAGTCCGATGGCGGAGACGTCCGGTCCGCTGCTGCCGAGTGTGCGGGTGTTCACAGCTCTTCTCCCTATGACGTGTGGTGCGGATGTGTCCAGTCGGCTCAGGCGTCCAGGCGCCGCGCGCTGAGCCATGTGACGATGGCCGGGTCGTGGTGGTCGAAGAACAGTGAGCCGCCGGTTTCCAGGGTCGCGACGGCCGCCATCTGGTCGTCGGTGAGCTGGAAGTCGAAGATGTCGAGGTTCTCGGCCATACGGTCGGCACGGACCGACTTGGGGATCGCGACGACGCCGCGCTGGGTCAGCCAGCGGAGCACGACCTGTGCCACGGACTTGCCGTGCTTCTCACCGATCTCGCTCAGGACCGGGTTGGTGAAGAGGTCGTTCTTGCCCTCGGCGAACCCGCCCCACGACTGGATCTGCACCCCGTGCTCGCGCATCAGCTCCTGGTAGTCGGCGCGCTGGAAGAACGGGTGGGTCTCGATCTGGTTGACCGCGGGTGTGACCTCGTTGTTGATGACGAGGTCGAGGAGCCGGTCGGGGTAGAAGTTGGCGACACCGATCGCCTTGACGCGGCCCGCGCGGTGGAGCTCCTCCATGGCGCGCCACTGGCCGTAGACGTCCCCGTAGGGCTGGTGCATCAGGTAGAGGTCGAGGTGGTCCAGGCCGAGCTTGCTGAGTGAGGTCTCGAAGGCGCGCTTGGTGTTCTCCTCGGCGGGCGCGTCCTGGACATACAGCTTGGTGGTGATGAACAGCTCCTCGCGAGGGATACCGCTGTTCTTGATCGCGAGGCCGACGGCCTCCTCGTTGCCGTACGACGCGGCCGTGTCGAGCAGCCGGTAGCCGGCGGCCAGGGCGTCGGTGACGGCCTGCTCGGTCTCCTCCGCCGGGATCTGGAACACGCCGAAGCCGAGGATCGGCATCTCGACGCCGTTGTTGAGGGTGACGGTCTGCATGGGATTTCCTTCTGTACGGAACGGAGGCCAGGGAGGTGACCGGTCAGCGACCGACCGGGCGTGGGCCCGCGTCGGTGGCGGTGGCCGGGATCCGACGAGGGCTGGGAGTACGCAGGAGCACGGTGGCCACGATGCTCACCGCCACGATCGCTGCGGAGATCAGCAGGCTGGTGTGGAGACCGGTGACGAATCCGGTCCGGTCCGCGACCAGCGCGCCGAAGACCGCGACAGCCAGGGCGCCACCGAGCTGACGGGCCGCGTTCAGCACACCACTGGCGACGCCGGCCCGCTCGGCGGGCACCTTCTCCAGCAGCAGCGCCGTCAGCGCGGTCACGGCCATCGCGCCGCCGGAGCCGACCGGCACCATCAACACCACGGTCAGCCACACCGGGGCGGTGGCAGGGAGGGCCACCATCGCCAGCAGACCTGCGGAAATCAGGCACTGGCCGGTGACCACCGGCATCCGGGCACCGAACCGTGTCGCGAGGCGGGCGGCGACGGGACCCATGAAGGAGGTCAGGACGGTCATCGGCAGGAAGGTCATACCGGTGGCGAGGGCACTGAGCCCGTGCACCTGCTGGAGGTACAGCCCCAGCAGGAAGATCATCCCGTAGAAGCCGACGTTCAGGGCGAACCCGATGGCGACCGCGAGCGACATCGTGCGGGAGCGCAGCAGCGGCAGCGGCGTCATCGGATGCCGCCCACGGGCCTGCGCGACCACGTAGACGACGGCCGCCACGACCGCCACGACGAACGCGACCAGTACCCGCGCGGTGCCGAAGCCGTCGGCGCCGGCCTCGATGACCGCGTACGTCAGCGCACCCATGGCGGCGACGGCGGCCACCTGGCCGGTCCAGTCGAACGGCACGTCCTGACGCGGGGAGCGTCGGGAGCGCTTGAGGAGAACCAGGGCCACCGCGCCGACGGGCAGATTGACGAAGAAGATCATCCGCCAGTCGAGGAGGGTGAGCAGGCCGCCCGCCACGGGCCCGGCAGCCGCGCCGACGGAGCCGCCCACGCCCCACAGGGCAATGGCCTTCGCTCGGGCCGCCGGGTCGGGGAAGGTCTCGCGCAGCAGGGCGAGGGAGGACGGAACGACGAGCGCGGCGCCGGCTCCCTGGACCAGCCGCGCCGCAATCAGCACGCCCAGGTTCGGTGCCATCGCGCAGACCGCGGACGCCGCCACGAACAGACCCAGGCCACAGGCGAACGCCTGCCGGGCCCCGATACGGTCACTGACCGCGCCCGCGGACAACAGGAACGCGGCGAAGGCGAGGGTGTAGCCGTCGACCACCCACTGCAGCCCGGTCATCCCGCTGCCGAAACCGCGCCCGATCGAGGGCAGGGCCACGTTCACGATCATCGCGTCGACCATGATCGTGAAGAAGCCGAGAAGCACGGCAGCCAGCGCCGCGCGTGTGCCGGAGGTGCTCTGCGGCGGCGGAGCAGGTGTGCCGACCCGGAGCTGGGCGGGCGAGGCGGACGGGGACAAGGAACGATCTCCTGAGCCGGGAGCGGGTGGGACAGAAGACGAGCTTCGTGCTTTTTCCGCCCCGGTGGCAGGCCGGGATGTGCCAGGGACTGATGTTCAGGGGTGCGACAGGGCCCCCCACCTGCCTGCCACGCAGGTCAGGACGGGGTGACACTGGGCTTATGGCAGCCGAGCAGAGCAGCAGCGCCGACATGGAACTGGGCCGGTACCTGCGCGCGCGTCGCACCCGGACCAGCCCCGACCAGGTCGGCCTCACCGCGGGCACCGGACTGCGCCGCACCCCCGGCCTGCGCCGCGAGGAACTGGCCACGCTGGCCGGCATCAGCATCGACTATTACATCCGCCTGGAGCGCGGCAAGGAGACCCGTCCCAGTCCCTCTGTCCTCGACGCCCTCGCCCGCGCCCTGCGCCTCGACGACGCCGAGCACCAGCACCTGCGCGACCTCGCCGCCCAGGCCGCCCGGTACGCTGCCGAACCTCCGCCGCCCAGCCGCGCCGTGCCCCCGCACCTGAAGCTGCTCCTGGAGACCTTGCGGCCGAGCCCGGCCTACGTCATCGGCCGCAGCATGGACCTGCTCGCCTGGAACCCCGGTGGCCTCGCCCTGTACGCGGGCCTCGCCGACTGGCCCGCTACTCAGCGCAACCTCGCTCGCTACGTCTTCCTGCACCCCGCCGCGCGCACCCTTTTCCCTGACGACTGGGAGTACCTGGTCCGCGGCTGCGTCGCCCGGCTCCGCGCGGTGGCCGGCACCGACCCGGACGCCCCCGACCTCGCCGGACTCGTGGGTGAACTCCTTCTCAAGAGCCCGGACTTCGCCAAGCTGTGGGAGCGCTACGACGTCGTCGGCCGCAAGAAGACCCAGAAGACCTTCCACCACCCCGAGGTCGGCGTCCTCACCCTCAGCGGCCAGAGCCTGCACCTCGAAGACGCCCCCGGACAGCGCCTCGGCGTCTACACCGCCGAACCCGGCACCCCCGACCACGACGCCATGCTCCTGCTCGACCAGACCGCACCCGACGCGGCCGTGCATCCCGAAGCGAACGCCGGACAACAACGGCGCGCACAGTCCTGACCGAGACCCACTGAGCTTATCCATCGAAAACATCCATGACAGGAAGAGACGGCGCCACCCACGAAAGGGTGGCGCCGTTCCTTTCCGTCAGTTGGAGGTCAGCTCACGAGCGGGGATCGTACGCAAGCCGAGGCGTAACGGTCGGCTCAACATGCCCGTGTGCAAACAACTCGAAGGCATACGCCATGCCCATGAGTTCGGGGTCTTGGAACGCCCTGCCCTGGAGCTGGAGACCCACCGGCTGATGGTGTTTGTTGACACCTGCGGGGAAGATGACTGTCGGAACGCCCGAGGCCGACGACTGCGGGTCGAGACGGCCAAAGCTGTTGCCGGTCGAGTCGTTGAGGTGAATGTCGCTGAGCTCGGTCGGATACAGGACAGCGTCAACTCCCTGCTGATCCATCCAGGTCCCCAGAGACTGCCGGTAGCCGGCGCGCCAAGCCTGCATGTTCGCGATGTCCTGGGCGGACATCGGACCTGAGCCGGTGTACGGGCCAGTGCTTCGGTTGTACGGCAGGCGCAGCGGACTCCTCATGATCTGGAGCGGATCCGAGTACGGATTGTCGGGGTGGTCGGCGATCCATTCCCGCCACCCCTCGTAGTTCGTGTCTCCTGTGTACGTGCGCGGCGGAGCCGGGGGAGGGTTGCTGATCGTCTTGATGGTCGCACCCGCTTGGCGGAAGTGTGCGAACTCCGCCCTGAGTGCGTCGCTGGTCTCGGTGGTACCGAATGGGTCGTTGAACGCGGAATCCGGAACGCCGATCACCTTGCCCTTGAGCGCGTCGGCCCTGAGGTAGGTCGTCCAGTTCTTCGGGCGGTGACCGTCCGCGACGTCGTCGAGCGGGTCGTTCGGGTTTCCAAGAGCTGCCGCATTGAGTAGGAGCGCCTCGTCCTGAACAGTGCGGGAGATGAATCCCACGTAGTCCTGAACAACAGTCAGTGGCATCGTGCCTTGACTGCTCTCCATGCCGTCCGTGCCGCGAAGCGACACGAGGCTGGCGGCACCCGACGGGCCCCACAGGGAGTCGCCCGTCTGGGTACCCATCGCGGCAGCGGCAAAGCTCGACGCGACGGCCACGGCGGAACCACCGCTTGACCCGATCGAACTGCGTGATGGGTCGAAGGCGTTCCACACCTGACCGTATGCGCTCTCGCTGTAGTAGCCGCTGTTCGCGAATTCGGAGAGGTTGGCCTTGCCGAGAATGATCGCGCCGGCCTGGCGAAGTCTGGCGACCTGCCAGGCGTCTTCCTTCGGACGGTAACCGTCAAAGACAAGCGAGCCGCCCGTCGTCGGCATGTCCCTGGTGTCGATGATGTCCTTCACCAGGATGGGAATGCCAAGGAGTGGCCGCTTGTCCCCGCGGGCTCGAGCTATGTCAGCGGCTCTTGCCTGGTCCATGGCGTTGGAGGCGACGGCTATGACCGAGTGCAGCCCGAAGGGACCCTGATCGTACGCGGCTATCCGGTCGAGGTAGGCGCGGGTGATTTCCCTGGAGGTTGCCCTACCCGTTTTCATGTCCGCGAGCAACTGTGTGATCGTCTTGCCGATCACGTCATACTTGGAACTCGTCTTCACCACCGGGAGGGTGACCGCGCCACGCCCCGCACCCTTGAGCGGTTTGTCTCGCAGGATCCTGCAATCTGACGCGTTGAAGCCAGGAGCGGTCAGTGCGGGAACGTCGTAGTTCACCAACGAGCAGATTTCCGCCGTGGACAGTCCGGCCAGGTTCGGAGATCGGGTCAGGCTGGAGGCCGTGGCGCCGACGTCGCTCACCTGTGAACCTGCCGCAGGGACCGCTGCTCCACTATTGAGAGCGCGATTTTCGGACAGTCCCGTCACTACGAAGTGAAGGAGGGAGAGACTCTGTCCCGGTGCGAGCTCCAGCCGGTTGATGAAAGCCGGGTGATTCGCCTCGTCGCCTGTTGTCGGCAGGGGATTCTTGAAGGGGTCCCGCAGGAAGTTCCCCACACGGCTCAAGCTTTTGGCGTACCCCGGAGTGCCGATTGTTGTCGCCGACGGCCCATTGAAGCTGGCCGAACCGGAGCCGGCTGTCGGCGTGTACCACTCCGCCCACGCATCCGCGCGGGAGATCCTCTGGTCACCCGTTGACGTTGCAGCGATCGCACTCTGGTTGGACCCTGTGTTGTACCCCAACTGGCCACCGAAGGCGACGTCGACCGACTGCCGTTGCCGCGTCGTGTTCGTGAAGGTGTCGAAGAACCTTCCGTAGCTTTTACCGGAATTGATCACCAGCTTGCGCTGGACCGCGATCCCGTCAAGCTTGACGGGATGGGCGCTGGTGAATGTGTTACGCCCGTCATATGTTGTTCCGAAGCCGCGGAGAAGAATCTCGTTGAGTGGACTCCTGGATTTCGCCACATCCATGCGGATGCCGCCATAACCCATTACTGCATTCGACGTCGTGCTCCTGATGCTGCCGGTGTCGACACCCGGAGCGGCTGCATCATTGACATTCCAGCTGTCGCCGGAAGCGACCTGCACCGAGTTGTATGCCAAGGCACTTGGAACACCAATGGTCACGACCAGTGTAATCGCCGAAGTAGCGACGACGGTTGACGCCAGTGTTCGCCTCGGCCAACGACGTCGGCCTTGTAATTTTCCTCTTTTGCGCAAGATGCGGTCCTCTTCGATCAGTGCACGATGGGCGACTTCCGGAAGGTTCGGCGTCAGGCTATGAAGAGGGCCTACCCGTGAAATTTCTGAAAGATTCCAGTCATGTTAACGGTCGAACGGAACGCCCAGAATTCAACCCGTAGTAGCCGGGGAACAGTAACTGAATGGCGATGGCATTTCATGCGTAGTGAGCCCTTTCCAATCTCCCGCGTCGGCCGGCGGTTGGAAAAGGCTCACTGGCTGCGGCGCTTCTTCGCACCTCCCGTCGTCCGCGGGGAGTGCTGTGCGCGGCTCAGGTGGAGGATGACGTGGCTTCGTCCTCGGAAGAGATCGGTTCCTGCGGCGTCGGCCGCGAGCCGAGGATGTCGAGGAGGACGAGGACGTCGTGTTCGGGGGTTCCTGGTTCGGCGTAGTACGTGATGAGCCGGTGGCCGGGGGTGCCCTCCAGTTCCATGGACTGGTAGCCGAGCGTGAGGTCGCCGACGTCGGGGTCGGTGCCGGTCAGGGCGCGCAGGCGGGCGACGCAGCCGCGGACCTGGGTGGCCCAGTCGTGGAAGAGGGTGCGCGCGGTGGGGTGGAGGAAGACGTAGCGGGCGATGTTGCGCTGCCTGACCGGCCACTCCTCCATGCCGGCCAGCAGCCTCAGCCCGCTCGGGTTGGCCGCGAGCAGGTCGTTGGTACGGCTGACCACATGCGCGGGATTCGGCCGCAGGCTCTCCAGCAACAGCTTCACGCCCGGCCGGATGGTCCGGCTGGGCGGCGTCGGAGGTTGCGGCGCGGTACGGGCGGCGAGGGCGGCCAGGCCGCGCAGGTGCTCGTGTTCGTCCTGCTCCAGGCGCAGAGCCCGGGCCAGGGCGTCGACGACGGACGGGCTGGGCCGGGTTTCCTTGCCGCGTTCCAGGCGGCTGTAGTAGTCGATGCTGATGCCGGCGAGGGTGGCCAGCTCCTCCCGGCGCAGCCCCGGCGTGCGGCGCGGTCCCGGGCCGGCTGTGAGCCCTGCCTCGGCGGGGGTGATCCGGGCCCGACGGGCGCGCAGGAAGCCGCCCAGCTCGGTGCCCCCGCCGACGGGCTGCTCACGTGTCATGCCGTCGAGTGTGCGGGTGCGGGTGACCTGCCGGTAGAGCATGTGGGGGGCCCTGTCATGCCCCTGAACGCGGTTCCCTGGCACAGCGCGGTCTGGCACGTGACGTGTGTGCGAGGGAGCGTCGCCGGTGTCGGGATCCCGGCCCTGACAGTCCTGTACGCCGGGTGGCCGAACGCCGTGAGCGTGGGCATGCGGTCCAAGGACATCATCGAGGGCGAAAGCCGCAACCGAACACCCCTCCCGAGCCCGCACCGCCACCGACGTGGAACACCACCACAAGCGCTGACAGGAAGCAGGCAGAGTTCATGCGTACGACGACACCCGGTCCTCGTCGTCCCCTGAACACCCTCACCACGCAAGGAGGTTCCTCATGACCGCCGCAACGCCACTCCTCAAGCTGAACAACGGCGTCGAGATGCCCGCCCTGGGGCTCGGCGTCTTCCAGAGCCCTCCGGACGAGACCACCGCAGCGGTCGAGGCCGCACTCCGGGACGGCTACCGCCTGATCGACACCGCGGCCTCCTACGGCAACGAGAAGGAGGTCGGCGAGGGCCTTCGCCGCTCCGGGGTCGACCGCGCCGATGTCTTCGTCACCACCAAGCTGTGGTTGTCGGACTACGGCTACGACTCGGCGCTGCGCGCCTTCGACACCAGCCTGGCCAAGCTCGGCCTGGAATCCCTCGACCTGTATCTCCTGCACCAGCCGGCGCCGCTGGAGCCCGAACCCTGGTTCGCAGCCTACAAGGCCGTCGAGAAGCTGCTGGCCGACGGCCGCGTCCGGGCGATCGGCGTCTCCAACCACACACCGGGGCTCCTGCGCACCCTCATGGAGCAGACCGACATCGTCCCGGCGGTCAACCAGGTCGAACTGCACCCCTACTTCGTCCAGGGCGAACTCCGTGAGGTGCACGAGAAGTTCGGAATCGCCACGCAGGCCTGGTCGCCGATCGGCGGAATCACCCGCTACCGGGCCCAGGCGCCCAACGGTGGGCGCAGCGTCCTGGAGGAGCCGGTCGTCACCGCGCCGGCAGAGAAGTACGGCAAGACGGCGGCCCAGGTCGTCCTGCGCTGGCACCTCGAACACGGCGTGTGCGCGATCCCCAAGTCCGTCAAGGCGCACCGCATCGCGGAGAACTTCGACGTCTTCGACTTCACGCTCACGCCCGACGAGGTGGCCGACATCGACGCCCTCGACACCGGGCTGCGCAGCGGTCCCGACCCCGAGGTCATCAAGCTGGACACCTTCGGCACCCGCTGACGGTCAGCTCCGCACCCTCCCGACCTGATGAAAGCGCGCATCACCATGCCCACTTGGCTGATCACAGGATGCTCGACCGGTCTCGGCCGCGCTCTCGCACACGCGGTACTCGAACGGGGCTGGAACGCCGTCGTCACCGCCCGGAACGTCTCATCGGTGAAGGATCTTCCGGCGCTGTACCCGCATACCGCCCTCGCGCTCCCGCTCGACGTGTCCGACACCACGCAGGTCGCCGAGGCCGTCTCGGCTGCCGAGGACCGATTCGGCGGTGTGGACGTGCTGGTCAACAACGCGGGGCACGGCTATCGCGCCGCCGTCGAAGAGGGCGCGGAGGAGGATGTCGCGGAGCTGTTCGCGACCAACTTCTTCGGTCCGGTCGGCCTGATCAAGGCGGTGCTGCCGGGCATGCGGGAGCGTCGCAGCGGAGCGATCGTCAACGTCTCTTCCATCGGCGGCCGGCTGGCCATGCCCGGCTCCGGCTACTACTCGGCCACCAAGTTCGCCCTCGGGGGCCTGTCCGACGCGCTGCGCAAGGAGCTGGCACCGCTCGGGATCAAGGTGGTCCTGGTCGAGCCCGGAGCCTTCCGCACGGACTTCGCGGGGCGCTCGCTCCAGCAGTCGAGCACCGTCATCGCGGACTACGACGGCACCGCCGGCCTCCGACGCAAGGAGAACGACACCACCCACGGCCGCCAGCCCGGGGACCCCGCCCGTGCCGCCCAGGCCGTCATCGGGGCCGTGGACGCCGACGAAGCCCCGTTCCGGCTGTTGCTGGGCAGTGACGCCGTGCGGATCGTCGGGGACGAACTGCAGGCTCAGACCGAGGAAATCAAGGCATGGAAGGAGACGAGCTTCGGCACCGACTTCCCCGAATGAGTGCAGCACTACGGCTGTTGGTGAACAGGTTGGAGAGCTGTCCCACGTGCTCGAGATCGTCGAGCCTGCGGGCGCCGGCGATCCAGGAGTCCACGTCCTGTTCGGGGGACGCCTCATGCCATTTGGCGGTGAGTTCGTCCCAGGTGACGCCGCCCCGTGCGCTGTGGCCGCGCGGGTGGTCGACGCGTTCGGAGACGGTCCTGCCGTCCTGGGTCCTGATGGTGACGAGGGCGCCGCGGCCATGTGGGGCCTGGGCTTCCAGGAGGGGATTCACGACCAGGGTGATCCGGGCCCGCAGCGGGGCGAAGGCGGGGTCGTCGAGCACGGTGGGGAAGGGTGTCTCGCTCAGCTTCAGTCCTCCCCGCAGCAGAGCGACGGCGAGCATGTCCTGTAGGCAGATGTTGCGCATTCTCCGGTCGTCCACTACGCGCAGGGCGCGGGCCGGCATTCCCACCTCCACCGCGGAGATCGTCCCGGTGCCGATGGCGTGGCGAGCGACGAGCGACAGGGCCGCTTCCACGGGAGCGTGGATCGGGTAACCGGCCCGTACGAACTTGAAGTTCGCTCCCGTCACGGCGAAGTCCCTGCCCAGACCGCGCGTGACGACCTCGGAGGCGCCCTCCGCTCCCCAGGCGTCGAGCAGGCCGTGCGGGTCCCCCAGGATGTCGTCGCACCCCTCGAACCCGGTGGCCGCCATCAGCGCGGCACTGACGCCCGCCATCGCGTACTGGCCGTTGCAGAACGCCTTGCTGATGTGCCGCTTCTCCTGGAACAGGGCGACCAGCCCGCTCGCCTGGAACGTGGCCAGCGCCATCGCGTGGCAGTACCGCTCGGCGGCGAGTCCCATGAGCCGGCTGCTCGCCACCGCGGCGGCGACGGCGTGCAGGAAGTCCGCGTTGAGGTGGTGCCGTTCCTTGACGCCGAACAATCCGCCGCACGCCTCGATGAGCCGTACGCCGATGTCGTAGCCCAGAACCACGGCGTTGAGCAGTTCCGCGCCGGTCGCGCTCTGCCGCTCGGCCATGGCGACCGCCGCGTGGACCAGGGTCGCGCCGGGGTGACCGCCGACGACATGCGCACCATCGATCTCGTCCGCGTGCCCCGCCGTCCCGTTCGCGAGAGCGGCGAGGGGCGCGGAGACACGCAGGGAAGTGCCCAGTACCCGTGCCTCCGGAAGGCCGCCCAGCCCGGCGACGTACTGCGCCGCGAGCGTGCCGGCCGGCTGCTCCCTGCCGAAGTGGGCACTGGCCAGCTCGTCCAGGATCACCTGCTTCGCGCGTTCGCGTACCTCCTCGGGAATCCGCTCCAGCGAGGTGGAGGCCGCGTACCGGGCGAGGGAGAGAGTCATCGATTCGGACATGATGTGTCCACCGCCTCGAGGAGCAGCTTCGTCACTGCCTCGGGTGCCGTGACCATGGCGTCGTGAGTTGCGTGGAGGACGCGGTACTGGAATTCGGGATCGTCGGCGTGCCGTTTTCGCACCCTGTCCAGGGCGTGCGGTTCCAGGGTCGACGGGACGCATTCGATGAACATGCCCGGGTGGCTCCAGGCGCGGTCGGTGTTCCCCACCGGGTCCTGGTAGGTCTTCAACGGCTGTGACGTGGTGTGGCTGTTGACCCATGCGGCGTGCTCCGGATCGGTGACGCCGTACCAGGAGGCGTCGGAGGGCGGGATGTACCAGCCTTGGCCGCCGTTCTCCGCCATCTCGACGTGTTTGGCGGCGCGGGCGGGGCCGACCATGTCGCCGTGCGACTCCCCGGTCCGGGGGAGGTGCGCGTCGAAGAGGACGAGACTGCGTACCCGGTCGGCGATCCGTTCCATCGCTCCGGACGCGACCATGCCGCCGTAGCTGTGGGCCACGAGGACGGCGTCCTGGATGTCCTCGAACTCGAATACCGCGACGAGGTCCTGAACGTGGGTGTCCAGGCCGATGCTCGGACTCAACAGGTGGGCTCGCTCGCCCAGGCCCGTCAGGGTGGGCGTGTACACCAGGTGACCTTCCTGCCGCAGCGCGGCGGCGACGTGCTTCCAGCACCAGCCGCCGTGACGGCCGCCGTGCAGGAGCACGAAGGGTGAACGTGCCGGGATCGGTGCTGCCGGCATGGCAGGTCACCTCCATGTCTGTCCGTGGGACGTAGGAACCGCCGAGGACGACGGGCGTGGCGCACCGGTGAGGTCGTGGCGCAGAGGGACGTCGGCCGGCGGAACCCGCACGCCGGGCCCGCGGTAGCGGGCGTCGGCGTCCTGGTCGAGGGAGTCACCCTGCACGACGACGGGGGGCGGCCGGACTTCGTACGGCCTCCACCGCGGTCGGAGTTCGTACGGCCTCCGCCGCTTGAGGAGATCAGGACGCGGTTTCAGCCGTGGCTCGTTCGAGGTCGAGCTCTCGTGTCTCGCCGACGACAAGCACGCAGATCACGCTCACGAGGCAGAAGCCGGCCAGGATGCAGCCGAAGGCGAAGCCGCCGAAGGAGTCGATGACGGATGCCGCGATCAAGGGCGGAACTCCGCCGCCCAGCATGCCGGCCAGGCTGTAGCTGAGGCCGGCCGCGGTGTAGCGGTAGCGGGTGTGGAAGAGCTCGGCGAGGAACGCGCCCTGTGGCCCGGTGGCGACCCCGGAGATGAACATCGTCACGGGGAGCCCGACAGCGAAGCCCGCACGGGTGCCGTGGTCGAGGATGGGGAACAGGGCCAGTGCCCATACGACGGCCACGGAGGCCGCGCCGACGATGACCCAGCGCCGTCCGATGCGGTCGGAGAGGACCGCGCCGAGCACCACTCCGGCGGAGATCGCCAGGCCACCCACCATTGCCATGCCGAGCACGAAGGTGCGTGGCAGTTCGAGTACCGCCGTGCCGTAGCTGACCAGGTAGGTTCCGCCGGCGTAGGTCAGTGTGAAGCCGACCAGCACTGTGCCCGCGGCGAGCAGCACCTGGAGCGGCTGGTGCTTGAACGCCTCTATGAACGGGATCCGGGAGGTACCGGCTTGCTCGAGGTTCTTCTTGAACACCGGGGTTTCGTCGATGCGCAACCGGATCCAGAGGCCGACGATGACCAGCAGGAAGCTGGCGAGGAACGGGATCCGCCAGCCCCAACTCGTGAACGTGTCGCCGCTCATGAACAGCGTGGTCAGGAAGAACGTGAGGTTGGCGAGCGTGATGGCGCCGCCTCCGCCGAAGTTGGCGAACATCGACCAGAACCCGCGTTTGCCCTTGGGGGCGTGCTCGGAGGAGAAGAGGACGGCGCCGGCGAACTCGCCGCCCGCGGCCAGCCCCTGCAGGATGCGCAGCACCACGATCAGAATGGGAGCGGCCACTCCGATCTGGTTGGCGGTGGGCATACAGCCGACGAGGATCGTGGCAAGGCCCATGAGCAGCATGGTCGCGATCAGGGACTTCTTGCGTCCCAGGCGGTCGCCGAAGTGCCCGAACAGGATGCTGCCGAAGGGGCGGGCCACGAAGGCGACGCCGTAGGTCGCGAACGAGGCCACGGTGCCCGCGGCCTCACCCAGGGCCGGGAAGAACACTTGAGGGAAGACGAGGGCGGCTGCTGTGCCGTAGATGCCGAAGTCGTAGAACTCGATCACGGTGCCGATGAAGCTGGCCGTCGCGACTCGTTTCATCCCGGGAGGATTCGCCGCTCCGGCGGTCGGGCCGGGTGCTCCGACGGGTGGAATCGTCTGTTCCGGTGAGTGCGTCATTGCATCTCCCTGTTGTCGACGCGGCTTCGTCGCGGCGTCGGTGGGGCCGACGGCCGGGGGAAACCGGTCCGTCGACAGGGTGCGGTATTGCGCCGCGCATGCTCTGAGTGAGCGTCAGTCCAGGAGTCCGCGGGTGCGCAGGACCTCTTCCGCGACCCGGAAGGCCTCGCCGGCGGCGGGCAGTCCGCAGTAGACGGCCGTCTGGAGGAGGATCTCCTTCAGTTCGTCGACCGTGCAGCCGTTGGTGAGGGCGCCCTCGATGTGATGGCTCAGCTGAGCCGGGCGGTTGAGCGCGGTGAGCATGGCGATGTTGATGATGCTGCGCTGCTTGCGGTCGATGCCGTCCCGGGCCCAGATCCGGCCGAAGCAGACTTCTTCCGAGTACTGCTGGATGGCCTCGTTGAAGGAGTTGCGGTTCCTGTCCTTCTTCTCGACGTAGTCGGGCCCCATGAGCTCGCTCAGGATGCGCCGACCACTCTCACTGGCGTCCAAGACTGATCTCCTCGTGTACGGACGGGAATTGGGGTGGGGGATGCCTCTGGTCGGCTCGGTTCGTCAGCCGCGGTCGAGGGTTTCCTGGACCTGTTCGGCGGTGAGCTCGACGGTGACGCCGGCACGTTCGTTCTGCAGGTGCATGGGTGACTGCGAGTCGCGCCGGCCCCAGCCGCGGGCCAGGGCGTCCTGGACGTCCTCGTAGGCCGCTTCGGCGCACTTCATCGGTACGTCGAGCTGCTCCGCCAGCTCCAGGGCGAGCCGGAAATCCTTGTCCGCGAGGACCAGGGCGAAGGACGGCGGGTCGTACGCGGACCGCAGATACCGGTCGCCGACGCGGTCGAAGGTGCGGGAGCGTCCGATCGCTCCCTGGCGCATCGCGTGCCAGAGGGCCGTGGGCTCGACACCGGCCTTCACACCCAGCGTGAACACTTCGGCGATCGCCGTTCGGATGGTGAGACTCGCGCAGTTGTGGACCAGCTTGGCGGTGTTGCCGGCGCCGATCTCTCCGACGTACATGACCTGGTCGCCGATGGCCTGAAGGACCTTGCCGTGCCGGTCGAAGGCGTCGCGGTCGCCTCCCACGTAGATCGCGAGCTTGCCCGAACTCGCCCCCTTGGGCCCGCCGCTGACAGGGGCGTCGAAGAGGTCGACGCCCTTCCCACGGCAGACGGCGTGTGCCTCCCGCACGACGCCTGGGGAGTTGGTGGTCAGGTCGAACCAGGCGGTTCCGGGCCGCATCGCGCTCAGCAGCCCGTGTTCGCCCAGACCGACCTCCTGCATCTCCTTCGGGCCGGGCAAGGACGTGAAGACCACGTCCGCGACGCGCCCCAGCTCGGCGGCCGTTTCCGCCCAAGTGGCTCCTGCTTCCTCCAGCGGCTTCGCTCCCTCTCGGCGGAGATCGTGGACGACGAGGTCGTAGTCCGCCTTGCGCAGATTGAGCGCCATCCCGGTGCCCATGGCACCGAGCCCGATAAAGCCAACCTTCATGAACCTGTCCTTTTCGTCGACGGACGAGATCTCGGCGGGCCGGTGGCCGACACGGCCGTGCTTTGAGAGTGGGGGAGGGATAGTTCGTATATGGGAACTCGAGACCGTATGTGCGATCGACGGTAGGGTCCGGCGCCAGGTGTGTCAACGCTCGTGCGCAGGGCTTTTTTCGTGGCTGTAACACCGGTCGCGCCATTGACATCACCGGCGGCCGTTCCTAGTCTCACGAATGTAAATGCGTACTGAAGTTCGTAAATACGAACACGGTGCGCACCGTGCCACCTTGGAGGTTGACGTGATCGAACGCCGTGAGGTGCTGATCAACGGCGTGTGGGTGCCGTCGGCGGGGGCCGGAGTCATCGAGGTCGAGAACCCCGTGACGGAGGAGGTCATCGCCGCGATCCCCCGCGGAGACGCCCAGGACGTCGACCGTGCCGCCTCGGCTGCCGCGACCGCCTTCGAGGAGTGGTCGCGGTCCTCGCACGGTCAGCGGGCCGAGGTGCTGAACAACCTGGCCGACATCGTCGAGCACCGCGCCGACGAGATCACTCGGGCGATCGTCACGGAGATCGGTGAGCCGCTGTCCATCGCGACCGGGCACCAGACCCTCTCCACCGTGCGGCACCTGCGCAACACGGCGGACGCTCTCAAGGACGTCGACTGGGATGTCCAGGTCGGTGACACGCTGGTGCACCGGGCTCCGGTGGGCGTGGTCGGGGCCATCACCCCGTGGAACGTCCCGCTGCTGATGATCGCCATGAAGGTCGGCGCCGCCGTGGCGGCGGGGTGCACGGTGGTCCTGAAGGGCACTGAGATCGCGCCGATGAGTTCCTACTTCTTCGCCGAGGCGACGCTCGAAGCGGGCCTGCCCAAGGGTGTGTTCAACCTCGTCTCCGGCAACGGCCCCGAGATCGGGGAGGCCGTCGTCTCGCACCCGAAGGTCGACATGGTGTCGCTGACCGGGTCCCCCCGGGCCGGCAGCAGGGTCATGGAACTGGCCTCGGCGTCGGTCAAGCGCGTGGCACTGGAACTCGGCGGCAAGTCCGCCAACCTGATCCTCGAGGACCTTCCGGAGGCGGACCTGGAGCGCGCGGTCACCGCGGGCATCGAGGACGCCTTCCGCAACAGCGGTCAGGTGTGCGGCGGCCTCACGCGCATGCTGGTGCCCCGCTCACGCCTGGCACAGGCGGAGGAGATCGCCGCGGCGAGGGTGGCCCGATACGTCCTCGGTGACCCGTTCGCCGCCGAGACCACACTCGGTCCGGTGGTTTCCCGGGCACAGCGGGACCGCGTGCGCGCGCTGATCCAGGCCGGCATCGACGAGGGGGCCCGCCTGATCGCGGGCGGCGGCGAACAGCCGGAAGGCCTGGACAAGGGCTACTTCGTCAAGCCGACCGTCCTCACGGGCACACCGGACCTCCGCGTCGCCCGCGAGGAGATCTTCGGCCCCGTCGTCACCATCCTCCCCTTCGACACCGAGGAGGAGGCGATCGCCATCGCCAACGACTCGCCGTACGGCCTCGCCGGGGGTGTCTGGGCCGCCACCACCGACCGGGCCCGCGAGGTGGCGCTGCGGCTGCGCACCGGCCGTGTCCGTCTCAACGGCTCACCGGTCAACGCGCGTGCCCCGCACGGCGGTTTCAAGCTGTCCGGCATCGGCCGGGAGAACGGCCGCTTCGGCATCGAGGAATTCCTTGAGTACCAGTCCATCGGCTGACCGCGCAGACACGCGGAGGCGCACCAACGGATCGATGACATCGATGACGGAGGCCGTGGATGACTGCCCTTGAGGGCGTGAAGGTGATCTGTGTCGGACAGTTCTACTTCGCCCCGTACTGCTCGATGCTGATGGCCCGCCTCGGCGCGGACGTCATCAAGGTCGAAGCCCCCGAGGGGGACCCCTATCGCCGGCTGCCGGCCGTGGACAAGGACGGCACCTCGGTCCAGTTCCGATTCCTCAACTCCGGCAAGCGGACCATCCGGCTGGACCTGAAGAACCCCGCCGGTCAGGAGGTGCTGCGAGAGCTGGCACGGAACGCCGATGTGGTCGTCCAGAACCTCTCACCCGGGGCGATGGACCGCTTCGGCCTGGGCTACGAACAGCTCAGCGCCCTCAACCCGCGCCTGATCATGGCTTCCGGGACCGGCTTCGGCTCGTTCGGCCCCTACGCGGGAGAGCCCGCCATGGATCTGACGGTCCAGGCACGGACCGCGGTCATGAGCACCACCGGCTTCGGGGACGGCCCGCCGATCCGCACCGGCCCGTCGGTGGTCGACTTCATGGCGGGCACCCACCTGGTCGCCGGTGTCCTTGCGGCGCTGTACCAGCGCACACGCACCGGGCGCGGCCAGCACGTCGAGGTCTCCCTTCAGGACGCGATCATCCCGTCGCTGACGTCGAACATCGCCGGTCTCATCAACAGCGAGGGCGCGAACCCCGAGCGCACCGGCAACCGGCACGGCGGCATGGCGGTCGCGCCGTACAACGCCTATGAGGCGAGCGACGGATGGATCACCGTGCTGTGCCCGACCGACGGCCACTGGCGCAGGCTCTGCGAACTGATGAAGGATCCGGCAACCGAGGGACCCGGCTTCGTGGACATGAAGAGCCGCTGTGCGCACATGGACGAGGTCGACGCCATCGTGACCCGCTGGACGCACACCCGGTCCAAGGACGACCTGGCCCGGACGCTGAAGGCGGCGAACATTCCCTGCGCGCCGGTCGTCACCCTGCCGGAGCTCCTGGACGACCCTCATGTGCACGCGCGAGGCGTCCTGCGCACGGTCGCCGACGACCAGGGCACCTTCACCACCCTGGGCAGCCCGCTGTTCCTCTCCGACTCGCCGATGGTCGAGCCGACCCGCTCCGGGGCTCTGGGAGAACACACGGAGTCGGTCCTCGCGCATGACCTGGGCATGACGCCCGACGAGATCGCCGAGCTGCGCGATGCCGGCGTCATCTGAGCGGCCGCGGAACGAAAGGAGCTGAAGCCACATGGCAGTTGACGCACGTATCGCGGTGCTCCCGGCCGGTCAGCAGGCAGTGGAGATCCGGGAAGTGACACTGGACGTCGTCGGACCGTATGAAGTCGTCGTACGGCAGAAGGCGTTCGGGGTGTGCCACAGCCAGCTGGACCGGATCTACGACCCCTCGCGGACCGAGTCGATGCTGCTGGGGCACGAGTCCATCGGCACGGTGGTCGCGGTGGGCGACCAGGTCCGCCATGTCGTGCCCGGAGACGAGGTCCTCACCACCTGGATCCCACGCACACCGCTGGACGGCCGCCCGCCCGAGCCTGCGCGCATCGCCTTCCCGGACGGGGACCTGGCCAGGACCCACAACACCTTCACGTGGGGTACGCACGCGGTGGTCGACGAGCAGTACGTGGTCAAGACGCCGGAAGACACTCCCCTGGACCTCGGCTCGATCATCGGGTGCGCGCTCATGACGGGTGCCGGCGCGGTGATGAACAGCGCCGAGGTCCGCGCGGGACAGAGCGTCGCGGTCTGGGGCGCAGGCGGCGTCGGACTGTGCGCGATCGCCGGTGCCGCCATCCTCGGGGCTTCTCCGGTCGTCGCCGTGGACGTCGACGACGACAAGCTGAAGCTTGCCGAGCAGTTCGGGGCGACCGATGTGGTCAACGCCAAGAAGACCGACCCGGTGGCGGCCATCCGCGCGCTGACCCCGCACGACGACGGGACGCGGGGCGTCGATTACGCCTTCGACTGCACCGGCATCGGCGCCAACATCCCGGTGAGCCTCGCATCGGTACGTCCCGGCGTCCGCGGCGCGGGCATCCGCGGCGGCGCCGACGTGCTGGTCGGCATCCCGCGGGTGCCCTTCCAGCTGGACAGCATGGATCTGCTCAACGGCGAGAAGAGCCTGCTCGGTTGTGTCGGCGGGAGCTGCGATCCGGTCCGCGACTTCGAGACCTTCGTCGAGTGGACCCGCGACGGGCGGTTCGATCCGAGCGCACTCGTCACCGACCGGTTCGCGCTGGACGAGCTCAACAACGCGGTCGAGGCACTCCATGAGGGCCGGGTCCGTGGCCGTGCAGTCGTCGAACTCGAGGGATGAGCCAATGAGTACTGATCCCGACCCGAGGCTCCGCCATGTGAGCCCGGCCTTCCGCACCTTCTGCGGTGAGGACGCCCTCGCCGCCCTTCCACGTGAACTTGCCCGCGTGGGCGCCCGGCGGGCGGTCATCGTGTGCGGGCCCTCGGTCACCAAGCACGCCGATGCCCTGAGCCGTGTGCACGAGGCACTGGGTGAGCACCTGGTGGGTCAGTTCGACGGGGTGGCCGAGCACAGCCCGATCCCCGTGGTGGAGCGGGCCCGGCAGTTCCTCGCCGACCACGACGCGGAGGCCGTGATCGCCGTCGGCGGTGGATCGGCGGTGGTCACCGCACGCGCCGCCGCCATCCTGCTCGCCGAGCGACGCGACGTATGGCAGTTGTGCACCCGGCGTGCTGCGGACGGCAAGCTGGTCAGCCCGAGGCTCACCGCCCCCAAGCTGCCCCAATGGGTCGTACCGACCACCCCCACGACGGCCTACGCGAAGGCCGGCAGCGCGGTACGCGATCCGCAGACCGGCGAGCGGCTCGCCCTCTACGACCCGAAGACCCGGGCGCAGGGCGTCCTCCTCGACCCGGCGATGGCGCTCACCGCACCCGCGCGACTGACCTGGTCGGCAGCGCTCAACGTCTTCGCCATGGCCGTGGAAGGGCTGCAGTCGCGGCACATCGACCCCCTGGCGGACGCCCAACTGGCCCACGCGCTCCGCATGTCGGTCGCGTGGCTTCCGCAGCTGCGTACCGACCCGGAAGGCTCCCGGCCCCGGCTGCACCTGATGCTGGCGGCGCTGATGAGCGGCCAGGGCAGCGACCACACCGGCGGCGGCCTCGCGCAAGCCCTCTCGCACGCCGTGGGCCCCCGCTCCTCCGCCGCCAACGGCGTGGTGGAGGCGCTGCTGCTGCCCCACGCCATGCGCTTCAACGCCGGCGTCGTCGGCCACCGCATCGCCATGCTGGCGGATGTCCTCGGACTCACGGACCGCAGTGCGCAGGCCGTCATCGGAAAGATCGAACGGCTGCTGGAGGTGTTCGAGGTCCCGGCCCGCCTGAGGGATGTCGGCGTCCTGGAGCAGGACCTGGTCGAGGCGGCCGACCACGCCCTGGACGACTGGGCGATCACCAGCGGGCCGCGGGTCCCCGACCGGGTCGACGCCCTCGCGTTGCTGACCAACGCCTGGTAGCCGGCCGACCACGACACAGACGACTCATAGGAACTGTGATGACGACAACGGAAACAGAGAAGAACGCCGGGATCGGCAAGGAACTGGCGACCGGCAGGTTCACCGACGAGATGCTCGACGGCATGCGCGCCCTCATCGGCACCGAGCTGCGCACCGACGCCTGCGTCAACAACGAGTACGCGACCCGCCTGGCCATCCTCCGCTTCGCGGAAGGCATCGGCGACGACAACCCCCTGTGGGCCGACGAGGAATACGCGGCCAAGGGCCCGTTCGGCGAGATCGTCGCCCCGCCGAGCTTCATCTTCGCCTGCCTGGGATCGGTACAGGTCGGCTGGCGCGGTCTCGGCGGATTCCACGCCGAGACCGACATGACGTTCCACCGTCCGATCCATGTCGGCGACAAGATCACGGCCCGGGTGTACTTCGACGGCTTCGACGGCCCGGACGCCAGCAAGTTCGCCGGGCGGCGCATCAAGGACTACCTGCGCCAGGAGTACTGGAACCAGAACGACGAGCTGGTGGCGAGTTTCATCTGCTCGCGGGTCAGGTTCGAACGCACCGAGGCCCAGGCGCGGCGCAAGTCCCGTGAGATCGAACTGCCCCATCCCTGGACCGGCGAGCAGCTGGAGCAGATCGAGGAGGACATCCTCGCCGAGAAGCCGCGCGGCGCCGAGCCGCGCTACTGGGAGGAGGTCGCGGTCGGTGACGAGATGGACGTCATCACCAAGGGGCCGATCGGCCTGACCGACGAGATCGCCTACATCGCCGCCGGCGCCGCCCCCATCCCGCGGCTGTCCGCGCACGGTGTCGCCCTGCGCCGGTACCGCAAGCACCCGCGCTGGGCGTTCCGCGACCCGGGCACCAACGCCCTCGAACCGGTCTACTCGGTCCACTACAACGACTACGCCGCCAAGCTGCAGGGCGCCCAACTCGCCTACGACGTCGGCATCCAGCGCACCTGCTGGCAGATCCACTCCCTCACCCACTGGGCCGGCGACACGGGCACGCTGAAGGCGGTCCACGGCCAGTACCGCGCCCACGTCTACCTCTCGGACGTCGTCCGCCTCGGCGGCCGGGTCGTGGCCAAGGAGATCGACCAGGACGGTGACCCGGTCGTCCGTCTGGAGACCTGGGCCTGGAACCAGCGAGAGCAGAACGTCATGCCCGGTACGGCCGTCGTCGCCCTGCCGCGCCGGGGCGCCGCGTAGTGGCCATGGAGGAACGCGTGATCACAACGACCGCCGTCTGGGGCGACGAGATCGGCGTAGAGGAGGTGCGGGGGACCGCCTTCCACACCTACAAGGACCGTCCCCGCACCATCGGCAGCCTGCTGGCCTTCGCGGACCGGTGGGGAGAGCGGCCGCACATCGCGCAGGGCGAGCAGGTGGTGACGTTCGCGGGGCTGCGCAACGCGGTCACGGCGAAGGCGGCGCAACTCGCCGGGGCCGGCCTCGGGCGCGGAGACCGGGTGCTGCTTCTCGGCTGGAACAGCCCGGAGTGGATCACCAACTTCTGGGCCTGCGCGGCAGTCGGCGCCGTACCCGTGCTCGCCAACGCCTGGTGGGGAAAGGCCGAACTGGCCGACAGCATCGCACTGTTGGACCTCAAGCTCGTCCTGGCCGACGCGCGGGGCGCGGCGAACCTTCCTGCCGGGACCACGGTCGGCCGCTGGGAGTGCGACACACAGGCAGAGCCTGTGCTGCGCCCGGTTCCGGCCGTGGGCGAGCAGGAGGACGAGGACGCTCCGGCGGTCATCGTCTTCACCTCCGGAACCTCCGGCCGGCCGAAGGGGGTCGTGCTCTCGCACCGCTCCCTCCTGGCCGGCCTGCACATGCTCCTGCACATCACCCGACGGCTCCCGCAGCAGATCGACGAGTCGACGGGAGACGCAGGCCTGCACACCGGCCCGATGTTCCACATCGGAGGAGTCCAGACACTCATCCGCGCGATCACGGTCGGCGACACCCTGGTCATGCCGGCCGGCAGGTTCGACCCGGAAGAGGCACTGCGGCTCATCGAGGAGTGGGGGATCACCCGCTGGAGTGCCGTACCGACCATGGTCTCCCGGGTGCTGGAGCACCCCGACGTCCACCGCCGCGACCTGACCTCCCTGCGCTCGCTCACCGTCGGCGGAGCACCGGTGCACGGGGAGTTCCTCGACCGGCTGCGCACCGGGCTCCCCGGCGTGGCGCCACGGGTGCCCACCGGCTACGGCCTGACCGAGAACGGCGGCCAGGCGACGGCGGCCTCCGGCCGGGACACCACCGAGCACCCCGGGACCAGCGGCCGAGCGCTTCCCTGCGTCGAGTTGAGGATCCTGGAGACCGGTGACCACGAGGACGGCGAGATCCTGGTCCGCAGTCCCACTCAGATGACCGGGTACTTCGGGGTGGACGAGACACCCATCGACGATGAGGGATGGCTGCACACCGGCGACCTGGGACGGATCGACGACGCCGGCTACCTCTGGATCACCGGCCGGGCGAAGGACATGATCATCCGTGGTGGGGAGAACATCGCCCCGGCCGCGGTCGAGGAGGCCCTCGCGGGCATCCCCGGCGTGGTCGAGTCCGCGGTGTTCGGCGTCCCGCACCCGGACCTGGGGGAGGAGGTGATGGCCGCCGTGGTCGTCGAGAACGGCCTCACGGCGGAGCGGCTGCGGGAGGAGCTACGCCCCAGGCTGGCATCCTTCGCCGTCCCCAGCCGGTGGCATCTCCAGCCGGAGCCGCTGCCGACCAACCACTCCGGCAAGATCGACAAGAAGGGGCTGGCAGCACAGGCCCGAGCGGACCTCGCCCTCCAGGCGGGTGAGCGGGCGTGAGCGACGTCTTCCACAAGCAGGTCGCCGACCGTGTCGCACTGCTGGAACTCCGCAGACCACCGCACAACTTCGTCGACGAGAAGTCGCTGACCGACCTGGCCGACGCACTGCTGTCCTACGACGATGACGACGACGTCTCGTGTGTCGTGATCGCCGCGCAGGGCAGGCACTTCTGCGCGGGGGTCGACCTTCGCGGCATAGGAGCGGCCGGCATCCGCCGTTTCTACCGCCAGGCTCTGCGGATCTTCTCCGGGCGCAAGCCCGTGGTGGCCGCCGTACACGGCGCCGCCGTCGGGGGCGGGCTCGGACTGGCCATGGCCGCCGACTTCCGCGTCGCGGCTCCCGACGCACGGCTCACCGCCAACTTCGCCCGCCTCGGTTTCCACCACGGCTTCGGCCTGAGCGTGACCCTGCCGCGGGCACTCGGACAACAGCGGGCCCTGGAGCTGCTGTACACAGGGCGGTCAGTCAATGGCGCGGAGGCCGTCGAGTTGGGCCTGTGCGACCGGGTGGCGGACGATCCGCGCGGTGCGGCGATCGCCTTCGCCGCCGAGATAGCGGCCTCCGCGCCGCTGTCACTGCCCGCGATCCGCTCCACGATGCGCCGCTCGATGGTGGCGGAGGTGTCGGCGGCCCTTGACATCGAGGCGCATGCCCAGGCCGCCCTCCTGGGCACGGCGGACTTCGCCGAGGGGATCGCCGCCTCCGTCGAGAAACGGCGACCGCACTTCACGAGTTCGTAATTATGAATACGTGATCGGATTCCGCTACATTGGGCACCGTGACGGACACGTCTTCAGACTCCGACGACGACAGCGGCCCGAAGAACCATCGGACCGTCGACCGGGTGACCCAGATCCTCGAGGAGGTCGTCTACCACCCGGGCATCGGCTTCGCCGAGATCGCCCGGGCGCTGGGCGCCCCCAAGAGTTCGGTGCACGGCTTCATCCGGGGCCTGCAGGCCAAGGGATGGCTGTACGAGGACAACCGCCGCTTCTATCTGGGGCCTGCTGTGTACGGCCTCACCCTGGCCAGCGGCCATATCCGCGCCGGGCAGGTGACGCAGACGGACCTCGACGCGCTGCACAAGGCGACCGGGCTGACCGTCTTTCTCGGTGTCGAGGCCGGTGACCACCTGATCTACATCGGGGAGTCGGGCACGGACGCGCTCACCGGATTCGCGGCACGCAGCAACATCCGGCGCACGCTGCTGTCGACGGCGGGCGGCAAGGCGCTGCTGGTGGCACGCCCGGACGCCGACCGGGAGACCTACCTGCGCCGCCAGCAGTCGGAGAACCCCGAGGTCGTCTCGGAGTTCCTCGCCGAGTTCGCCGACATCAGCAAGAGCCGCGTCGCGACGAATCTCCGCCACCACGGGGCCCAGCTCGCGCTCGCGGCCGTCGTGCGCAACCAGGCCGGCGACAGTGTCGCCGCGGCCATCCTCATCGGCCAGGCCGTCGAGATGAGGCCCCGTGAGGCCAAGCTGCGCACGGTACTTCTCAAGCACGTCGACTCCTGGTCGCGCCAGACCGTTTCAGCGAGGGAACCGATCTGACCGTCGATCGACCGTGAGGTTCAGGAACTCGTGGACCTCACGGGTGAAGACGTCGTTGTCGTCGCCTGCGACCATGTGACCCGCCGGGACCTCGACCAGACGCGCGGCGGGGATGAGGCCGAGCAGTTCGGCGGCGGCCTCGGCGGTGACCATGTCCGAACGGCGTCCGCGAACGAGCAGCGTGGGTGCCGTGATCCGGCGTGCGGCTCGGATCATCCTTTCCGCGGAGGTGTTCGCCGGGTCGGCTGTGAAGCTGAGGAAATCCGGGTCCCAGTGCCAGTACCAGCGCCCGTCCTCGCGCAGCCGGACGTTCTTCTTCAGCCCATCGAGCCCCGACGTCGGGCGACGGCGCGGGTTGTAGGAGCGGACGGCCTCCGCGACCTCCTCCAGTGAGGCGAACCCGTCCGGGGCGCCCCGCATGAAGGCGCGAACCCTGGCCTGCCCGGCCGGGTCCAGCCGGGGAGCGATGTCGACGAGAACGAGCCCCGCGACGGTACCGGGACACTCGCCCTCGGCGACCAGCGCGGTCCTGCCGCCCATCGACGCGGCGATCACCACGGGCGGTTCGTCCAGCGCCTCCACCGTCCGCGACAGATCCCCGACCATGTCGTCCAGGGTGTACAAGCCCGTCGGAGACCACCCGCTGTCGCCGTGCCCCCGGGCATCCAACGCGATGGTTCTCCAGCCCCGTGCGGCCAGCCGCCGTGCCGTCCGTGCCCAGGAGTGCCGCGTCTGACCGCCACCGTGCAGCAGCAGCACCGTGCCCTGCGGATCGTCGGGCTCCCAGCGGTCCGCAGCAAGGCCGATGCCGTGGACACCTTCGAACATGACCTGCTCGCGTGGGGCGCAGCCGGTCTCCGTCACGGGCTCTCCCTTGAACCGTTGACACTGTCGGCGGCCCAGCGTAGCTTGCATTGAGTCGAAATGGCGACATTAAGTTCGTATATACGAATTCACTTGTCGGGTGTCAGGGACGGCACCCGACGTCACGAACTACCCGTCGCGGATCCTGTGCCCGGCCTGACGGGGCCGCTGTGACGCAGGGCGAAAAGAATCAGGAGTGTCTCCGGTGATCGAACGCGACCAGATCTTCATCAACGGCAAGTGGGTGACCTCCTCGGGCGATGGCGTCATCTCGGTGACCAGCCCGGTCACCGAGGAGACCGTGGCGACGATCCCGGCCGGCTCGGCCGAGGACGTGGACCTGGCGGCAAGGGCTGCGGCGGACGCCTTCCCCGCGTGGTCGCAGACGTCGGTCGGCGAGCGGGTCGAGATGCTCCACAAGCTCGCCCGGCTGACCGAGGCCCGCAGCGAGGAGATCACGCGGGCCGTCGTGAGCGAGATCGGCCAGCCCGCGAAGATCGCGCAGGAGTCCCAGGGCGCCGCGGCGGTGGAGGACCTCCGGAGCATCGCGGAGAGCCTGCCCGGCATCGTGTGGGAGGAGCAGGTGGGCCACACCGTGGTGGCCCGTGAGGCCGCGGGTGTGGTCGGTGCGATCACCCCGTGGAACGGGCCGATGCGCATGGTCTGCATGAAGGCCGGGGCGGCGATCGCCGCCGGATGCACGGTCGTGCTCAAGGGCACGGAGGTCGCGCCGCTGAGTTCGTTCGTCTTCGCCGAGATCGTCGCCGAGGCCGGCCTGCCCGACGGGGTCTTCAACCTCGTCTCCGGCGCCGGCCCGGATGTCGGCGAGGCCCTGGTGACCCATCCGCTGGTCGACATGGTGTCCCTCACCGGTTCCGTACGTGCCGGGCGCAGGGTCATGGAACTGGCCTCGCAGTCCGTCAAGAAGGTCGCCCTGGAACTCGGCGGCAAGTCGGCCAACGTGATCCTGGAGGACGCCGACCTGGAGCAGGCCGTGAACGTCGGCATCGAGGACGCGTTCCGCAACTCCGGTCAGGTCTGCGGCGGACTGTCCCGCGTGCTGGTTCCGCGTTCCCGTCTGGCCGAGGCGGAGGAACTGGCCGTACGCAAGGCCGAGAGCTACGTGCTCGGCGACCCCTACGACCCGGCGACCACCCTCGGCCCCGTCGCCAACGCCACCCAGCAGCAGCGTGTGCGCGACTACATCCGCTCCGGCCTGGCAGAGGGCGTGCGTCTGCTCACCGGTGGCCCCGAGGCGCCGGAGGGCCTGGAACGCGGCTACTTCGTGCGGCCGACGGTCTTCTCCGGCGACAACACCTCGCGGATCGCACGGGAGGAGATCTTCGGACCCGTCGTGGTGATCATCCCCTTCGACAGCGAGGATGAGGCCTTCGAGATCGCCAACGACACGCAGTACGGACTCGCCGGGGCGATCTGGGCCGGTGACCCGGACCGGGCCAGGGCCCTGGCGCGCAAGCTGCGCGCCGGGCGCATCCGCATCAACGGATCGCCGGTCAACCAGCGTGCCCCGCACGGCGGTTTCAAACTGTCCGGTATCGGGCGGGAGTTCGGGCGCTATGGCATCGAGGAGTTCCTCGAGTACAAGTCCATCGGCTGACGAGGGCGAGGAGATCCATGATCACCGTCAACGCGCGCTCCACGGCCGGACCGGGCGAGCCGTTCAAGGCCACCACGATCGACCGCCGCGACGTCGGCCCGACGGACGTCCTCATCGACATCGCCTACTGCGGGGTCTGTCACACGGACGTCAGCCGAGCCCGCGGCGAGTTCGGGACGACCACGTACCCGCTGGTGCCCGGACACGAGATCGCCGGCGTGGTGTCGGCGGCGGGGCCCGATGTGAGCAGGTTCTCGGTCGGAAACCGGGTGGGAGTCGGCTGCATGGTCGACTCCTGCCGGGAGTGCGACTACTGCCGGGCCGGCCTGGAGCCGTACTGCCGCGCCGGACACGTCAGGACCTACAACGACACCGGCCGCGACGGGCAGCCCACTCTGGGCGGCTACAGCGAGAAGATCGTCGTCGACGAGGCCTACGTGGTCCGCATCCCCGACGCCCTCCCACTGCACACCGCCGCGCCGCTGCTCTGCGCCGGGATCACGACGTACTCGCCACTGCGGCACTGGAAGGCCGGGCCGGACAAGCGCGTCGCGATCGTCGGCTTCGGCGGCCTCGGACACGTAGGAGTGCCCATCGCGGCGGCACTGGGCGCGCCCCCCACCGTTCTGGACCTGACCCCGGACAAGCGTGACGACGCCCTGCGGCGCGGTGCCCGCGACTACCGCCTCACCACCGACCCCGCGACGTTCACCGATCTGGCGGGAGCCTTCGACCTGATCGTCTCGACCGCGCCGGCCAGCCTCGACTACGAGGCCTTCCTCGAACTGCTCACCCTGGACGGCACGTTCGTCAACCTCGGCGTGCCGAAGAGGCCGATCAGCGTCGATGTCTTCTCCCTGCTGTACAACCGGCGATCGCTGGCGGGCACGCTGGTCGGCGGCATCCAGGAGACCCAGGAGATGCTCGACTTCTGCGCCGAGCACGAAATCACCGCCGAGGTCGACATCATCCACGCCGATCAGATCGACACCGCCTTCGACCGGCTTGCGGCCGGTGACGTCCGCTACCGGTTCGTGATCGACATCAACACCATGGCGGCCGACTGACCAGTCGTGCGACTCCTCCCGCTCGTCACCTCCGAGGCAGTGGGGGAGCGTGCCACACCCCGCGTCTGCGTCAAGAGCACATGGGGTGTGGGCCCGGGGGCGGGGCCGGGCCCACACGCGGGTCACTTCGGCAGGCCGGCCGGGTCGGTCGCCCACTCGGTGTTCGGCTGGTCGGAGAGCCGGAAGGCGAGGGTGCCGCCCCGCCGGATCAGACCGGCGTCCGCCCAGGACTTCCGGTACGGCCGTCCGTCGCGTCGTACGGCGTCCACGTAGGCGTGTGTGGCGTCGGCCTCGGGGGCGCTGATCCTGATGTCCGCCCGGCCGGGCCGGTCAAGGACCGCGGTGCGGAAGACCGGCGCTCCCAGCAGCAGGGAGGCGCTGCCGGGGGTCTGCGGATACAGCCCCAGGGCGGAGAAGACGTACCAGGCGGACATGGTGCCCAGGTCGTCGTTGCCGGGCAGGCCCGAAGGTCCGGTGCCGTACACGGTGTCGAGGATCTGGCGCACGGTCGCCTGGGTCTTCCAGGGCTGTCCGAGTGCGTTGTAGAGCCAAGGGGCGTGAATGCCGGGCTCGTTGGTGGGGTCGTAGCGCAGCGCGTCGCCGCCGCGGACCGACCAGGAGCCGTCCGCCTTGTGGAAGAAGCCGTCGAGCCGGGTGGCGGCCACCTCCCGGCCGCCCATCGCCTCCGCCAGCCCCTGGACGTCCTGCGGCACCATCCAGGTGTAGGTGGCGCTGGTGCCCTGGGCGAAGCCGAGGTCGCTCGCGGGGTTGAAGGGGGTGACCCAGGAACCGTCCAGCCTGCGGGCCTGGATGTAGCCGGCGCCGGCGGTGGCCCCGGGGTTGAAGACGTTGCGCCAGTAGGCACCCCGCTCGGTGAGTGCCTCGGCCTCGGTCTGCCGCCCCAGCAGCTTCGCCCACTTGGCGAGCGCGGAGTCGGCGACGGCGTCCTCCAGGGTCTCGGCGGCACCGCCCCAGCAGTGGCACACGTCCTGGGCGGCGTAGTGCGAGCTCAGGTACTGGGCCAGATTGGGGCGTTGGCCCACGCACTGACCGGGACAGCCGGCGTCCAGAAGCCCGTCCGGATGGGGCACGGTGGCCTGGCGGACCAGCGAGTCGAAGGCCCCCTCGTAGTCGAAGTTGCGCACGCCCATGGCGTAGAACGTGGCGAGCGTCGCCGCGGACGGGTCGCCGGTCATCACATGGGTGGCGCCGCTGATGTGCACCCAGCGGTCCCACACTCCGCCGTTCTGCCGCGCGAAGTTGTACAGCGACTGCGCGAAGTCGCCCGCCACGGTGGGCTTCAGCAGGGCGAGCAACTGGATCTGCGCCCGGTACTGGTCCCATCCGGAGAAGTTGCTGTACTGCGCCCGCTGACCGCGCGCCAGACGGTGGACAGCCTGGTCCATGCCCCAGTAGCGGCCGTCGGCGTCGCTGATCAGGTTGGGCTGCATGAGGGAGTGGTAGAGCGCGGTGTAGAACGTACGGCGACGGGCGTCGTCGCCGCCCTCGACCCGGACCGCGCTCAGCTCACGGTCCCAGGACCGCGCCCCGGCCGCCGCCACCTCGGTCACGCTCGCGTGCGGCGCGATCTCCCCGCGGAGGTTGGCCTCCGCGCCGCCGAGACTGACGTACGAGATGCCGAGCCGCATGTGGACATCGTTGTCGGCGCTCGTGTCGAAGCCGACCCAGCCGCCGGAGCCGCGACCCGCGCGGTTCGCGCCCGTCGCGTAGCCCTCGCCGCCGGAGGCGGTGGCCGAGCCGGGGGAGAGCGTGCCGTCCTTCCAGGTGCCGACCGAGGAGAAGGCACGGTCGAAGGACGCGCTGAAGTACAGCTTGTAGTAGCTCTTGCGGTTGTTGACCCCGCCGTTCGCGCGACGGCCGCAGAAGGCGCCGGTGAGCACCCAGCCGGTCACCTTGCGGTGGGCGGCGTCGATGTCGACGTGCGCGTCCTCGCTGCCGTTGAGGGAGTTGGAGACCCGGAAGAGAAGGCTGGCGGGCTTGTCGCTCGGGAAGGTGAAGTCGGCGACGCCCGCGCGCCTGCTCACCGCCAGGTCGGCGGTGGCACCGGACTTCAGACCGAGCGTGTAGCGGCCGGGGCCGGCCTGCTCGTCGGCGTGCGAGAAGTCCGCGGCGTAGACGGCGTCCCTGGTGTCGGCGGAGGGCGAGGACGTGACGTCCCCGACGAACGGCATGATCGGTACGTCGCCGGCGGCGCCGGGATTGCAGCCGGCGCCGTTGACGTGCGTCAGGCTCAGGCCGCGGATGCGCGTGGTGTCGTACTGGTAGCCGTTGGCCGCGCCCGTGCTGGTCTGGTCGCCGGTCGTGCTGGTCGGGGACCAGGCGATCATCCCGTACGGGAGGGTGGCGCCGGGGTAGGTGTTGCCGCCGTTCGCGGAGCCGATCAGCGGGTCCACGAGCGCGGAGAGATGCTCGGCCGAACGGTCGGCCGCGATGGCCGGGAAGGGGACGGCCACGGCGAGAGCGGTGGCCACCAGCGCGATCACTGATCTCGTGCCGAAGCGTCTTGCGGTGTGCAGCGGTTGGCAGCGCATACGGTCAGTCGCCTTTCGCCGAGGGGCAGTTGAGCACAAGCTAGGAGGCCGCCCGGAGGGAGGGAAGGGGCCCGTGCGACCTGGCGGCAAAGGCGGGGTGAACGGTCGGGCCGCCGCCCGCGCGAACCAGGGCTGCCCGGGCGGATTACGCCGCCCACCCGATGCTCCGCACCCGGTCGGGATGCACCCCGGCGGCGTGAACGTCCTGGATCATCGGCCGACTTGGTGGCTTAGAGTGGCCTCACCACTACGCCGGAGATCCCGAAACCCGTGAGGTACACGCCAACCATGCCGACCGAAACGTTTGAGTTCCAGGTAGAGGCCCGTCAGCTGCTCCAGCTGATGATTCACTCGGTCTACTCGAACAAGGACGTCTTCCTGCGCGAGCTCGTGTCCAACGCCTCCGACGCGCTGGACAAGCTGCGCCTCGCCGCGCTGAAGGACGACACGCTCGACGCCGACGTCTCCGACCTGCACATCGAGATCGAGACCGACGGCGAGGCCCGCACGCTGACCGTGCGGGACAACGGGATCGGGATGTCGTACGACGAGGTGGGCCGGCTGATCGGCACCATCGCCAACTCGGGGACCGCCCAGTTCGTGAAGGAGCTGCGCGAGGCGCAGGAGGCGGGCGGCGGGGCCGACGGGCTCATCGGGCAGTTCGGCGTCGGCTTCTACTCCGGCTTCATGGTGGCCGACGAGATGACCCTGGTGACCCGGCGCGCCGGCGAGGACCGGGGCACCCGCTGGTCGTCGCGCGGCGAGGGCACGTACACCCTGGAGACCGTCGAGGACGCTCCGCAGGGCACCTCCGTCACGCTGCACCTCAAGCCCGCGGACGACGAGGACAAGCTGCAGGACTACACCTCGTCCTGGACGGTCAGGGAGATCGTCAAGCGGTACTCGGACTTCATCACCTGGCCGATCAGGACCGTCCCGAAGAAGGGCGAGGACGGCACGGACGCCGAGCCCGAGACCCTGAACTCGATGAAGGCCCTGTGGGCGCGCTCGCGCGAGGAGGTGTCCGACGACGAGTACCACGAGCTGTACAAGCACATCAGCCACGACTGGCGCGAACCGCTGGAGACGATCCGGCTGCAGGCGGAGGGCACCTTCGAGTACCAGGCCCTGCTGTTCGTCCCCTCGCACGCCCCGCACGACCTCTACACCCAGGGCTACCAGCGCGGTGTCCAGCTGTATGTGAAGCGCGTCTTCATCATGGACGACTGCGAGGCGCTGCTGCCGTCCTATCTGCGCTTCGTCAAGGGCGTGGTCGACGCCGCGGACCTCTCGCTGAACGTCTCCCGCGAGATCCTCCAGCAGGACCGCCACATCCTGATGATGCAGCGCCGGCTCACCAAGAAGCTGCTGTCCACCGTCAAGGACATGCGGAGCGCCGCCCCGGAGCGGTACGCCACCTTCTGGCGGGAGTTCGGCGCCGTGCTGAAGGAGGGCCTGGTCACCGACTCCGACAACCGGGACGCCCTCCTGGCCGCCTCCTCGTTCGCCTCCACCCACTCCGCCGACGAGCCGACCACGCTCAAGGACTACGTGGAGCGGATGAAGGACGGACAGGAGGACGTCTACTACCTGACCGGCGAGTCCCGCGAGAGCATCGAGAACTCCCCGCACATGGAGGCGTTCCGGGCCAAGGGCATCGAGGTCCTGCTGCTCACGGACGCCGTCGACGAGGTCTGGGTCGACGTCGTCGGCGAGTTCGAGGGCAAGCGGCTGCGGTCCGTCGCCAAGGGCGAGGTCGACCTGGGCGCGGAGGACGGCGAGAAGGCCGACGACGAGCGGGAGAAGCAGGGCGAGGAGTACGCCGCTCTGCTCGGCTGGATGAAGGAGCGACTGGCCGACGACGTCAAGGAGGTGCGTCTGTCCTCGCGCCTCACCGTCTCCCCGGCCTGTGTCGTCTCCGACGCGGACGACCTCACCCCGGCGCTGGAGAACATGTACCGCGCGATGGGGCAGGAGGTGCCGAAGGCGCAGCGGATCCTCGAACTCAACCCCGGGCATGTGCTCGTGAAGGGGCTGAACCAGGCGTACAAGGAGCGCGAGGACCACACGGAGCTCGCCGGGACCGCAGAACTGCTGTACGGCCTCGCCGTGCTCGCGGAGGGCGGCCGGCCGAAGGAGCCCGGGAGGTTCGTGAAGCTGGTGGCGGACCATCTGGAGCGCGCCCTGTAGCGAATCTTCACGGTTCGAGCACCGAAAATTCTAGTTGGTTGAGTCAATCAAATGGGCATACGATGCTGCGCAGTCGCGCAGGCTCGTATCCCCACGGAGGCCCGACCATGTCCCACGCGCAATCCAGGCCCGCAGCGAGAGGGGAGTCCGCCGCACCGCGGCCCGACCTGGTCGTCGCGGTGCTGGCCTTCGGCGGGATCGTGGTCTCGCTCATGCAGACCCTGGTCATCCCGATCGTCCCGGAGCTGCCGAAGCTGCTGGACGCACCCGCCTCCGACGCGGCCTGGGCGGTCACCGCGACCCTCCTCGCGGCGGCCGTCGCCACCCCCGTGATGGGCCGGCTCGGCGACATGTACGGCAAGCGCCGCATGCTGCTCGTCAGCCTCGTCATGCTGATGGCCGGATCGGTCACCGCCGCCCTCAGCGACGCGCTCGCCCCGATGATCGTCGGCCGTGCCCTCCAGGGTCTCGCCTCCGGCGTCATCCCGCTCGGCATCAGCATCATGCGCGACGAACTGCCCGCCGAGCGGCTCGGGTCGGCCACCGCGCTGATGAGTGCCTCCCTCGGTGTCGGCGGTGCCCTCGGGCTGCCCGCCGCCGCGCTCATCGCGGACCACTTCGACTGGCACATGCTGTTCTGGACCTCGGCCGTGCTCGGTGCCGTCGCGCTGGTGCTCGTGCTGCTGGCCGTGCCCGAGTCACAGGTGCGCACCGGCGGACGCTTCGACGTCGTCGGTGCCCTCGGCATGGCGGGCGGCCTGATCAGTCTGCTGCTCGCGGTCTCCAAGGGCGCGGACTGGGGCTGGACCAGCGCCACCACGCTCGGGCTCTTCGCCGCCGCGGTCGTCGTGCTGCTCCTGTGGGGCCTGTTCGAACTCCGGGTCGGCGAACCCCTCGTGGACCTGCGGACCACCGCCCGCCGCCAGGTGCTGGTGACCAACCTCGCGTCGATGGCCTTCGGGTTCTCCATGTTCGCGATGTCCCTGGTCCTTCCTCAGCTCCTGCAGTTGCCTGAGGCGACCGGCTACGGTCTGGGCAGGTCACTGCTGACCGCAGGGCTGGTCATGGCCCCCACCGGCCTGGTGATGATGGCCACGGCACCGCTCTCCGCGCTGGTCTCCAAGGCACGCGGCCCGAAGGTCACGCTCATGATCGGCGCGGTGATCGTCGCCGCCGGGTACGGCATCAACATCGTGCTGATGGACGCCGTGTGGGAGCTGGTGCTGGCCTCCTGTGTCATCGGCGCGGGCATCGGCTTCGCGTACGGCGCGATGCCCGCGCTCATCATGGGCGCGGTGGACCCCTCCGAGACGGCCGCGGCGAACAGCCTCAACACCCTGATGCGGTCCATCGGCACGTCGACCGCGAGCGCCGTCGCCGGGGTGATCCTGGCCCAGATGACCACGCCCTTCGGCGGCATCGCGCTGCCCTCCGAGAACGGCTTCAAGGTGGTCATGGCGGTCGGCTCGGGGGCGGCGCTGCTGGCGCTGTTCGTCGCGGTGTTCATCCCGGGCCGGAAGCGGGGGGTTGCGGGGCCGACACCGGCGCCGACACCGGCATCGGCACCGGCGCCGACACCGCTCGCGGCACCTGCGCCGGCCACGGCACCGGCCAAGGCCACGGCACCTGCGCCGGCCACGGCACCTGCGCCGGCCACGGCAGAGGCGCCGGACGGGGCCGCCGTGGGCGCCGCCGTCGCCGTGCCGCTGGCCCGCGCGGTGGCCGAGCTGGTCGCGACCGTTCCCGGGCTCGCCGAGGGCGATCCGGCCGGCGACGGACACTCCGTACGCGGACAGGTGCGCGGCGCGGAGAGCGCGCCGGTGGGCGGGGCCGCGGTCACGCTGATCTCGCTGGGCGGACGCCAGGTGGGCCGCGCGGTCGCCGACCCCGACGGCTCCTACGCGGTCCGGGCGCCCGGCGAGGGGACGTACGTCCTGATCGCCGCCGCCGACGGCCATCAGCCGCAGGCGACGACCGTGGTGGTCGGGCCCACGCCACTGACGTACGACGTGCTGCTCAGCGGGACCAGCGGGCTCGCCGGGGTGGTGCGCTCCGCGGAGAGCGGTGCTCCGGTCGCCGACGCGGTGGTCATCCTCACCGACGTCCGCGGCGACGTGCTGACCACCGCGCGGACCAACGGCATAGGCGAGTTCACGGTCGCCGACCTGGTGCCGGGGCCGGTGACCCTCGCGGTCAACTCGCCCAAGCACCGGCCGCTGGCGCTGCCCGTAGAGATCGGCACCACCGGGATCACCCGGGTCGACGTCGAACTGCGGCCCGGCGCGCAGGTGCGGGGCACGGTACGCGGCACGGCCGGGCCGCTGGGTGACGCCCGGGTGACCCTGATGGACGCCGCCGGCAACGTCGTCGCCTCCACGACCACCGGGCACGACGGGGCGTATGTCTTCTCCGACCTGGACAGCGGCCAGTACACGGTCGTCGCGACCGGCTACCCGCCCCGCGCGGCGGGCATCAGCCTCGCGGGCGGCGACGTGGACGACCACGACATCGCACTCACGCACACCGGGGAGTAGCCGGCCGGAGGAGCGGGGCGAGGGCGCCGCGCTCCTCCGGCGCTGCCAAACGCGAGTTCGGCGAGACGGAGATCACGGCGACGCGAGAGGTGGCTCATTGCAAGGTTAGCCTTACCTTATCTACCATGTGGTGGCCTGAGGGAGGCGATGCCACGGTGAACGCACCGCAACTGGGATCGGACATCGACTACGACGTCCTCGGAGTAGGTTTCGGCCCGTCAAATCTGGCCCTGGCCATCGCGATCGAGGAACACAACGCCTCGCTTCCGCCCGGACGGCAGCTCAACGCCCTGTTCCTCGAACGCCAGCCGCGGTTCGGCTGGCACCGGGGCATGCTCATCGACGACGCCACCATGCAGGTGTCGTTCCTCAAGGACCTGGTCACCCTGCGCAACCCGACCAGCGACTTCAGCTTCCTCTGCTTCCTGCGTGAGCGCGGGCGGCTCATCGACTTCCTGAACCAGAAGACGCTGTTCCCGCTGCGCCTGGACTTCCACGAGTACTTCGAGTGGGCCGCGGACCGGATGAGCCACCTCGTCGCCTACCACCACCCCGTCGTCTCCATCGACCCCGTGCGGGACGACTCCGGCGACGTGACCCGCTTCGACGTGGTCTGCCGGGACCCGAAACGCCCCGGCCGCACCCTGACCCTGCGCGCCCGGAACATCAGCGTGGCCGTCGGCATGGAGCCGCACCTCCCGCCGGGCGTCGAACTCTCCGAACGCATCTGGCACAACAGCGAGTTGCTGCCCCGTGTCGCCGAACTCACCGCCGAGGGAAGGCCGGTGCGTCGCGCCGTCGTCCTGGGCGCCGGGCAGAGCGCAGCCGAGACGGTCGACTACCTCCACCGCTCCTTCCCCGAGGCCGAGGTGTGCGCGGTGTTCGCCAAGTACGGCTACACACCGGCCGACGACAGCCCGTTCGCCAACCGCATCTTCGATCCGGAGGCGGTGGACGTGTACTTCGGCTCGCCCTCCGAGGTGAAACAGTCACTGGTCGACTACCACCGCTCGACCAACTACTCCGTCGTCGACATGGAGTTGATCGAGGCGCTGTACGCCACCGCTTACCGCGAGAAGGTCGCGGGCCGCGAACGGCTGCGCTTCCTCAACGTCTCCCGCATCCGCGACGTACGCCGGAAACCCGACGGCTCGCTGGACATCGCCGTACGGTTCCTGCCCACCGGCGAGGAGGAGACCCTGGATGCCGACATCCTGGTCCACGCGACCGGATACCGCCCCCGGGACCTCGCCGCCCTGCTCGGCGAGGCCGCCAAACTCTGCCTGCGCGACGACGGCGACGCCCTGCGGGTGACCCGCGACCACCGGGTGGAGACCACCCCCGACGTCACGGCCGGCATCTACGTCCAGGGCGCCACCGAACACACCCACGGCCTGACCTCGACCCTGCTGTCCACGACGGCCGTCCGGGCCGCGGAGATCCATGAGTCCCTCCTGGAGCGCCGGACCGCGACCGTCTGAGCCGCACGGGTTCAGTTGGGCAGCCCCGTTTCCCGCCTTCTCGAACAGCCGCACCATCGCCTGCTCGAAGTTGTTCGAAAGGGCGGCTCTACCTTGCACGAGCGATCATCGCGGGGGAGGGTGACGGCATGACGTACGTCGAGGACGAGCTGATGAGCCAGCCGGAGTGCTGGACGCAGGCCGCCGCCGAGGCAGCCCGTCACGCGGGGAAGCTCCCGGCGGCGGGGGAGCGGGTCGCGATCGTCGGCTGCGGCACGTCCTGGTTCATGGCCCAGGCCGTGGCCGCCCTGCGCGAGGGCGCGGGACACGGCGAGACGGACGCGTTCGCCGCCTCCGAGTTCCCGTACGACCGTCCCTACGACCGGATTCTCGCCCTCAGCCGCTCCGGCACCACCACCGAGGTGCTCGACCTGCTCACACGCGTCGAGGGACGTACGCCCACGACCGCCGTCACGGCCGACCCCGACACCCCGGTGATGCGGGCCGCCGACCAGGTCGTCGTCCTGGACCACGCCGACGAACGCTCCGTCGTGCAGACCAGGTTCGCGACCACCGCGCTCACCCTCCTGCGCGCCCATCTGGGCCTGCACACCGACGCCGTCGTCGCCGACGCGCGCACCGCACTCGCCGAGCCCCTGCCCCAAGGGCTCGTGGAATGCGGACAGTTCACGTTCCTGGGGCGTGGATGGACGGTCGGTCTGGCGAACGAGGCCGCGCTGAAGATGCGCGAGGCCTCACTGTCCTGGACCGAGGCCTACCCCGCCATGGAGTACCGGCACGGGCCGATCAGCGTGAGCGGCCCCGGCACGGCCACCTGGATGTTCGGGGCCGAGCCCCAGGGACTCGCCCAACAGGTGCGGGACACCGGCGCGTTGTGGATTCCCGGCCGGCTCGACCCGCTGGCAGAACTGGTCCGCGCCCAGCGGCTCGCGGTGGCCGTCGCCGCAGCCCGCGGCCTCGACCCGGACCGCCCCCGCCATCTCACCCGCTCGGTCGTCCTGCGAGCGCGGCCGACCGGGAGCTGACGTGCCCCTCACGACCACCGGCGAGCTGATCACCCGCGCCCGTGCCGCCGTCACCGCCTTCAACGTCATCACGCTCGAACACATCGAGGCCGTCGTCACCGGCGCCGAGGCCGCCGGAGCGCCCGTCGTCCTCCAAGTCAGCGAGAACGCCGTGAAGTTCCGCCAGGGACGGCTGCTGCCGCTGGCCCGGGCCGCCGTAGTCGCCGCCCAACAGGCCGCCGTACCCGTCGCGTTGCACCTCGACCACGTCCAGAGCGACAGCCTCCTCCGGCAGGCCGCCGACGCCGGGTTCGGCTCCGTGATGTACGACGCCTCCCGTCTGCCGTACGCCGAGAACCTCGCCGCCACCCGCGCGGCCGTCGACTGGGCGCACTCCCAAGGGCTGTGGATCGAGGGGGAGTTGGGGGAGATCGGCGGCAAGGGCGCCCATGCCCCCGGAGCCCGCACCGACCCCGCCGAGGCCCGTTCCTTCGTCGCGGGCTCCGGGGTGGACGCACTCGCCGTCGCCATCGGCAGCGTCCACGCCATGACCACCCGCACCGCCGCTCTCGACCACGCCCTGCTCGGCCGGCTCGCCGCTGCCCTGGACGTCCCGCTCGTCCTGCACGGCTCCTCCGGAGTCCCCGACCACGAACTGACCGCCGCAGTCGCGGGCGGCATCACCAAGGTCAACGTCGGCACGGCCCTCAACCAGGCCATGACCGGCGCGATCCGGGAGCACCTCGACGCCCGTCCCGAGGCGGTGGACCCACGCGGCTACCTGGCCGAGGGCCGGGAGGCGATGGCGCGCACGGTGGAGCGAACCCTGCGCCTTCTCACGCCTTCCTGACGCCCACTCAGCCTTGCCTGACCGCCTTCAGCACCACGAACTTCCGGTCACCGGCGACCGTTTCGCAGTTCCCGAACAGACGCTTCAACTTCACGTGGTAGCTCAGATGCCGGTTGCCCACCACCCACAGCTCGCCGCCCGTCCGCAGCGCCCGCCGCGCGCCGGTGAACATCCGCCACGCCGTCGCGTCCGTGGTGGCCTGGTGGGAGTGGAACGGCGGGTTGTTCAGCACGACGTCCACACTGCCGTCCGGGACCCCGGCCAGCCCGTCGCCGACCCGGAACTCGGCGTGCCCCGGCACCCCGTTCGCCTTGTACGTCGCCTCCGCCGAGGCCACGGCCTGGAACGACTCGTCCGTGAACAGCACTTCGGCCCGCGGGTCGGCCAGCGCCACCGCCGTACCGACGATCCCGTTCCCGCAGCCCAGGTCCACCACCCTCGGACCGCCGCGCATGTCCGGCAGATGCCGCAGGAAGAACCTGGTGCCGACGTCCAGCCGGTCGGCGCAGAACACACCCGCGTGGTTGACGACCGGGCGCCCGGCGAGCGTGCCGCCGACGTCGTCGGGAAGGTCGTAGGCGTACGGCCACGGGCTCGCGGGCCGCTTCAGCGCGGGGGCCGGGGTGCACAGGATCAGCCGGGCCTTCTGCTCGGCCAGGGAGGTCCGGGTCGGGCCGAGGATCCGCTCGAACAGCCTCAGCGTCGAGGTGTGGATCTCCTTCACCATGCCGGTGCCGGCCACGACCGTGCCCGCGTGCAGTGCCGGCGCCAGCCGCAGCAGCTGGTCCTCCAGGAGGGCCAGGCTCTTCGGCACCCGGACCAGGAGCACGTCGATGCGGTCGGGCACCGGGTCCTGCGTCGTGAGCAGCCCCACCGAGCCGGCCGGCACCCCCGCCCGCGCGAGGTTCGCCCGGGTCGCCTCCTGCCCCAGCCAGGAGTCGGTGATCTGCACCGGCGAGTGCGCCGCGAGCGCCGTGACCAGCGCACCCCAGCGGTCGCCCAGCACCACGACCGTGCCGGACAGGTCGGTGCCCTGCTCGGCGAGATGCCTGAGCAGATACGAGTCCGAGGCGTCCCAGGCACGCAGCCTGTCACGCGGCTCCTCGGGAAAGCGGGCCAGTTCGAACTCGCCCCACGGCGTCGTCATACGGTCGTCCATGATGTGCCAAGGCTAGCCGAGTCCCAGCTCAGGCCCGCTGAGGGAGAATGAGGTCATGGACGGTGAGCTGTTCGCGCGGGAGCGTGCGCTGGTCGCACCCGGTGCGGTGCACGTCCCCGACTGGCTGGACGCGGACCGGCAGCGCGAGCTGGTGGCGGCCTGCCGGGAGTGGGCGCGTCCGCCGGCCGGACTGCGGACGGTGCGCACCCCCGGCGGCGGCACGATGACCGCCCGCCAGGTCTGTCTCGGCTGGCACTGGCACCCCTACGCGTACGCCCGCACGGTCGTCGACGGCGACGGCACACCGGTGAAGCCCTTCCCGGCCTGGCTGGACGAACTGGGCCGGCGCGCGGCGGCCGACGCACTGGGCCGCGCACCGGAGCCGTACGACATCGCGCTGATCAACTTCTACGACGGCGACGCCCGCATGGGCATGCACCGCGACGCCGACGAGAAGTCCGACGCGCCGGTGGTGTCCCTGAGCCTCGGCGACACCTGCGTCTTCCGCTTCGGCAACGCCGAGACCCGCACCCGGCCCTGGACCGACGTCGAGCTGCGCAGCGGCGACCTGTTCGTGTTCGGAGGCCCGTCGCGGCTCGCGTACCACGGGGTGCCGCGCGTCCGGCCCGGCACGGCGCCGGCCGCGCTGGGTCTGACCGGACGGCTGAACATCACCCTGCGGGTCAGCGGCTTCCCCGACGACGTCTGAGTAACGGATCATGGGAGACTCACCTCCATGAGCGGGAAGGCGGACCCCCGGCCGGCGGGGGAAGGGACCACCTCGAGAGCGCGGCTGGACCGGGGGCGAGGTGCGCTCGGGCCCGCGTTGGAGCTCGTGCACACCGGGCGGGCGCCCACCCGCGCGGTGCTCACCGCCGAACTCGGCGTGACCCGTGCGACGGCCGGCGCGGTCGCCGCCGAGCTGGAGGCGCTCGGTCTGATCAGGGTCGACGCCCGTCCCGGCGCCGCCGCAGGTTCACAGGGCCGGCCCTCGCACCGGCTGGACGTCGCCGAGGAGGGGCCGGTCGCGTTGGCCGCCCAGGTCCACGCCGACGGCTTCCGGGCCGCGCTCGTCGGCCTCGGCGGGCGGATCGTCGCCACCACGCCCAGCTGCGAGGCCGTCGACGCCGACCCCGCCAAGGTGCTCGGCGCGGCCGTGGACGCGGGAGCCGACCTGCTCCGCGAGACCGGCCGCCGCTGCGTGGGCGCCGGACTCGCCGTACCGTCCGCCGTCGCCGAACCCGAGGGCCTGGCCCTCAACCCGCTCCACTTGGCCTGGCCGGCCGGGGCGCCGGTCCGGGAGATCTTCGCCGAGCAGGTCCGCGCCGCCGGGATCACCGGCCCCGCCTTCGCGGGCAACGACGTCAACCTCGCCGCCCTCGCCGAACACCGGCACGGCGCCGGGCGCGGCGCCCGCGACCTGCTGTGCGTGGCCACCGGGCACCGGGGCGTCGGCGGCGCGCTCGTCCTCGACGGCCGTCTGCACACCGGCAGTTCGGGCCTCGCCCTCGAGGTCGGCCACCTCACCGTCAACCCCGAGGGCCGCCCCTGCCACTGCGGCAGCCGCGGCTGCCTGGACGTCGAGGCCGACCCGCTCGCCCTTCTCAGCACCGCCGGCCGCGAACCCGGCCCCGAGGGCTCCCTGCTCCAGCAGGCCAACGAACTGATCCGCGAGGAGTACGGCGACCCCGTCGTCCGCACGGCCGCCGAGACCCTCGTCGACCGTCTCGGCCTGGGCCTGGCCGGTCTGGTGAACATCCTCAACCCCGACCGCATCATCCTCGGCGGCCTGCACCGCACGCTCCTCGACGCCGACCCCGACCGGCTGCGCGCGGTCGTCGCCGACCGCAGCCTCTGGGGCCGCAGCGGCGGCGTCCCTATCCTCGCCTGCTCCCTCGACCACAACAGCCTGGTCGGCGCGGCGGAACTGGCCTGGCAGCCGGTGCTGGACGATCCGCTGTCGGCGCTGAGCGCGGTGCGAGCGTAGGTTGATGCCATGACCGACAAGCTCACCGTAAGCGTCCTGGGCACCGGCATCATGGGCGCCGGCATGGCCCGTAACCTCGCCCGAGCCGGGGGGCTCGCCGTCCGCGCCTGGAACCGCAGCCGCGCCAAGGCCGAGCCGCTGGCCGCGGACGGCATCACCGTCACCGGCACTCCCGCCGAGGCGGTCGAGGGCGCCGACGTCGTACTGACCATGCTGTACGACGGCCCGGCCGTGCTGGACGTCATGCGCGAGGCCGCTCCCGCGCTGCGCCGGGGCACCGTCTGGGTGCAGTCGACGACCGCCGGGATCGAGGCGATCGGAGACCTCGCGGCGTTCGCCGACGAGCACGGACTGGTGTTCTTCGACGCGCCGGTGCTGGGGACCCGGCAGCCCGCCGAGACCGGCCGGTTGACGGTCCTCGCGGCCGGCCCCGCCGACCACCGGCACGTGGTGGCGCCAGTCTTCGGCGCCGTCGGCGCGCGCACCGTGTGGACCGGCGAGGACGGCGGCGCGGGCAGGGCGACCCGGCTGAAGCTGGTGGCCAACAGCTGGGTCCTCGCGGCCACCGCGGCGACCGGCGAGGTGGTCGCCCTCGCACAGGCGCTGGACGTCGAACCCGAGACGTTCTTCGGCCTGATCGCCGACGGCCCCCTGGACATGGGCTACCTGAGGGCGAAGGCGGGCATGATCCTCGAAGGCCGGCTCTCCCCGGCCCAGTTCGCGGTCACGACGGCGGCGAAGGACGCCCGGCTGATCGTCGAGGCGGGACGCAGCAACGGCGTACGGCTCGACGTGGCCGCCGCGAGCGCGGAGCGCCTGGAACGCGCGGCGGCACTGGGACACGCCGACGAGGACATGGCCGCCGCCTACTTCGCCAGCTTCGACAAGCAGCCGTAGCACGTCACTTCATGTCACTTCACGTGACTTCCCCGTCCTTTTCCAGTCGGCGCCGAAGGCCCGGCCGGGGTTCTCCGTCAGGATCCGGGTCACCAGCTCCTCTCCCACCGCGAGTTCCAGCCGGGGGCGGAGCCGGCGCAGCAGATACGGCATCCCAGGGCCGCCGTTGACGGACCGGGCCGCCTGACGGTGCATCGAGCCGTCCGGTGAGCGATTGAGATGGCCGAGGATCACCCGGTGCGGCGGCACCTCCAACTCCCCGCAGAGCAGGTCCAGCACGTCGAGCGCGCCGCTGCCCAGTTGCGCGTCCTGGTGCAGCCCCGTCGCGGCGACGACCTGGACTCCGGACTCCCGGGACAGCCGGGGCAGATCGGCGGCCCGCCGCCCCAGACCGTACGGCGTCCACTGCGCGACGGAACCCCCGCCCAGCGCCCGGAACGCCGCCAGCTCGGCCCGTGCCGCGTGCGGGGCGCGCAGTTCCTGGCCGGCCAGCCGGGGGCTGGAGAGGAACAGATGGTCGTGTGCGTCGCACACCCCGAGACGCTCGGGCGGCAGGTCCCCGAGGACCGTCCGTACGGCGGTCACCACCGGCGGCCCCCGGGCAGCGCCGGCCGACCGGGCGCCGACAGGTGCAGCACCTGGAACAACTCCCCGTCGGACTTCGGCGTGTCGTGGTCCCACAGCGAGAAGTGCACGGTCTCCCAGCGGCTCGTGTCCACGGCCGCCGCCGCGAGCACCGCGCCGTCCTCCCGTGCCAGCCGCCCGGCCTCCTCCACCGCCTCCCGCGCGGCGTCGCCGAGCACCCCTCCCTCCGGCACCGGCCGCCGCAGCCGTAGGGCCCACCGCGCGGGCGAACCGGCGGCGACTCCCTCCTCGTACGCGAGGCCGGTCCACTGCCGGACCACCGGGCGGCCGAAGTCGTCGGTCAGCCCCTGGAAGGCGCCGCCCCAGAGGAAGGCGTTCATGCCCTCCACGGTGTCCCAGAGGTAGAACGGCGCGTACTGGGTGACCGGCGAGCCGTGTGTCCCGCGCTCGCGCAGCAAGTACGCCTTGAGGCCGAGGCCCTGCCAGTCGTCGAGGAGGTGTCCGACGCGGGCCACGCGCGCGCGGACGACGGCCGTGTCGTAGTCGGCGGGCAGGGTGAGTTCGTACTGCATCGCGTGCATCGGGCCTCCTAGGACTGGGAGCAGGACTGCGGGGACAGGAGCGCGAGCAGTCCGCGCACTCCCGCGTCGAACGCGGCCGGGGAGCCGGAGGCACGGGCGAGGACATAGCCGCCCTGGACGGTCGCGACGACGGTGGCGGCGATCTCCTCGCCGTCCAGCCCTGGCGCGAACTGCCCCTGTTCCTGGCCCTCTTCGACCAGGTGGGCGAGCCGCTCGCGGATCCAGTCGATCGTCTCGTCCACGGGCTCGCGCAGTTCGTCGCTCGCGATCACCTCGGGGTCCATCGTCAGCCGGCCGATCGGACAGCCGCGCAGCACCTCCCGCTCGCGCGTGAGATACGCCCGGATCCGCTCGTACGGAGTGCCCGGCCCGTCGAGCACTGCGCCCGCGGTGGCCCGCATCTCCTCGGCAGTCCGCCGGATCGCGGCCAGGGCGAGCTCCGGCTTGCCCTTGAAGTGGTGGTACATGCTGCCCTGCCCGGCGCCCGCGCGCTCCAGGATCGCCTTGGGGCTGGTGCCCACGTAACCGCGCTCCCAGAGCAGCTCCCGGGTGGATTCGATCAGTCGGTCCGAGGTACTCATGCCGCCACTGTACATACTAGTAGTTACAGAAGTCGAGGGTCGCAGGAAGGAGCCCCGGGACGCTCGCGTACTCCCCGGGAGGTACGCGCACTGCCGCTGGCCGTACGACGACCCGGACCCCCTCCCGGCGGGAGTCTCGAGGCAACACAGGAAGACCCCACCGAGGAGATGACCGAGATGAACACCCTGGCGAACTGGGACGGCGGCGGCCCCGGCCCCTGGATCCTGTTCTTCCCGCTGATCTGGGCGGCCGTGGCCGTGGGCGTCGTCACGCTCCTGCGCCGCACCGTGTGGCGCGGCCGTCGCGGCCCCTGGAACCCCGTCGACCGTCCCACCGGTGACTCGCCGCTCGCCGTCCTCGGCCGGCGCTTCGCCGCCGGCGAGATCGACGAGGACGAGTACTGGCGCCGGCTGTCCGTCCTGGACGAGCAGTTCGGCCGGTTCGATCGGAAGGGCGGTGCGTGATGACGACCGCGACCGCCACCCGGACGGCCGCCCGGGTCGTCGACGCCGTGAAGGTGTACGGCGTCGGCGACACCGCCGTACGCGCCCTGGACAGGGTGACCGTGGCCTTCCCGGCCGGACGGTTCACCGCGATCATGGGCCCGTCGGGCTCCGGCAAGTCCACCCTGATGCACTGCGCGGCCGGCCTGGACACCCTCACCTCGGGCACCGCCCACATCGGCGACACCGAACTCGGAGCTCTCGACGACCGCCGCCTCACCCTTCTGCGCCGCGACCGGGTCGGGTTCGTGTTCCAGGCGTTCAACCTGGTGCCCACCCTGACCGTCGAGGAGAACATCCGGCTGCCGCTGGACCTGGCGGGCAGCCGTGGCGAACCGGAGTGGATCGACGCCCTGGTGGACGTCGTCGGCCTGCGCGACCGGCTGCACCACCGGCCCTCGGAGCTCTCCGGCGGCCAGCAGCAGCGGGTCGCCGTGGCCCGGGCGTTCGCCGGCCGCCCCGACGTCGTGTTCGCGGACGAGCCGACCGGCAACCTCGACTCCCGCTCCGGGGGAGAGGTGCTGGGCCTGCTCGCCCATACCGTGCGCGAGACCGGCCGCACCGTCGTGATGGTCACCCACGACCCGGGGGCAGCCGCCCACGCCGACGAGGTCGTCTTCCTCGCCGACGGACGGCTCGTCGACCGGATGGAGTCCCCGACCGCCGACCGTGTCCTGGACCGCCTGAAAGCCTTCGAGGTGCCGTCATGAACGCCTCCCTCCGGCTCAGTCTCGCCTCCCTCCGCGCCCACAAGCGGCGGTTCGCCGGGACCTTCCTCGCCGTCTTCCTCGGCGTGGCCTTCCTGGCCGGGACGCTCGTCATGGGCGACACACTGCGCGCGAGCTTCGACTCCATGTTCGGCAGCGCGACCGCCGGCACGGACGCCGTCGTACGCGGCGCCGACGCCATCACCACCCCCGGCGAGAGCCGGGGCACGCGCAGGGCGGTCGACGCCTCCCTGGTCACCGCCGTCGAGGCCGTCCCCGGCGTCGCTGCCGCCGCCCCCGACATCCAGGGCGCGGGCCAACTCGTCGGCGGCAACGGCAGACCGATCGGCGGCCAGGGCCCGCCCACCCTCGCCGGCAACTGGATCGACGACCCGAAGCTCAACCCCTACCGGCTCGCCGAGGGCCGCGCCCCCGCACGCTCCGGCGAGGTCGTCGTCAACCGCGGATCCGCCGAGAAGGGCGGTCTGAAGATCGGCGACACCACCGTCCTGCGCACGCCGGACCCGGTGCGCGTGACGATCGTCGGCCTCGCGACCTTCGGCGGCGAGGACGGCATGGCGCAGGTGACCTACACCGGCATGACCCGCGCCGACGCCGAGAAGTACCTCACCGCCCGGCCCGGACAGGCGTCGGGCATCGTGGTGCGAGCCGACGCGGGCGTGAGCCAGCCGGAGCTGGTCGACCGGCTGACTCCCGTGCTGCCCAAGGGCGTTGAGGCCATCACCGGCCAGAAGGCGGCGCAGGAGAACACCGACATGATCGCCAGTCAGTTCCTGACGATCTTCACCACGTTCCTGCTGGTCTTCTCCGGAGTCGCCCTGCTCGTCGCGACCTTCTCCATCCACAACACCTTCGCGATCGTCGTCGCCCAACGCACCCGCGAGAACGCCCTGTTGCGCGCCCTGGGTGCCGCTCGCCGTCAGGTCACCTCGTCCGCCCTCGTCGAGGCGAGCGCCGTCGCGCTGACCGCCTCGGCGGCCGGACTCGCCGGCGGCATCGGTATCGCCGCCGGACTCCAGGCGCTGTTCCCGGCCATCGGATTCCCCTTCCCCGAGGGCGACTTGGTGATCAGCGTGCTGTCACTGGTCCTGCCGCTCGCGGTCGGCATCGTGGTCTGCCTGGGCTCCGCCCTGCTGCCCGCCGTACGCGCCGGACGTACCGCCCCGCTGGCCGCGCTGCGCGAGACCGCCGTCGACACCTCCGGCGCCTCCCGGACGCGCGCCGTCACCGGCACGGGCCTGGCCGCCCTGGCCGTCGCGGTCACTCTCACCGGCGTCCTGGTCGCCCCGTCCGGGTGGCTCGCGGGCCTCGGCGCCGTCCTCGCCCTGGCCGCCTTCGTCGTCCTCGGCCCGGTCGCCGCCGGCACCGCCGTACGCGTCCTCGGCGGTCCCCTCGACCGGCTCCGGGGCGTCACCGGCGGCCTCGCCCGGCGCAACGCCCTGCGCAGCCCCGGGCGGACGGCGGCCACCGCGAGCGCGCTGATGATCGGAGTGGCCGTGGTGTCCCTGTTCACCGTGTTCGGGGCCTCCCTCAAGGCCACCATGGACCAGACCGTCTCCCGCTCCTTCGCGGGCGACGTCGCCGTCAGCACCCCCTCCTTCGGCGCGGGTGGCAGCGGACTCAGCCCGAAGCTCGCGCCCGCCGTCGCCGCCCTGCCCGAGGTGGACACCGCCGTCGGACTCGGCCGCGGAGTCGCCGAAGTGGACGGCAAGGGGCGGGCGTTGACCGTCACCGACCCGAAGGCATTGGCCCGCACCTTCGACCTCGGCCAGGTGCGCGGCTCGCTCGCCGCCCTCGGCAGCCGCGGCCTCGCGCTGACCGAGACGGAGGCGGACCGGCAGGCCCTGCACGTCGGCGACCCGGCCCGGCTCACCTTCACCGACGGCCGGACCGAGACCTTCACCGTCCGCGCGGTCTACGACCGCTCCGAACTCGCCGGCGACTACGTCATCACCCGCGCGGCCTGGGCCCCGCACCGCACCCAGGACTCCGACACCCTGCTCGCCGTCTCCTTCAAGGACGGCGTGGGCACGGACACCGGCAAGGCGGCCGTAGAGAAGGTCGCCGCCGGCTACGGCAACCCCGAGGTGCAGACCCGCGCCGAGTACGCGCGGTCCTCGGCCGGCGGCCTCGACATGATGCTGACGCTCGTCTACGCCCTGCTCGCCCTCGCGGTCCTCATCGCGCTGCTCGGCATCGCCAACACCCTGACCCTGGCGATCCACGAGCGCACCCGCGAACTCGGCCTGCTGCGGGCCGTCGGCCAGACCCGGTCCCAGTTGCGGGCCATGGTCCGCTGGGAGTCCGTCCTGATCGCCGCGTTCGGTACGGCGGGCGGTCTGGTCCTCGGCGCATTCCTCGGCTGGGTGCTCGTGCGCGCCTCCGACGGGACGAGCGACAGCGCGTTCGCCTTCGCGGTGCCGCCCGCGCAACTCGCATTGGTGGCCCTGGTGGGCCTCGCCGCCGGAGCCCTCGCGGGCCTGCGCCCGGCCCGGCGCGCCGCCCGCCTCGACGTCCTGCGGGCCATCGCGACCGAGTGACGTACCCCTGGAGGGCAGGTCACCGCCCGGTCAGCCGACGACGGCGGACCGGGCGGGAGCGTGTGCGGGGCGGCCCGTGTCGACGCAGACCACCTCGGCGAACCGGGGCGCGAGCTGGTCCTTGGGGCTACGGCGCGGCGGACGCGCGGCCAGCTCCGGCGCGGCGACCGGCGCGGGCAGCGTGAACCAGACGACCTTGCCGGACTCGCCGTCCGGCCGGGCGCCCCAGCTCTCGCTCACCGCGGCCACCATCGCGAGCCCGCGCCCGCAGGTGGCCAGCACCCCGGCGTTCTCCACCTGGGGCAGCCGCGGATCGCGGTCGTGGACGGAGACCGTGAGCCGGTCGAGCAGCAGCTCCAGCTCCACGACGCATGTCTTGTCCGGCTGCGCATGCAGATGGACGTTGGTCAACAGCTCCGTCACACCGAGCGCGGCCCGGTCTATGAGCGGATCAAGATGCCAGTAGCGCAACTGCGCCGATACGATTCTGCGGACCTGGCCGATCCGCGACGGCAGGGCTTGGAGCTCCACCGTGCAGTGCCTGTTTGGGTTGCTGATCACGGCTGCGACTCCCCGACTGAGGTCCGGAAGAACACGGAGTTCGGATCGATCGAGCAGAGCTGCTGCGCAAGGCGGCGCCTGCCAAGGCCGGCGGGCTGGTTCGCAGCGTTATCGCCGGTAAACCCAGAGTGACGTGAGAACAGAGTGACTCAGGGGGTGCGGCTGCGCAACTCGCGGGGTTCTCCGCCGGCGGTGCGGTGTTGCAGGGCACGACGACTCGCCGGCCGCGTGCCGTGCGGTGCCTCATGGACCGCCGGCCGACCGCCGTACCGTCCGGCGGCTCAGCGGCCCCGGCCCGCCGCCTTGCGCACCGCCTCGATGAACCGGCGGGCCGCCGGTGGCCCCGGCTCGCCCGGAGCCGGGTCGTGCTCGCCGAGCTTCAGCAGATACCGGTTGCCGTTGAGGTCCGCCAGCGCCCGGTCCTCCGGGGCGAACCAGGGCCGGGAGGCCCTGACCGCCTGCACCGGCGCGCTGTCGATCTCGCTGCCGTAGCTGGTGAGCAACTCCAGCCTGCCGCCGCTGATCCGGACCTGTCCGGCCCGGGTGAGCGACCGCAGCCGCTTGCCGATGCGCACGCCGTTCGCCGTGAACTCCGGCTCCGCCATGGCTCCCCGCCCCCTTGCGGTCATCACTGATCGAAAGCCGATCGAAGCTGATCGAACTCGCGTTCACTGTCCGTGCTCCAGTGTGCGCCCCCTCCGGGACCGCGCGGTGCAGTCTGCCCGCGCCCGGCGTCGAGCACCAGTGCAGATGGCACGCCGACCCGGGGCTCGGGAAGCATTCGCGCGAATGCGCCCCCCGCCGCCCGCACCCGCCCCCCAGGGCCGCCTTTGAGGCCCCCAAAGGCGTGTTTATGCAGGTGAGAAGCGATACGGAAGGTGCCTATGATCGGTGTGTCGACCGCGCGACACGCCGTTTGCGCGAAGTGCGAAGGAGCCCCGCCGTGACCACCCCCCAGCCGACCAGGACCGGCACCACCCTCGACGTCGACCGCAGCGACACCGCCTACCGCGACTGGCTGAAAGAGGCCGTCCGCAGAGTCCAGGCCGACGCCAACCGCTCGGCCGACACCCACCTGCTGCGCTTCCCGCTCCCGGACACCTGGGGCATCGACCTCTACCTCAAGGACGAGTCCACCCACCCCACCGGCAGCCTCAAGCACCGCCTCGCCCGCTCGCTCTTCCTCTACGGCCTCTGCAACGGCTGGATCCGGCCGGGCCGCCCGGTGATCGAGGCGTCCAGCGGCTCCACCGCCGTCTCCGAGGCGTACTTCGCCAAGCTGATCGGGGTGCCCTTCGTCGCCGTCATGCCGCGCACCACGAGCCCCGAGAAGATCCGCCTCATCGAGTTCCACGGCGGACAGTGCCACTTCGTCGACGACTCGCGCACGATGTACGAGGAGTCCGCCCGCCTCGCGCGGGACACCGGCGGCCACTACATGGACCAGTTCACCTACGCCGAACGGGCGACGGACTGGCGCGGCAACAACAACATCGCCGAATCCATCTTCCGCCAGCTGGAGTCGGAGCGGTTCCCGGAACCCGCCTGGATCGTCGCCACGGCCGGTACCGGCGGCACCTCCGCGACCCTCGCCCGCTACGTCCACTACACCCAGCGCGACACCCGCATCTGTGTCGCCGACCCCGAGAACTCCTGTTTCTTCGAGGGCTGGACCACCGGCGACCCGGATGTCACCTGCGACTGCGGCTCGCGCATCGAGGGCATCGGCCGGCCCCGCATGGAGCCCAGCTTCGTACCGGGCGCCGTCGACCGCATGATGAAGGTCCCGGACGCCGCCGCCGTGGCCGCCGTACGGGCGCTGGAGCGGGCCATCGGCCGCAAGGCGGGAGGCTCGACGGGCACCGGACTGTGGAGCGCCCTCAAGATCGTCGCCGAGATGGTCGCCACCGGACGGCGGGGCAGCGTGGTCACCCTGCTCTGCGACCCGGGCGACCGCTACCTCGACAAGTACTACTCCGACGGCTGGCTCGCCGAGCAGGGCCTGGACATCGCCCCGTACACCGCCGAGATCGAGTCCTTGCTGGCGACCGGCGTGTGGCCGGAGTAGCGCTACGACGGCGCGGTGAGCCGGCGCTCCAGGGCCGTCACCGCGCCCCGGAAGGAGCGCCCCAGGCCGGGCCCGGCCAGCCGCAGACCGGCCCGGAACACGGCCGGTCCGTCCGCCGCGAACGTCCACTGCACCCGCGTCCCCGTGCCCACCGGCGCGAGCCGCCACTCCTCGACCAGGGCCCGGACGGCCGGCGCGTTGGTGACATCCACGCGATAGGCGTACACCTCGGACTCCTCGGCCGCGAGCACCGTCTCACGGAAGCGCGTACCGCCCCGCAGCCGTATGTCCCGTGCCGTTCCGCCGTCCAGCGGCCGGGCGGAGGACACCGCGGGGAACCACTCGGCCCACCCGGGCACGTCCTGTGCGAGCGCCCGGAAGACCCGCTCCGGGGAGGCGGAGACCTCACGGGCGAACACCAGCCGTACGGGAGCGGTTCCGACGAAGTCGAGCCCTTCGGGACGCAGTCGGCGAGCCATGCGCGCAACCTCCTCGGGACGAGGAAAACGGGTGCGTCACCCTAGCTGGCGACCCGTCAGAAGTCTTCCCCCGCAACGGACTCGGACTCGCCGGCCACCACCAGCTGCCGCAGCTGTTCCGAGATCTCCGCGCGAGCGTCGTCCGGCAGCCCGGAGTCGGTCACCAGCGTGTCCACCTCCTCCAGCTCGGCGAACGAACTCAGGCCCACCACACCCCATTTGGTGTGGTCGGCGACCACCACGACCCGGCGCGCCGACTGCACAAGGCGGCGGTTGGTCTCGGCCTCCGCCAGATTCGGCGTCGACAGACCCGCCTCCGCGGATATCCCGTGCACGCCGAGGAACAGCAGATCGAAGTGGAGCGCCTTGATCGCCTGGTCCGCGACCGGCCCCACCAGCGAGTCGGACGGGGTGCGCACCCCTCCGGTCAGCACCACCGTCGCCGCGCCCTGGCGCGGACCCGAGGTGCGCTGCGCGACATGGAAGACATCGGCCACCCGCACCGAGTTCGTCACCACGGTCAGGTCCGCCACGTCCACCAGCCGGTGCGCCAGCGCGTACGTCGTCGTACCGCCCGACAGTGCGATCGCACTGCCCGGCGCGACCAGCTCCGCGGCGGCCCGCGCGATGTCCTCCTTGGCGGTGAGCTCCAGGCCCGACTTCGCCTCGAAGCCCGGCTCGTGCGTGCTCGCCTCCACGACCGGTACGGCACCGCCGTGGACCTTCTCCAGGACGCCCTGCCGGGCCAGCGCGTCGAGGTCGCGGCGGACCGTCATGTCCGACACACCGAGCTTGCGCGTCAGCTCGTTGACGCGGACGCCGCCCCGGCGCCGTACCTCGTCCAGGATCAGGGCGCGGCGCTGCTCCGCGAGGAGGTTCTGATTCTCGCTCACGTACGCTCCGGTCCTTTCCTCAAACCGTCCGACATCCCCGCCCACCTGCTGTGACGAGGATTTTTCACCGTGGTCACCGCGCGTGGGCGTCCCATCCTCGCACGAGCGGGTGCCGGGCGGGCCACCGCCCCGACGCGTGCATGCCACCAGGGCGCCGTGATCTCCACGGCTGCCACGGACGGGTCACGGATCGGGGAGATTCCGTGACCGGAGGTGTATCAGGGCGCCGGAACGGAGATCCTGTCGCCGCACGGACACATGTCGACGGCGTGTCACGGGGAAGTGCGGACAGTGGAACGTTCCTCTGCGGGCAGAGCGGCCCTGGAGCTCCTGGTTCACGGCGTGGGCGGGGCCACGCCCGAGAAGATGCTGAACGATCCGCGCACGGTGCGGATCACCGGCGACGACACGGCGGCCGTGTTCCGGCGCGCCGACGACGCCACGGCGGACGCGGCGTCCGGCGGCCACGACGGCCGACCGGTCCCGGAGGCGTACGTCTGGTGCAATCTCACCTCCGGAAACGGCACCCGCGCCCTGTGGCTGTTACTGCTGCCGTTCATGGTCGTGAACCTCGCCCACTGGATGCGCCCGGCGGCCCGCGAGGGCACCCGCGCGGTCCGCCTCTACGGCCTGCTCGTCCGCCTGGCCGGTCTCAGCCTCACGGTGCTGCTGGTCGCCGCTGCCTGCGAGGTCGCCCTCGACCTCACCGCCTGGCAGTGCGCGGGCACCCGCGCCTGCTCCGACCGCCACTCCTGGCTGGCCTTCCTCTCCCCGGACGCCTCCGCCGACGGCTGGTGGAGCCCGCCGGGCCGCCGCCTCGCCCTCGCCGCCCTGGTGCCGACCGCCCTGACCGGCCTCCTCTGGTACCTCTCCCACCGCACCTGGCGCGCCTACGAGTCCCAGGAACCCCTCGACCGGACCCCCGAGCCCGAGGAAGGCCCCGGCCACACCGCGCTCAGCCGCCCCGGCTTCTGGTACGGCCGCCGCCTGGTCGCCCGCCTGCGCGCCGCGCACACCGCGGCGGGCCTGCTGACGGTGGCCGCGGCGGTCGGTACGGCGGCGGCGCGCGAGGACCGCCGCCCGGGCGGCCCGGCTCTCCTAGAGGCCCTCGGCCGGCTGCTGGAGGCATCCCTGGCAGGCGGCGCCCTCGCCGTGGTCTGGGTGGTGTGCCGGCGCGGACGCAGCGAGCGCCGCCTGGACCGCCGCCTCGACGCCCACCTCGTCCACCGCCTCCCCCTGGCCGCCCTGGTCCTCCTCGTCCTCACCCTGCTGTACGCCGGCTGGTCCCGCCCCGGCTGGCACTCCTCCGGCCGCCTCCCGGGCGACGCGACCTTCGGCACCCTCGCGCTCGCCCAGGGCGTCCTGGTGATCGCCGTGGCGGTGGTGGCGCGGGTACTGCACCGAGGGGCCGAGGACGGGCGGGCCGCGCTGCGGGGGCTCGGCGGGCCCGCCGTCGTGATGCTGGCCTGTGCGCTCGGCGGGGTGATGTCCGGCGGGGTGGCACAGCGGGTGTCGGACTGGCTCGACGGGACCGGGACCTTCCTCGACGGTCCGCCGGTGCTGCTGACCTGGCAGGCGTCAGTGATCCCCGTGGTGCTCGGCGTCCTGCTGGTCATGTGCGGGCTGCTCGGGCGGCGGGCCCTGCTGCTCACCCGGGTCGAGCGCGCCGCGGTGGCCCGGGACTACGACGTCCATCCCGGCGACCCGGCCCGCACCGGCCGTATCGCCCGCACCCGCGCAATGGCCACGCTGACCGACCGCGCCCCGCTCCTCGTCGCCGTCACCGCCACCAGCACCCTGCTCCTCGGCGCAGGCGCCCTCGTCGGCGCCTTCGGCACCACGAAGACCCCGGTGCGGGCCGCGCAGGAGGCCCCGACCTTCGTGCACGGCGCCGCCCAGACCGCGCAGGCCCTCGGCTCCTGGCTGATCGGACTCGGCTTCATACTGCTCGTCACCTGGGGCCGCCGCGCCTACAAGGACCCCTCCGCGCGGCGCACCATCGGCATCCTGTGGGACGTCGGCACCTTCTGGCCGCGCGCCGCCCACCCCTTCGCGCCGCCCTGCTACGCCGAGCGCGCGGTGCCCGACCTGACCTGGCGGATGGCCACCTGGACCCGGGCCACCGGCGGACGCCTGGTCATCTCGGGCCACTCGCAGGGCAGCGTCCTGGCGGCGGCCGCGGCCTGGCAGCTGAGCCCCGCCGACCGCGGACGCGTCGCCCTGCTCACCTACGGTTCCCCGATCGAGCGCCTCTACGGCCGCTGGTTCCCGGCCCACTTCGGCCCGTCCGCGCTCGTCGCCCTGCACGAGGACATCGACTGCTGGCGCAACCTCTACCGGCTCACCGACCCCATCGGCGGCCCCGTCCGCCTGCACGAAGTGGACCGCGAGCCCCTGGCGGACCCCCTGGCCTACGGCCGCACGGAGGAACATCCGCTGCCCGGCCCCGTCCTGGGCCACTCCGACTACCAGGCGGACCCGGCGTTCGCCCAGGAACGGGAACGGCTGCTCGCGAGACTCCAACGACCGGAGGTCCCGGAACCGCGCGCCCTCGCGGAGCCCTGAGGGCCCACTAGGGCAGCTCGGGCAGGTCCTCCGCGTACAGGAGGGTCAGGTCGTCCTTGCTGGGCTCCCGTACCTGCGCGACGCGGCTCGCGTGGCGTTCCACCATCGCCTCGAACGTCTGGCGTGCCGTGCGTCCGTTGCCGAAGGCGGCGCCCTTGGGGATCTCCGTGAAGTACTTCACCAGGGCCTCGGTGGCACCCGGCGCCAGCCGGTACTCGTGCTCCTCGGCCTGCTGCTCCACGATCCGCAGCAGCTCCTCGGGGCCGTAGTCGCCGAAGGTGATGGTCCGTGAGAAACGGGACGCCACACCGGGGTTGACGCTCAGGAAGCGCTCCATCTCCGCCGTGTACCCCGCGACGATCACGACCACGGAGTCCCGCTGGTCCTCCATCAGCTTCACGAGCGTGTCGATGGCCTCCTTGCCGAAGTCCCGGCCCGCGTCCTCCGGCGACAGCGCGTACGCCTCGTCGATGAACAGCACCCCGCCGTGGGCCCGTTGGAAGGCCTCCTGGGTGCGGATCGCGGTGGAGCCGATGTGCTCGCCGACCAGGTCGACCCGGGACACCTCGACGAGATGGCCCTTCTCCAGCACGTCGAGCGCGCGCAGGATCTCGCCGTAGAGACGCGCGACCGTCGTCTTGCCGGTGCCGGGGGAGCCGGTGAAGACCAGATGCCGTTTGACCGAGGCCGCCTTCAGGCCCGCCTGTTGCCGGCGCCGCCCGACCTCGATCATGTCGGTCAGCGCCCGCACCTCGCGCTTGACGCTGTCCAGGCCCACCAGCGCGTCGAGTTCGCCGAGCACGTCCTTCGACGTCCGCACCGAGAGACCCGGCTCGTCGCCGGCCGCGGCCGGCTGCGGCTCCGGCGAGGTCGCGCGCTGCTCGGGGACCGTCCCGAGGACACCGGACGACCGGTCGGCCGTCTGTACGACCGTCTCCACCGTCGCCGGCGTCCGTACGCTCGCGCTCTCGTCGCTCGTGCAGTCCTCGACCACGGGCCCCGAACCGGGCGTCGCGTCCGCCCCGGCGTCCGCGAACTCGTAACCCCCGCGCGCGCAGCGCTCCGTACGGCACTTGCGCAGCGTCGTACGGCTGCCGTCTATGACGTGGAAGCCGTAGCCGCCGCTGCCCGTCACCCGGCAGTTGAGGAAGCTGCCGCGGCCCCCGGCCGACACATAGAAGCCGGCCTCGGCGGGGGAGTCGACCGTGCAGCGCTCGACCGTCGGGTCGGCACCCTTGGTGACGATCACACCGGTCTGGGTGCCGTCCACCGTGCAGTTGTTGAGGGTGCCGCCGCTGCCGTGGTCGCGGAACCAGGCGCCGGTCGCCGCGTCCCGGATCCGGCAGTCGTCGAGCTGGGCCGTCGCCCCGTCGCTCACCGACACCGCCGTGTTGCGCACCTGGGACAGATCGCTGTCGACGACGTCCGCGCGCGAGCCCCGGTCGAGGACGAACAGCGCGTCCGGCACGTCGTGCACCCGGCAGGAGTCGAGGACGGCGGTGGCGCCGTCGCTGACCCAGACGGCCGGGTAGTCGCCGGTGCTGTCGAAGATCTCGCACTGGTTGGCGTCCACGCGCGTGCCCGGGTCCCACACCGACAGCCCGTTGCGCCCGAACTGACGCACGGTCGTGCGGGTCAGCGTCAGGACCGAGCGGGACCGCAGGTCGACTGCGTTCTCCGGGATGTCGTGGATCCGGCAGTCGGCCAGCGTGAGCACCGCGTCCGTGTCGAGCGTGACGCCGTCGGCGCTGGTGCGGTGCACATCGCAGTCGGTGAGATGGGCGGTGGCCCGTGCGGTGATCTGCACCCCGCTGCCGCGCACCTCGTAGATCTCGCAACCCACCGCTTCCAGCGAGGAGTTCTCACCGGTCGCGCTCAGACCCGTACCGGATGCATGGTGCACCCGGCAGCGCTCGAGCCGGGGGTGCGCGCCCCCGCGCACCGCGACGCCCGCCTGCCCGGCCGCGACGACCTCGCACTCCTCGAAGACCCCGCCGCCCCCGTCGACCACCGCGATCCCGATGCCCGCGGGGTTGTCGACCGAGCATCTCCGGACCGTGGGACGGGCGCCGCCGCGCACCTCGATACCGGCGGCGGACCGGGTGACGATCCGCAGGTCCAGCAGCTCCGGCGTGCCCTCCTCGACCAGCACCGCGGGCGCCGCCGCGTCCTGGCCCTCCACGTGCAGGTCCTGCACGACCGCCGAGGCACGCACCGTCAGCGGCACCCCGTCCACGGGCGCGATCCGCACGGACCCGGGGGAACCCTCGGGACCGCGCAGCGTCACCGCCCGCTGCACCACGAGGTTCTCCCGGTAGGTGCCCGGAGCGACGGTGAGGACGTCGCCCTCGGCCGCGGCCTCCAGGGCGGCGGCGAGCGATGCGTACTCACCTGTGCGGCGCCGCCACCTCGATGTGCCGGTGTGCGTCACCTGGACCGTGCCCTGTGCCATGGCGTTGCCGTGCCCCCACCTCGTCGTACGCGGGTCGATGCCGAATGGTTCGGCCGCACCACCGTAGCGCGCGCGAAGGCGGTGGGTTGACCAGAGACGTAAGGCCGTCAGCTGCCGGTGCCGGTGCGGCCCCAGTCCGGGCCCGCCCGGTCCCATGCCTGGTCCCAACGGGCGTACCGGCGGCGGACCATGCGCCAGACGACCAGCCGCCGCCCGCCCTCGACCGTGCCCGCCGTGAGCAGGGCCGCGCCGAACCCGGCCAGCACGGCGTGCGTCGTCGCCGTGGCGGAGTCCAGCGGGCGGGCCACCAGGCGGCCGTGGGCGTCCGTCCATATCTCGAAGTGGTCGCCGCGGTGCGGGGTCCGCACGCTCGAGAGGACCGTGCCGTGCTGCGCGGTGCCGTCCGGGGCGGTCCAGTCGGCGACCACCCGGCTGCGCGGCTCACGGCCCGTGACGGCCTCCGGGTCCACCTCCAGCGCCGAACCGTCGGCCTTCCGCGCGACGGTGGCCACGACCACGTGGCGGGACTGCCGCTGCTCGCGGACCGACTCCTGCAGGGCGCCCTGCGCGAGGGCGCCGACCAGCGAACCCACGACCGGCGCGACGAGAAGGACCAGCAGCAGCGCCGCCAGCGCGACCCACGCCTCGACCAGATCCGTCGTACGGCGCAGTGGATTGTGCCGCCAGCGCCAGATTCCGCCGATCGCTCGCACCGTCCCGCACCCCCTTCCCGCTCACCCGCGGCCGGGACCTCTCACGAACTTCTCATCCCAGCCCAACGATCCGGTGGGCGCCGGAGGTTCCCGCGGAGAGTGTTGCCCGGGTCACGGTCGGAACCGGGCGGAAAGAAACAGGCCGCCGCCGGGCGTGAGCCCGGCGGCGGCCTGTGCGAGGCGTGTTGATGGTGTCGCGTGACGACCTTCCCCCCGATGTCGTTCGGCGCTCGGTCCTGGTCTGTGGCCGGCCCCGACAACCCCGGGTCGGCTCAGTAGCCGCGGTACTGCTGGCTGTTGTACGGGTCCTGGTACTGGGGCGCGGCGGGGCGCGGCGCCGCAGGACGCATCGCCTCGTAACCCACGGGCGCCGCCGGGCGCGGCTGCTGCGGCATCTGCGCCCCCGGGTAGCCGCGTGGCGCGCCCCCCTGCGGCGGGATGTACGCCGCGGGGGCCTGCTGGAGCGGCGAAGGCTGCTGCGCCTGTGGGTAGCCGTACATCGGCTGGGACGGACCCGCCGGAAGGGCGGGCAGCGAGGACGGCAGCGCGGGCAGGTTGCCGCCCGGCGTGTCGTACGCCGCGGGGACTCGGATCGGGGCGATCTGCGGGGTCCCCCGCTCGGCCACGAGCGCGTCGTAGATCGGTGTGTCCGGGAAGGCGGAGTAGTAACCGCCATAGGTGGAGCGGGGGGAGGTCATACCACCTAAGTTAAGCCCACGATGTGCTGGTTGGGGAGACCGATAAGAGGGTTGTTTTCCGTGTCGGGGGTGGCCTTGGACCCCCAATGCGAGCGAACTTGGGAAAATAGGGCGGCGAGCCTCGTTCTCATCGTGTAAAGAGCGAGTTCCGCGCTGGTTACCGGGGGTTGGACGGCGGTGTTTCTGTGCTTTTCCCAAGCCGTCGCTGTTCCCCGGAACAGGTTGGCCGGGTAGACATCACCAGAGGGGGCGGACATGTCGATGCCGAAGGGATCCAACACCCCGGTGCCCACGACGGCACTGCGGGTCGAGCTGGGCTGGCGGTCGGGACCGGGGGCGCCCGACGCGGACGCCTCGGCGCTGCTGCTCGTGGGCGGCAAGGTCCGTTCCGACGCCGACTTCGTCTTCTACAACCAGCCCGCGCACTCCTCCGGCGCGGTCCGGCACGAGGGCAAGCGGCAGGACGGCGGCCGGGTCACCGACACCCTTCTCGTCGACCTCGCGCGCGTGGAGCCCGCCATCGAGACCGTCGTCCTGGCCGCCTCCGCAGACGGCGGCACCTTCGCCCAGGTCACCGACCTCTACATCGAGGTGCGGGACGCGGCCGGGGGCGGCTCGGTCGCCCGCTTCGACAGCACGGGCGCCACGGTCGAGACGGCCTTCGTGCTGGGGGAGTTCTACCGCCGCCAGGGCGCCTGGAAGTTCCGCGCCGTCGGCCAGGGGTACGGCAGCGGCCTCGAAGGGCTCGCCACGGACTTCGGGATCACCGTGGACGAACCGCAGCACACGGCACCGCCGACGCCCCCGCCCGCCACGCAGGCTCCGCCGCCCCCGCCGACCATGCCCGCCCTGCCGGTGACCGTGCCCCCGCCGGTGCCGCCCACCCCGCCTCCACCGCAGGCTCCGCCCGCCGCCCCGGTCCGGCTGAGCAAGGTGACGCTCACCAAGGCCGCCCCCTCGGTGTCGCTCGCCAAACAGGGCGGCACCTCGGGCACCATGCGCGTGAACCTCAACTGGGAGGTGCGCAAGCAGTTCTCGGGGTGGGGCGGCAAGCGTGGCCGCGCGGTCGCCCTGCACAACGACCTCGACCTCGACCTGTGCGCCCTGTTCGAACTCGCCGACGGCCGCAAGGGCGTGGTCCAGGCACTCGGCAACGCCTTCGGCTCCCTGCACCAACCCCCGTACATCCACCTCGACGGCGACGACCGCACCGGGGCGGTGTCCAGTGGCGAGAACCTGACCATCAACCTCGACCACAGGAACGACTTCCGGCGCATCGTCGTCTTCGTGACCGTGTACGAAGGCGCCCGCTCCTTCGCCGACCTGCACGCCACGGTCACCCTGCATCCGCAGTACGGCGCCCCGATCGACTTCTCCCTGGACGAGTGCACGGTCCCCTCGACCGTGTGCGTCCTCGCGCTCATCACCCACACCGGCGGTGACCTCATCGTGCAGCGCGAGGCCCGCTATCTGGTCCCGGACCGCGGGGTCAGCCCGCAGCGGACCGTCGACCGCGCCTACGGCTGGGGCATGAACTGGACACCGGGCCGCAAATAGCTCAGCCCTCGTCGGTGAGGGCGTCCGGACGCGCATAGGTGCGGCCCTTCCAGGCCGCACCCCGGCCCCGGTAGTGCTGCACCGCGGAGTCCACCGTCATCAGCAGATACAGGAACGCGGTGAACGGCAGCAGGGGAGCGAGCCACAGCGGCTGACCGTAGTAGCGCAGCATCGGGACGTACGTCCCCGTCATCACCAGCCACGCCAGCCCGCCGAGCACCGCCGTCGCCGTACCGCCCGCGGTGAGCCCCACGAACAGGGCGAGCGGCGGCACCAGATACACCAGCGCCAGACCGAGCACCGTACCGGCGAGCAGCAGCGGGTTGTGCCGCAGCTGCGCGTAGGCGCTGCGCGAGACCATCCGCCACAGGTCGTGCAGCCCGGGATAGGGACGGACGCTGTCCACCCGCTCCGCGAGCCCCAGCCAGATGTGCCCGCCCGCCCCCCGCACGGCCCGCGCGAGCGCCACGTCGTCGATGACGGCGTGCCGGACGGCGTCCGGGATCCGGGCCCGTACCGCCGTCTCGGTGCGCAGCAGGACACAGCCGCCCGCCGCCGCCGTCGTCCTCGCGCCGGGCCGCCCGATCCTGCGGAACGGATACAGCTGCGCGAAGAAGTAGACGAAGGCCGGCACGACCAGCCGCTCCCAGAGGCTCTCCACACGCAGCCGCGCCATCTGGGAGACCATGTCGAAGCCCCCGGTGCGCGCCGCCGCCACCAGCTCCCGCAGACTGTCGGGCGCGTGCGCGATGTCGGCGTCCGTGAGCAGCAGGAACTCCGGCTCACGCGCGCGTGCCAGTGTGATGCCGTGGCGCACCGCCCACAGCTTCCCGGTCCAGCCGGCGGCCGGTTCGCCCGGTGCGTCCACGGTCAGCGGCAGCCCGCCGTGCCGCAGGGCGAGTTCGCGCGCCAGCTCTCCGGTGCCGTCCGAACTGCCGTCGTCGACAAGGAAGACCTCCGCCCGCCCCGGGTAGTCCTGGGCGAGGAGCGACGGCAGGCTCGACGGCAGCACCGCCGCCTCGTCCCGCGCGGGGACGACCACACAGACCGACGGCCACTCGGCCGGCTCCGTACGGGGCGGGAGCCTCACGTCCGTACGCCAGAAGAAGCCCTGACAGAGCAGCAGCCACAGCCAGGCGGCCAGCGAGACGGCGGCGATCCACACGATGGCGCTCACCCGCGCAGTCTGCCCCACCCGGCCGGGAGCGAAAGGCACATCGTCTATGGTGGCCGGGTGAAGATCGCGCTCATGGACTCCGGAATCGGGCTGCTGGCGGCCACTGCCGCGGTACGGCGCCTGCGGCCCGACGCCGATCTCGTGCTCTCCCTCGACCCCGACGGCATGCCCTGGGGTCCACGCACCCCCGAGGACCTCACCGGGCGCGCCGTGGCCGTCGCCGAGGCCGCGGCGGCGCGCCGGCCCGACGCCCTCATCATCGGCTGCAACACCGCGACCGTGCACGCCCTGCACACCCTGCGCGCCCGCCTCGAACCGGGCATCCCGGTGGTCGGCACCGTCCCGGCGATCAAACCGGCCGCGTCCGGCGGCGGACCCGTCGCCATCTGGGCCACGCCCGCCACCACCGGCAGCCCCTACCAGCGCGGCCTCATCGAGGACTTCGCCGACGGCGTCACGGTCACCGAGGTCCCCTGCTGGGGCCTGGCCGAGGCCGTCGAGCACGCGGACGAGACGGCGATCGACGCCGCCGTCACCGCGGCAGCCGCGCTGACACCCGAGAACGTAACGACCGTCGTCCTGGGCTGCACCCATTACGAACTCGTCGAGGACCGCATCCGCGCCGCCCTCCAGCACCCCGGCCGGCCGCCCCTCGTCCTGTACGGCTCGGCCGACGCCGTGGCGGCGCAGGCCCTGCGCCGCATCGGAGCGCGGCCCGCACCCGAAGCCACCGCCCTCGGCAGCGTGACCGTCCTGCTCAGCGGGCGCGAGGGCGCCCTGCCGCTGCCCGCGCTCGCCTACCCGGAGGGCCGCCTCCTCCAGACAGCCGGCAGCCCCGCCACCTGACGGGACCCCCGCTCGGCCCAGTCACCCTGCGCAACGCCCTACCCGCGCAGCGAAACCTGAGTAATCTCATTTCCATGAGGGACCACCCCCACGGCGGGGAAACCCCGCACCCCGATGTCTGGACCGGCCGTGCCACGAACCGGTTCCAGTGGCTGCTCGCGCTGGTCGGCGCGGCCTGTATGGCACTCGGCATCGAGCTCGCCGTCGACTCGGCCTGGACCTCCGGCAGCGTTCCCCTTGTCATGTCCGTGGTGGGCTGTATCGCCGCCGGACTCCTGGTCCTCTTCGGCACGCTCGCCTTCGTCCACGTCGACCTGAGACTCGACAAGGAGTCGCTCGAGGTGCGCTGCGGCCACATCGGCGTACCGCGCCGCCGGATCCCGCTGTCCCATGTCGCGGGCGCCGAGTTCGAACCCCATGTCACCCCGCGCCACTGGGGCGGCTGGGGCTACCGCTGGCGCCCCGAGAAGGGCACCGCCGTCGTCGTACGCCGTGGTGAGGGTGTCGTACTGCGCCTGTGGGACGGCCATACGTTCACGATCACCGTGGACGACGCGGAGAGCGCCGTACGCGCCATCAAGGCACGGCTGCGGACGGGGACACCGGGCGCGGCGCACTGAGCCTTGCACGGACATGACGGCCGCCCGGGCTGGTGAACCCTTCAGCCGACCGGTCGGCCGTGGCCGCGTAACTCTCCCGCCGGCTCCTGTGCGATGCCGTCCGCGAGCGGCCGGGCCGTGGCCAGTCCCGCCAGCAGGCCCGCGCCGACCGACACCGCGGTGAAACTCAGCGCGTTGCCGACGGCGGCCAGTGCCGCGAGCGCGGTGAGCGCGGCGCCCGTCGTGAGGACGACCGGGGTCGGACGCGGCGCGGCCCACAGCGCGCACAGCACCCAGCAGAAGCCCGCCGCGAGAACCAGCACACCGACGACACCCTGCTCCGCGGCCAGCTGAAGCGCCGCCGAGTGCGGCCTGCCGTCGTAGGGCGTCGACTGCGCCGCCGCGACGCTCAGCTCACCGAAGCGTCCCGGTCCGACACCCAGTCCGGTGTGGCGGTCCGCCAGCCCCAGCGCGTCGCGCCACAGGGCGATCCGGTGCGGCGTCAGCACGTCCTCCAGGGACCCGGTGAGGCCGCCGGACAGCGCGTTCCCGGCGACCGCCCAGGTCAGGCAGGTCACCAGCGCCGCCGCCAGACCCAGCACGGCGAGCACCGGCGCCCGGCGGCGGACGCGGCCCGCGGCCAGGCCGCACAGCAGCACGGCACCGCACGTCACGACGGCCGCCGTCGAACCGAGCAGCGCTCCGGTGACCACGACGGCCCCGGCCAGCAGCCACAGGGCCAGCCGCAGCAGGCGTACGGGCGTCGCCCGGGCCGCGCAGCACGCCGCACCGGCCGACAGCGCCAGCACCGCCGCCGTGGCACCCGCGTGGCCCAGGGGCGCGTCGGCCCCGGGTCCCGGCGGAAGCCGGGGCAGGGCCACCGCCAGGGCGAGCCCGGCCAGCGCCGCGGTACCGGGCGCGGCCACCGGCAGCAGCACCCCCAGGATCCGTCCGGCCGCGTACCCGGCGGCCACGGCCAGCACCGCGAGCAGCACGCCCTCGGGGCGCCCGCCGTGCACGGCCGCGGTGACCAGGGACCAGACGGCACAGGCCCCGAGCACCACGACGCCCGCCGCGTCCAGAACGTTGTGTCTCTCCCCGTCGGCGCCCACGGACGACGCCGTCCCTCTGGAACCCGTGGCCCCCACCCGTCCCCCCGAACCCGGTCGCCCCCCGGCCTGTTCGAACCCCGGACGCGTGTGCGACAAGGGCTCTCGGTCACCGTAACGGCTGATGGGCGGTTTGGGGATGCGTCGTGCCCAGGCCGGCGGACCACCCCGGACCGCGCTGTCCGCCGAAAGGGCACCCGCCGTACACTCCCGGAGTGACCGTCACCGCAACTTCCGTGGGCCAGCCGGACCAGCGGGAACCCCAGGCCGCGCCGGCCCCGCGCCGCCCCTGGCTCCCGCGTCTCGTGCCGCCCGCCGCAGCGGCGCTCTCCGGAGTGCTGCTCTACGTCAGTTTCCCGCCACGCACCCTGTGGTGGCTGGCCCTCCCGGCGTTCGCCGGTTTCGGCTGGGTGCTGCGCGGACGCGGCTGGAAGGCGGCCCTCGGTCTCGGCTACCTCTTCGGCCTGGGATTTCTGCTCCCGCTGCTGGTGTGGACGGGTGTCGAGGTCGGCCCCGGCCCCTGGCTCGCCCTGGTCGCCATCGAGGCGATGTTCGTCGCCCTGGTCGGCGTCGGTGTCGCCAAGGTGTCGAAACTGCCGGCCTGGCCGGTGTTCGCAGCCGCCCTCTGGATCGCCGGCGAGGCGGCACGCGCGCGTTTCCCGTTCCGCGGCTTCCCCTGGGGCAAGATCGCCTTCGGCCAGGCGGACGGTGTCTTCCTCCCGCTCGCAGCGCTGGGCGGCACCCCCGTCCTCGGCTTCGCGGTCGTCCTGAGCGGCTTCGGCCTGTACGAGATCGTCCGCCTGGTGCTGGAGCGGCGGCGCACCGGTGAGGTACGGCGGTCCGCCGCCGCCGTGGCGCTGCTCAGCGTGGCCGTCCCGGTCGTGGGCGCGGTGGCCGCGCGCTCGCTGGTCAGCGACAAGGCGGAGGACGGCACCGCGACGGTCGCCGTCATCCAGGGCAACGTCCCCCGGGCCGGCCTGGAGTTCAACGCCCAGCGCCGGGCCGTCCTCGACTACCACGCGCGTGAGACGGAGCGCCTGGCCGCCGAGATCAAGGCGGGCAAGGTGGCCCGGCCCGACTTCGTGCTGTGGCCGGAGAACTCCTCCGACATCGACCCGTTCGCCAACGCCGACGCGGCGGCCGTCATCGACAAGGCGGCCAAGGCGATCGGCGCCCCCATCTCGGTCGGCGGCGTCGTCGAGCGCGGCGGCAAGCTGTACAACGAGCAGATCCTGTGGGACCCGGTGAAGGGCCCCACCCAGACCTACGACAAGCGGCAGATCCAGCCCTTCGGCGAGTACCTCCCGCTGCGCTCGCTCATCGGGGCGATCAACAGCGACTGGACGTCGATGGTCAGCCAGGACTTCAGCCGGGGCACCAAGCCGGGCGTGTTCGACATGGACAACGCCAAGGTGGGCCTGGTCACCTGCTACGAGGCAGCCTTCGACTGGGCCGTGCGCTCCGAGGTCACCGACGGCGCCCAGCTGATCTCGGTGCCCAGCAACAACGCCACCTTCGACCGCAGCGAGATGACCTACCAGCAGCTCGCCATGTCCCGGATCCGCGCCGTCGAGCACAGCCGCACCGTGACCGTTCCCGTGACCAGCGGCGTCAGCGCGATCATCATGCCGGACGGGAGGATCACCCAGAAGACCGGCATGTTCGTCGCCGACTCCCTGGTGCAGAAGGTTCCGCTGCGCTCCTCGGAGACGCCCGCGACCCGGCTCGGCATCCTCCCCGAGATCGCCCTGGTGCTCGTCGCCGCGGGCGGCCTGGGCTGGGCGATCGGCGCGGGCCTGCGCACCCGGCGGTCCGCTCGGGCATAGCGGGGAACCGCTCGGGCATAGCGGGGGACCGGCCCGGATAGGGTCGGACCATGCCGACTCCTGACTTCATCACCGAGATCCGGGCCGCCGCGGGTCACCAGCTGCTCTGGCTCCCCGGCGTGAGCGCCGTCGTCCTCGACGACGAGGGCCGGGTCCTGCTGGGGCAGCGCGCGGACAACCGGGAGTGGTGCGTGATCTCGGGCATCCCGGACCCGGGCGAGCAGCCCGCCGACTGCGCCGTGCGCGAGGTGTACGAGGAGACGGGCGTCCGGTGCGTCCCCGAGCGCATCGCCCTGATCCGCTCCGGGAGCCGGATCGAGTACCCCAACGGCGACCGGTGCCAGTTCATGGACGTCACCTTCCGCTGCCGGGCCGTCGGCGGCGAGGCCCGCGTCAACGACGACGAGTCCCTGGATGTGGGCTGGTTCGCCGTGGACGCCCTGCCGTCGATGCGGGAACGACAGCTCTTCCGGATCAAGCAGGCACTCGCCGACGAGCCCACCTGGTTCGCGACGACGCTGTGAGTTCCGCGCTGTGAGTTCCCCCACCTAGCCTTGCCGAAGCGACGAAGGCTTACCTACGTTCGGGCGCATGTCCTCCTTCGACGTCGACCTGACCGCGCACGAGATGCTCCGGCGCAGTCACGTCCTGGCAGCCCTCGGCCCCGACTGGGACCCCGTCGCGGTCCTGCGCGGCGAGGAAGAGGCGAACGACCTGCTGTACTCCGGTCTCGACGACGAGCAGCAGCGCGTGTACGACGAGCTGGTCGCGGCCGGGGTGCTGCCCCCGAGAGGGGGCGGCAGTGCTGCCGCTTGACCCGCAGGCCGACATCGGCCGCCGGGCCTGGGTGGCCTGCCCGAACTGCGACGACCGCCAGGGCTGCGACCCCTGCGCGCAGGGGCGCACCTGCTCCACGCACTGGCGCTACCTGCTCTCCAACACGGGCAGCCTGCTTCACCTGCAGTGCCCGTCCTGCACCCACGTCTGGGAGCACGAGACCCACTTCGGGGCCACCCGCTCCCGCTGGCGGCGCGTGATCGACGGCCTGCGGGAGCAGTGAGGCCGGACGGCGGAGCGACACCTGCTTTCGGATGACCTCACCGACTGTCTCCGGGGAGGTCCGGCGGACGTGACCGACGATCGCTGACGGCGGTCATCCCCGTCTGCCGTTCGTCCGCCCGGAGGCAGCCGTGCACATCCTGCTGGTAGCCAGCGCGTTCAACAGCCTCACCCAGCGCGTCCACGCCGAGCTGCGCGACCGCGGCCACCGCGTCGCCGTGGAGCTGGCCCTGCCGGACGTCCCGCTGCCGGAGGCCGTACGGCGGCACGACCCGCAGCTCGTCCTCGCGCCGATGCTGAAGACGGCGATCCCCGAAGAGGTGTGGACGGCGTACACCTGCCTGGTCGTCCATCCCGGGCCGGTGGGCGACCGGGGGCCGTCCTCCCTGGACTGGGCGATCCACGAGGGCGCCGCCGACTGGGGCGTCACCGTCCTGCGGGCCGGGGCGGAGATGGACGCCGGTGACGTGTGGGCGTCGGTGCCGTGCCGGGTGCCTCAGGTGGCCAAGAGCGCGCTGTACCGCGGCGAGGTCGGTGACGCCGCGCTCGCCGCCGTCCTGCTCGCGGTGGAGCGCTTCGCCGACGGGACCTACGCGCCGCGCAAGCAGGACGGACCGGTGTGCGTACGGCCGTATCTCGACCAGGGCGTCCGGCGGATCGACTGGGCCCGGGACTCCACCCGGACCGTCCTGCGCAAGCTGCGGGCCGCCGACTCGCAGCCCGGGGTGCTGGACATGTTCCTCGGCGGCGAGTGGTACCTGCACGGCGGCCACCCCGAGGGCGTGCTGCGCGGCCGTCCGGGCGAGTTCCTGGCCACCCGGGCCGGAGCGGTCTGCCGGGCCACGACCGACGGCGCCGTGTGGATCCCGGAGCTGCGGCCCCGGCGCGTGCCCGGGCGGCCGCCCACTTACAAGCTGCCCGCCACAGCGGCCCTCGGCGACCGGCTGCCGCCCCTGCCCGAGGCGCAGGAGCCCACCTGGACGGACATCCGCTACCGGGAGGAGGGCGACGTCGGCTTCCTCTCCTTCTCGTTCCCCGGCGGCGCCATGAGCACCGGTCAGTGCCGGCGTCTGCTCGCCGCCTACCGGGAGGCGTGCGCGCGGCCCACGTCCGTGCTGGTGCTGGGCGGTGAGCGGGACTTCTTCTCCAACGGGATCCACCTGGGCGTCATCGAGGCCGCCACCGACCCGGCCGCCGAGTCCTGGGCGAACATCAACGCCATCGACGACCTGGTCGAGGCGGTCCTGACGACGACCGACCGGCTGGTGGTGTCGGCGGTCCCCGGCAACGCCGCGGCGGGCGGGGCGATGCTCGCCCTCGCGGCCGACGAGGTGTGGTGCCGCTCGGGCGCCGTACTGAACCCGCACTACCGCCTGATGGGGCTCTACGGCTCGGAGTACTGGACGTACACCCTGCCCCGCAGGGTGGGCCCGGCGGCGGCCGAACGGCTCATGCGGGAGGCGCTGCCGGTGAGCTCGGCGAGCGCTCGGCGCCTGGGACTCGTCGACCGGGTGGTGGACGGCGGCCCCTGCGCGTTCGCGGCGGAGGTCGCCCGCCTGGCCGCGCACCTGTCCGCCCTGCCGGCGACCACGGCCCGGATCGCCGCGAAGAAGACGGAGCTGGAGCTGCGGGAGAGCACGACCCCGCTGGCCGGGTACCGGGAGCGGGAGCTGGCCCGGATGCGCCGGACCTTCGACGACCCGGACGCCCCCTACCACGCCCTGCGCCGGGCCTTCGTCCGCAAGGAGCGCCCCCGGGGCACCCCGGAGCACCTCGCCCCCGTCTAAACCCCTCGCAGCCCGTCCGCCGCCGGATTCACCGGAACGGCCCCCCTCGGATCCCGTCGCGGCCGGACGGCTGATACGAAGAACCTCAGGGTCCGAAATGTAGGACTTCATCCCTTACCTCCCCAGGAGGGGGTCCCATGACTGAGGCGACGTCGAAGACGGTCGGCGCTGCGGACACCGACGAGACACCCACGATCCACATCCTCTGGATCAACGCCGGGCTGAGCTGCGACGGCGACTCGGTCGCGCTGACGGCGGCCATGCAGCCGAGCATCGAGGAGATCGTCCTCGGTGCGCTGCCCGGCCTGCCGAAGATCGCCGTGCACTGGCCGCTGATCGACTTCGAGTGCGGTCCGGTCGGCGGCGCGGACACGTTCATCGAGTGGTTCTTCAAGGGCGAGCGCGGTGAGATCGACCCGTTCGTACTGGTCGTCGAGGGGTCCGTCCCCAACGAGGCGATCAAGCCGGAGGGCTACTGGTGCGGCTTCGGCGACAACCCGGAGACCGGTCAGCCGATCACCACCAGCGAGTGGATCGACCGTCTCGCGCCCAAGGCCCTCGCGGTCGTCGCGATCGGCACCTGTGCCACGTACGGCGGCATCCACGCCATGGCGGGCAACCCGACCGGGGCGATGGGCGTGCCGGACTACCTCGGCTGGGACTGGAAGTCCCAGGCGGGCATCCCGATCGTGTGCGTCCCCGGCTGTCCGATCCAGCCGGACAACTTCGCCGAGACACTCACCTACCTGCTCTACCAGGCGGCCGGCTCGGCCCCGATGATCCCGCTGGACGACAAGCTCCGTCCGACCTGGCTGTTCGGGGCCACCGTCCACGAGGGCTGCGACCGTGCCGGCTACTACGAGCAGGGCGAGTTCGCGACGACCTACGACTCGCCGAAGTGCCTGGTCAAGATCGGCTGCTGGGGGCCGGTCGTCAAGTGCAACGTGCCCAAGCGCGGCTGGATGAACGGCATCGGCGGCTGCCCGAACGTCGGCGGCATCTGCATCGCCTGCACCATGCCCGGCTTCCCCGACAAGTTCATGCCGTTCATGGACGAACCCCCCGGCGCCAAGATCTCCAGCACGGCCAGCGGCGCGTACGGCGCCGTCGTCCGCAAGCTGCGCACGATCACGGCGAAGACCGTGGACAAGGAGCCCAAGTGGCGCCATACCGGCGACAAGATCACCACCGGCTACCGGCCGCCGTGGTGATCGCGGCTCAGTAACTCCCCCCACACACCCTCCCCGCGCAACGAAGGGCACGGCAAAGACGATGGCAAGGACGAAGGCGGCCGGCGACGGCAGCGGCCTGGTGGAGATGGCCTGGGACCCGATCACCCGGATCGTGGGCTCCCTCGGCATCCACACGAAGATCGACTTCAAGCAGAAGCGGGTCGCGGAGTGCTACAGCACGTCGTCGGTCTTCCGCGGCTACAGCGTCTTCATGCGCGGCAAGGACCCGCGCGACGCGCACTTCATCACCAGCCGGATCTGCGGGATCTGCGGCGACAACCACGCCACCTGCTCGGTGTACGCGCAGAACATGGCGTACGGCGTGAAGCCCCCGCACCTCGGTGAGTGGATCATCAACCTCGGCGAGTCCGCGGAGTACATGTTCGACCACAACATCTTCCAGGAGAACCTGGTCGGGGTCGACTACTGCGAGAAGATGGTCCGGGAGACCAACCCCGGCGTCCTCGAACTCGCCGAGCGCACCGAGGCCCCGCACGCCGCCGAGCACGGCTACCGCACGATCGCCGACATCATGCGCTCGCTCAACCCCCTGGAGGGCGAGTTCTACCGCGAGGCCCTCCAGGTCAGCCGGTACACACGCGAGATGTTCTGCCTCATGGAGGGCCGCCATGTGCACCCCTCCACGCTCTACCCGGGCGGCGTCGGCACCATCGCCTCCGTACAGCTCTTCACGGACTACCTCAGCCGCCTCATGCGGTACGTCGAGTTCATGAAGCGCGTCGTGCCCCTGCACGACGACCTGTTCGACTTCTTCTACGAGGCCCTGCCCGGGTACGAGGAGGTCGGCCGCCGGCGTGTCCTGCTCGGCTGCTGGGGCGCGCTCAACGACCCCGAGTACTGCGACTTCACCTACGCCAACATGACGGACTGGGGCCGGCGGATGTTCGTCACGCCCGGCATCATCGTCGACGGCAAGCTGGTCACCAACGACCTCACCCAGATCAACCTCGGCATCCGCATCCTGCTGGGCAGCTCCTACTACGAGGACTGGCAGGGTCAGGAACAGTTCGTCACCCACGACCCGCTCGGCAACCCGGTGGACCCGCGCCACCCGTGGAACCAGCACACCATCCCCGCCCCGCAGAAGCGGAACTTCGACGACAAGTACAGCTGGGTGATGTCCCCGCGCTGGTTCGACGGCAAGGACCACCTCGCCCTGGACACCGGCGGCGGCCCCATCGCCCGCCTGTGGTCCACCGCCCTGTCCGGGCTCGTCGACATCGGCTACGTCAAGGCCACCGGCCACAGCGTGGTCATCAACCTGCCGCGCACCCTGACCAAGCCGGAGACCACCTTCGAGTGGAAGATCCCGAAGTGGTCCAACGCGCTGGAGCGTAACCGCGCCCGCACCTACTTCCAGGCGTACGCCGCCGCCGTCGCCCTGCACTGCGCGGAGAAGGGCCTGGCGGAGGTCCGCGCCGGACGCACCCAGACCTGGGAGAAGTTCGAGGTCCCGGACGAGAGCATCGGCGTCGGCTTCACCGAGGCCGTCCGCGGTGTCCTCTCCCACCACATGGTGATCCGCGACGGCAAGATCGCCAACTACCACCCGTACCCGCCGACCCCCTGGAACGCCAGCGTCCGCGACTCCTACGGCACCCCGGGTCCGTACGAGGACGCCGTGCAGAACACCCCGATCTTCGAGGAGAACACCCCGGAGAACTTCAAGGGCATCGACATCATGCGCGCCGTCCGCAGCTTCGACCCCTGTCTGCCCTGCGGAGTCCACATGTACGTCGGCGGCGGCAAGACCGTGAAGACCATGCACGTCCCCACCGGCCTGAGCGGACTCGGCGGATGAGCGCGCCCACGACGGCGGCCCGGCCGGCGAACGCCGAGCAGACCGGGCGCCGTATCGAGGAGGTCCTGGACCGGATGGCCGCGAGCGGCGACCCCGCCGCCGCGGCGGCCGAGGAACTCGTCCGGTCCCTCATGGACTTCTACGGCGCCGGCCTCGCCCGCGCCCTCCAGGTGCTGTCCGCCGCCCCCGGGGGCGTCCCGGGAGCACTGCTCGGCGACGAACTGGTCGCGAGCCTGCTCGTCCTGCACGACCTGCACCCCGAGGACCGCGACACCCGCATCGGCCGGGCCCTGGACAGCCTCCGGGACCAGGAGCTGGAGGTCGCGGGCTTCGACGAGGAGAGCGGTGCGCTGCGGCTGCGCTCCCGGGCGAGCGGCGGCTGCTGCGGCTCGGGCACGGACGCCGAAGAGGCCGCGCGGGCCGCCCTCGCCTGCTTCGCGCCCGAGGTCCGGGAGGTCGTCGTGGAGCCGGCACCCGCACTGCTCCAGATCGGCAGTTCTCCGGCGCCGACGGGGAACCGATGAACGCTCGGGGACTGCGCAGGTTCCTCACCGAGCGTCCGCCGCGGCCCGAGCGGTGCGAACTGTGCGCGGCCGTGGTGCCGGACGGCCACCGCCACCTGGTCGACACCGAGAAACGCGCCCTCGTCTGCGCCTGCGGCCCCTGCGCGCTGCTGATGGAGACACCGGGTGCCGCCGCGGGCCGCTTCCGCGCGGTCCCGGACCGGTATCTGAGCGACCCCGCGCACCGTCTCGACGACGGTGCGTGGGACGCGCTCCAGATCCCGGTCGGCGTCGCCTTCTTCTTCCGCAACGCCGCCCTCGACCGGCTGGTCGCCCTCTACCCCAGCCCGGCCGGCGCCACCGAGAGCGAACTCGAACCCGCCACCTGGACGGAGGTCCTCGGCGGCAGCCGGCTCGCCGAGGCCCTCGAACCGGACATCGAGGCGCTGCTGCTGCGCCGCACCGAAGGCCGGATCGAGTGCCACCTCGTCCCCATCGACATCTGCTACGAACTCGTCGGCCGTATGCGGCTGTTGTGGCAGGGCTTCGACGGCGGGGCCGAGGCCCGGGCCGCCCTGGACGCCTTCTTCGCGGACGTCCGGCGCCGCGCCCGGCCGGTGAAGGAGGCGGTCCACCCATGACGGAGTTCTCGTTCGCCTGCACCGGCGTACGCGCCGACCGGTACGCCGCCGGACCCACCCTCGTCTTCCGGCTGCGCGTCACGGCCTCCGGCGACACCCCCGTGCACGCCCTCGCCCTGCGCTGCCAGATCCGTATCGAACCCGCCCGCCGCGGCTACGCGTCCGCCGAGGCCGACGGCCTCACCGACCTCTTCGGCGAGCGCTCCCGCTGGGGCAGCACCCTCCAGCCCGTGCAGTTCGCGCAGGTCTCCCTGATGGTGCCGAGCTTCACCGGCGAGACCGAGACCGATCTCGTCGTGCCCTGCACCTACGACATGGACATCGCCGCCACCCGCTACCTCGCCGCCCTCACCGACGGCGAGGTCCCGCTGCTGATGCTGTTCTCCGGTACGGCCTTCACCGGCGCCGCCGGCTTCCGGGTCGAACCCGTCCCGTGGGACCGGGAGGCGACATACCGGATGCCGGTCGCCACCTGGCGGGAGATGGTCGAGCAGCACTTCCCCGGCTGCGGCTGGATCCGGCTGCCCAGCGACACCATGGACGCCCTCCTCGCCTACCGCTCACGCCATGCCCTGCCCTCCTGGGAGGCGACGGTCAAAGCGCTGCTCGACACCCCCGACCCACCAGTGAACGACCCGTTCCGCGCGCTCACCGGCACCACCGGAAGGACCGACCCGTGACCGTGACCGCGTTCGCCCCCGAGACCGAGGAGCGGTTCGCCCTCGCCCGGCAGGTGGCCGACGCCGTGCTCTTCGAGGGGTACGTGCTCTACCCGTACCGCGCCTCGGCGGCCAAGAACCGGCTGCGCTGGCAGTTCGGCGTGCTGGTGCCGCCCGCATGGGGCGCCGACTGCGAGGAGCACGACTTCCAGCACACCGAGTGCCTGATGGAACCGAAGGCGGACGCCACCCTCTCGGTCGAGGCACGCTTCCTGCACGCCCGGCGCCGCACCGTGCAACGCGCCCTTCCCGGCGGCGACTTCGAGACCGTGCCCGAACTCCACCTCGAGGACCGGGTGTTGGTGCCCTGGGACGAAGGTGACGAGGAACGCGTCGAGTTGGTGGCCTCGGTGGAACAACTCCTCGGCGACGGCGTCGAGTTCCCCTTCCTCCGCCCCGCCCGCGACGACACCGAGCCGGTTGTCGACGCGGCCGGGCGGACCGTCGGCCGACTGGTCCGGCGGAGCGCGGGGATCAGCGGGACCGTACGGCTGTCGGCCCGCGAACTCGACGGCCCCTACCGGGTGTTGAGACTCACCGCGATTGTGGAGAACACCACCGCGTGGACACCTCCGGAAGGCTGTGCCGCCGACCGGGACGCGGCGCTGCCGCACTCCCTGGTGGCCACCCACCTCCTCATGGCCCTCGACGCCGGCTCCTTCCTGTCGATGACCGATCCCCCCGAGTGGGCGAAGGGCGCGGTCGCCGCCTGCCGCAATCTGCACACCTGGCCGGTGCTCGCCGGCGAACCCGGCCGCGCGGACCTCGTGCTGTCCTCGCCGATCATCCTGGAGGACCATCCGGCCATCGCTCCGGAGAGCCCCGGCGCGCTCTACGACTCCACCGAGATCGACGAGATCCTCGCGCTGCGCACCGCCGCGCTCACCGACGAGGAGAAGCGAGAGGCCCGCGGCACCGACGCGCGGGCGGCCGCGGTGATCGACCTCGCGGACTCGATGCCGGCCGAGGTGCTGGAACGTCTGCACGGCGCGGTGCGCAGCCTGCGGGAGGTCACCGGGGAGGCGGGATTCCCGGACGAGCTCGGGGTGCGGCGCCCCGACACGCCCTGGTGGGACCCGGCGAGCGACGCGGGCTTCGACCCCGAGCACGACACGGTGGTCGTCGACGGGCGGTCGGTGGGGAAGGGCAGCCGCGTCGAGCTGCGGCCCGGTCTGCGGCACACCGACGCCCAGGACCTGTTCCTCCAGGGCCGCACCGCGACCGTCGAGGCCGTACTGCACGACGTCGACGGCACGGTGCATCTCGCGGTGACCGTCGAGGGCGACCCGGGCGCCGACATCCGCCGCGAACAGGGCCGCTACCTCTACTTCCAGCCCGACGAGGTCGTACCCCTGGAGGACCGGCCATGAAGCGGACCCTCGTCGCCGGCATCGGCAACATCTTCCTCCACGACGACGGCTTCGGCGTGGAGACCGCCCGCCTGCTCACCGAACGGCCACTGCCGGAACACGTCGAGGTCGTGGACATCGGCGTACGCGGTGTGCATCTCGCCTACCAGCTCCTCGACGGCTACGACACCCTCGTCCTCGTCGACGCCACGGCCCGAGGCGAGGCCCCCGGCACGCTGTACACCATCGAGTACGACGGTTCCGGCGCCGACACCGGAGGCGTCCCCGCGATCGACGGTCACCGCATGACCCCCGACGCCGTCCTCGCGCTGCTGGACACCCTGTGTGCCGGCACCGACGGACAGCCGCCCCGGCGCGTCCTGATCGTCGGCTGCGAACCGGCCTCGGTCGACGAGGGCATCGGACTCAGCACGCCGGTCGCCGACGCCGTACCCAGGGCCGTACAGCTGATCGAACAGCTGCTGCGGGACGGCGAGCCGTCCGTGGCACCCGCCTCAACCAGAGGAGAGACAGGATGAAGAAGATCATTGTCGGTGGCGCGGCGCTTGTGGTGGCCGCTGTGGTCGTCGAGGTGTTCCCCGACGTCAGGCGCTACCTGAGGATCCGCCGCATGTGAACCGGGGGCGGGTACGCCCGCGCTTGCGGCGAACGGCGTACCCGCCCGCCCCACGACGGCGTGCCTGGCCGGACCGCCCCGGCGCCTCACCTCTAATGAAGGCCGGCCCCGGGAGGACGGAGACCGATGCACGAGATGTCCGTGGCGCTCGCCGTGATCGACCAGGTGGAGACGGCCGCCGCCGAGGCGGGAGACGTCACGGCGGTGCGCTCGGTACGCCTCCAGGTCGGCGAACTCGCCGGAGTCGTCCCCGACTCGCTCACCTTCTGCTTCGAACTCGCCTGCGCCGGAACCCTGCTGGAAGGCGCCGAACTCGTCACCGAGGCGGTGCCCGGCCGGGCCCGCTGCACCGCCTGCGCCCACGAATGGGCCGTCGGCATGCCACCCCGGCTGACCTGCCCCGCCTGCGACGGGACGCGCACCGACCTGCTCACGGGCCGCGAACTGCAGATCGTCGGCGTGCGCTGGGAGGACGGCGCGCCGCCCCCGCACGCCCCTACCCGCGCACCGATCCCCGAGGAGTGCTGAACCATGTGTCGTGCCGTCGACCTGCGGCAGGCCGTGCTCGCGAAGAACGACGCCGGCGCAGAGGTGCTGCGTGGCAACCTCGCGGCCCGCGGCACCACCGTCGTCAACCTGCTGTCCAGCCCCGGCAGCGGAAAGACCGCGCTGCTCGAACGTGAACTCCTCCTCGCCCGGGAGCGGTCGGTGCCCGTCGCGGCGCTGACCGCCGACCTCGCCACCGAGAACGACGCGGCCCGGCTGGCCCGCTCGGGAGTCCCCGTCAAGCAGGTCCTCACCGACGGCCTCTGCCATCTGGAGGCCGGCATGCTCGCCCAGCACCTGGTGGGCTGGCTGCCCGACGACACCCGGCTGCTGTTCGTGGAGAACGTCGGCAACCTGGTCTGCCCCGCGTCCTACGACCTCGGCGAGACGCTCAGAGTCGTCCTGGCGTCCGTGACGGAGGGCGAGGACAAGCCGCTCAAGTACCCCACCGCCTTCGGCCTCGCCCATCTGGTCGTGATCACCAAGACGGACATCGCGCGGGCGGTCGAGTTCGACGAGGACGCCTTCCGCGCGAACGTGGAGCAGGTCAACCCGGGTGTCGACATCGTCCTCACCTCCGCGCGGCGGGGGCAGGGGACCGGCGCGGTGCTCGACCGGGCGCTCGCGGCGGCATCGGGAGAGCCCCCGCACCGACCGGTCATGGCCCGTGCGACCCATACGCATGCGCATGCGGTCGGCGATCTGACCCACACCCATTCGTGAGCACTCCCTCGCTGCGCCGCCGGGTCGTCGTCCGGGGAGTGGTACAGGGCGTGGGCTTCCGGCCGTACCTCTACGGCCTCGCCACCGAACTCGCCCTGATCGGGCATGTGACCAACACCCCGGAGGGCGTCGTCGCCGAGGTCGAGGGCAGTGTCGCGGCCGTGGCCCAGTTCTGCGACCGGATCGCCGTCCAGGCGCCCCCGTTGGCCCGGGTGGAGTCCGTCCACCACCAGGAACTGCCCGCCACCGGAGGCGAGGCGTTCACCATCCTCGCCTCCCGCGGCGACGGTCCGGCCCGTACGCTCGTCTCCCCGGACACGGCCACCTGTACCGACTGCCTCGCCGAACTGGCCGACCCTGCGGACCGGCGCCATCGGCACCCCTTCGTCAACTGCACCCACTGCGGCCCCCGCTTCACCATCGTCACCGGCGTCCCCTACGACCGCGCCCACACCACCATGGCCGGCTTCGCGATGTGCGCCGACTGCGCCCGCGAGTACGGCGATCCGGCCGACCGGCGCTTCCACGCCCAGCCGGTCGCCTGCCCGCAGTGCGGGCCGCGGCTGCGCCTGATCGGGGCGGGGGCCGTCGGCGATCCGGTCGCCGAGGCCCGCGCGCTGCTCGCACGCGGTGCGATCCTCGCCGTGAAGGGGCTGGGCGGCTACCACCTGGCCTGTGACGCCGCGAACGCCGAGGCCGTCACGCTCCTGAGGCGTCGCAAGGCGCGGGGCGACAAGCCGTTCGCCGTCATGGCGAGGAGCGCGGACGACGCCGAGCACCTTGTGCGTCTCGGCCCGGAGGAGCGGCGGCTGCTCGAGGACCCCGCCCGGCCCGTCGTGCTGCTGCGGCGACGCGTGGCGGACGCGCTTCAGGCCGTCGCGCCCGGCAGCCCCGACCTCGGTGTGATGCTGCCGTACACCCCCGTCCACCATCTGCTGCTCGGTCTGCCCGGCGACCCCGACGGACCCCGGCTGCTCGTCATGACCAGCGGCAACTCGGCCGGTGAGCCGATCGTCACCGATGACGCCGAGGCGCTGGAGCGGCTGGCGCACCTGGCCGACGCCTGGCTCACGCACGACCGGCCGATCCATGTCCCCTGCGACGACTCCGTGGTCCGGGTCTGCGACGGAAGGCCGCTGCTGATCCGCCGCTCGCGCGGCTACGCGCCGCTGCCCGTCCCGCTGCCGCTGCCCGTACGGCCCGCCCTCGCCGTCGGAGGGGACCTCAAGAACGCCTTCTGTCTCGGATCCGGCCGCCGGGCCTGGCTGTCGGCGCACATCGGCGACATGGACGACCTCCGCACCCAGCACGCCTTCGAACGCGCGGTGGGACAGCTGGAGTCCATCACGGGCGTCCGGCCCGAGACCCTGGCGGCCGACCGGCATCCCGGCTACCGCTCCACCGGGTGGGCCGAGCGGAACGCCGCCGGGCGGACCGTCGTACACGTCCAGCACCACCACGCGCATGTCGCCGCCGCGATGGCCGAGCACGGGCTGGACGGCGGGCGGCCGGTGATCGGCGTCGCCTTCGACGGCACGGGACACGGCGACGACGGGGCCGTGTGGGGCGGGGAGTTCCTGCTCGCGGACTACGACGGCTTCACCCGGTTCGGGCATCTCGCGTACGTCCCGCTGCCCGGCGGCGACGCCACGGTGCGCAGGCCGTACCGGATGGCGCTGGCCCATCTGCGGGCGGCGGGCCTGGACCGGTCCGCCGACCTTGCCTGTACGGCGGCCTGCCCGGCCGATGAACTCCGCCTTCTGGAACGGCAGTTGGAGCGGAACCTGAACTGTGTGCCCACCTCCAGCATGGGCCGGCTGTTCGACGCCGTGTCCTCGCTCGCCGGGGTGTGCCACCGGGCCGGGTACGAGGCGCAGGCGGCCGTCGAGCTGGAGAGCGCCGCGCTGCGGGCACCCGCCGGGGACACCACCGCGTACGCCTTCGCGCTGCCTTCGGCGCAGGACGTCGTACGGGCCGATCCGGCGCCCGTCCTCGCGGCGATCGTCCGTGACCTGCGGGCTGGTGCGGGGCGGGAGGCCGTCGCGGCCCGGTTCCACCGGGGTGTGGCCGACCTGGTGCACCGGATGTGCCTGCGGGCGCGGGAGCGGCACGGGCTGGAGACCGTCGCCCTCACGGGCGGCGTGTTCGCCAACACGCTGCTCTCCTCGGCGTGCGCCGCCGCCCTGCGCGAGGACGGCTTCACGGTCCTGCGGCACCACCTGGTGCCGCCGAACGACGGCGGCCTGGCGCTCGGCCAGTTGATGGTGGCCGAGCGTCGGCTGATGGTGGCCGCCCGGGCGAGAACCACCCACTGAGCAGACCCACAGCGAGGAGAGGTCCATGTGCCTGGCGGTACCCGGCAAAGTGCTGGACATCGAGGAACGTGACGGCACCCGGATGGCGAGCGTCGACTTCGGCGGCGTCGTCAAGGAGGTGTGCCTGGAGTACCTGCCCGACCTCCGGGTCGGCGAGTACGCCATCGTCCACGTCGGGTTCGCCCTGCAGCGGCTGGACGAGGAGTCGGCCCGGCAGACACTCGAACTCTTTGCCGAACTCGGCATGTTGCAGGAGGAGTTCGGCGACCCGTGGGAGATGGCGGCGGCCGAGGCCGGCGTGGAGGAGGTGCGCGAGCCGTGAAGTACATCGACGAGTTCCAGGACCCGGAGCTGGCCCGCCGGCTCCTCGACGACATCCACGCCACGGTGACCCGGCCGTGGGCGCTCATGGAGGTCTGCGGCGGTCAGACCCACAGCATCATCCGGCACGGCATCGACCAACTCCTCCCGGACAAGGTCGAGTTGATCCACGGTCCGGGCTGTCCGGTCTGTGTGACCCCGCTGGAGGTCATCGACAAGGCCCTGGAGATCGCCTCCCGCCCGGACGTGATCTTCTGCTCCTTCGGCGACATGCTGCGGGTGCCGGGCACCGGCCGGGACCTGTTCCAGGTGCGCGGCGAGGGCGGGGACGTACGAGTCGTCTACTCGCCGCTCGACGCCCTGCGGATCGCGCGGCAGAACCCGGACCGGGAGGTGGTGTTCTTCGGCATCGGCTTCGAAACCACCGCGCCGCCCAACGCCATGACGGTCCATCAGGCCCGCAGGCTCGGCATCCGGAACTTCAGCATGCTGGTCTCCCATGTCCGGGTCCCGCCCGCCATCGAGGCGATCATGTCGTCGCCGGAGTGCCGGGTCCAGGGCTTCCTGGCGGCCGGGCACGTGTGCAGCGTGATGGGCACGGCGGAGTACCCGGAGCTGGCCGAACGCTTCCGGGTACCGATCGTCGTGACCGGCTTCGAGCCGCTGGACATCCTCGAAGGCGTACGCCGGACCGTCCGCCAGCTGGAACGCGGCGAACACACCGTCGGCAACGCCTACGCGCGGGCCGTCCGCCCGGAGGGCAACCCGGCCGCCCGCGCCATGCTGGAGGACGTCTTCGAGATCACCGACCGGGCCTGGCGCGGTATCGGCATCATCCCCGGCAGCGGCTGGCGGCTGTCGCCGAAGTACCGTGACCACGACGCCGAGTTCCGCTTCTCGGTCGAGGGGATCCAGACCCTCGAACCCGCCGAGTGCCGCAGCGGCGAGGTCCTTCAGGGCTTGCTGAAGCCGCACGAGTGCGAGGCCTTCGGCACCCTGTGCACCCCCCGCACCCCGCTGGGCGCCACCATGGTCTCCAGCGAGGGCGCCTGCGCCGCGTACTACCTCTACCGGCGCCTGGACGTCACCGCAGCCGCAAGCCGGGAGGCGAGCCCCGTTGTCTGACCTCGACCTCACGGCGTGGACGTGCCCCGCGCCGCTGCGTGACCGGCCCCGGGTCGTCATGGGCCACGGCGGCGGCGGAGTCCTCTCCGCCGAACTCGTCCAGCAGATCTTCGCGCCCGCCTACGGAGGTGAGGTGCTCGCCCAGCTGGGCGACGCGGCCGTTCTCTCCCTGGGCGGCGCCCGGCTGGCGTTCTCCACCGACTCGTTCGTGGTGCGACCGCTGTTCTTCCCCGGCGGCTGCATCGGCGACCTCGCGGTCAACGGCACCGTCAACGACCTCGCCATGAGCGGCGCCCGGCCGGCCTATCTCTCCTGCGGCTTCATCCTGGAGGAGGGCGTCGAACTGGACGTCGTCACCCGGGTCGCCGAGGCGCTGGGCGCGGCGGCCCGCACCGCCGGAGTGGAGGTGGCCACCGGCGACACCAAGGTGGTGGAGTCCGGCCACGGCGACGGGATCTATCTCAACACGGCCGGCATCGGCCTGATCCCGGCGGGCGTCGACCTGCGCCCGCAGCGCGTCGTGCCCGGCGACGTCGTCATCGTCAGCGGCGCCGTCGGCGTCCACGGGGTGGCGATCATGAGCGTGCGGGAGGGGCTGGAGTTCGGGGTGGAGATCGAGAGCGACTGCGCGGCCCTCGGCGGTCTGGTCGAGGCCATGCTCGCGGTCACCCCCGAGCTGCATGTCCTGCGCGATCCCACCCGGGGCGGCCTGGCCGCCGCCCTCAACGAGATCGCGGCGGCCTCCGGCACCGGAGTCGTCATCCGGGAACGCGACATCCCGGTCCCACCGGCCGTGGCCAACGCCTGCGCCATCCTGGGCCTCGACCCCATGTACGTCGCCAACGAGGGCAAGCTGGTCGCCTTCGTCCCGCGCGAACACGCCGACGCCGTGCTGGCGGCCATGCGGGCCCATCCGCTGGGCGCCGACGCGGTGATCATCGGCGAGACCGTCGAGGCCCATCCCGGCATGGTGGTGGCCCGGACGGGACTGGGCGGGACACGGGTGGTCGACCTGCCGATCGGGGAGCAGCTGCCGCGTATCTGCTAGGCGGCACCGCGCCTGACGGTCGATGGTCGACGGCGGCCGTCAGGCGAGGCCGTCCGCGAGGGGGACCGTCAGGGGCGGCCGCCCGCCGAACCCGCCCGGGCCGTCGAGCGGTAGGCGGTGACGAGGAGGTCGACGAACGAACGGACCAGCGGATTACGCTCGTTGGTGTTCCACGCGACGACCAGACGGCTGGGCGGCAGGTCGGCGAGCGGAACGCAGACGAGGCCCTCGGGGAGCGCGTCGCCCAGCGGGGCGAGGCCGATCGTGGCATTCCAGAGGACGGCCTGGAGGCACTCGTGGACGGTACGGATCACCGGGCCGTCACGGAGCGCGCCGCCCGGTGCGGAGCCGTTCCAGTAGGCGCGCCAGACGGGGTCGGTTCCCTCGGGAAGACGGAACCACCGGCGGTCGGCGAGGTCGCACAGCTGTACGGAGTCACGCCCGGCCAGCGGGTCGTCGGCGCGCAGGACCACCCCCACGGGATCGGAGCGCAGCACCCGGCTGCCGATGCCGGTGTCGTCGAAGGGGGTCCGGGTGAGGGCGACGTCCACCAGACCGGCCCGCAGACCGGTGGTCGGGTCGGTGAGGTCTGCCTCCCGGACGCGCACCTGGACATCGGGATGACGCTCGCGGAACGCGGCGATCAGCCGGGTGCCCGCCCGCTCGGCGCTGTCGGCGAGGGTGCCGAGGGTGAGTGTCGTGGTGCGGGCCGCGGCGACGACCCGGGCGCGGGCCTGTTCGGCCTGTCGCAACAGCGTGCGGGCCTCGTCGTAGAGCGCCCTGCCGGCGGTGGTGAGCGTGACCCCCTTGGCGGAGCGGTGCAGGAGGACGGCTCCCAGGTCCGTCTCCAGCTGCTTGACGGCCCGGCTGAGCGGGGGCTGGGTCATGTGCAGCCGGACGGCGGCGCGGCCGAAGTTCCGCTCCTCGGCGACGGCCACGAAGTAGCGCAGTGAGCGTAGGTCCATCACCAGCAACGATACCCGCACGGTATGGGGTGTGCGGAACCGGTGTTGGACGCCTGGGCCGCACCCGGGTTGGACTGGCGGGGATCTTGCAGACCGCCCCACTTAACCAGTCCGAGGAGCCCGCCGCCATGGCCGCATTCACCATCCCCGACCCCGTCGTCGACACCGACGACGTGCTGGAACTCGCCGCCGATCTGGTGGTGATGCCCAACCGTGGCAGGCAGTTGGTGCCCAACATCGGAATCGTCGGCGGCACCCATTCCGTGCTCGTGGTCGAGACGGGCATGGGCCCGCGCAACGCCGAGAACGTGCTCGCGTTCGCGACCGAGTACGCCAAGGGTCGCAGGCTGTATCTGACCACGACCCACTTCCACCCCGAACACGCCTTCGGCGCCCAGGCCTTCGCCGGCGAGGCGACCTACCTCGTCAACGGCGCCCAGGCCGAGGACCTGGCCGTCAAGGGCGCCGGATACCTCCAGATGTTCCGCGGCCTGGGCGAGTCGGTCGCCCGCCGCCTCGATGGGGTCGTACCGGCCGTCCCGGACCTGGTGTACGACGACGCCCACGAACTCGACCTGGGCGGCCGGGTGGTGCGGATGCGGGCCACCGGACGGGCGCACAGCAAGGGCGACCAGGTGGTCACCGTCCCCGACGCCGGGGTGATGTTCACCGGGGACCTGGTCGAGGCCGGACAGTTCGCGATCTTCCCGTGGTTCCCGCCGCACGACACCGATGTGTCCGGCGTCCGCTGGATCGAGGTGATGGAACGGCTCGTGCGGCAGGACCCCCGGGTGGTCGTCCCCGGCCACGGCGAGGTCGGCGACGCGGGGCTGCTGACCGACGTCCACGACTATCTGCGGCTGCTCCGCGACGAGACCTGGCGGCGCCGGGACTCGGCGACGGCGCGGGAGACGATCGTCGAGGAGGTCAGGGCGCTGATGATCGAGCGGCACCCGGAGTGGGAGGGGCGGGAGTGGATCGAGAGCGGCGTCGGCTGCCTGTGCGCCGAGCACGGCGCCTGAACGCGGTGCTTGTACGCGGTGCCTGAGCGCGGTCGTCCTCAGTGACCCCATACGCCGCCGAAGTCGATCCGGCGGGCCCACTCGGGGTGGTCTATCAGGGGATTGCGGTTGCCCTGGATCTCCGCGACGGCGGCGTTGCGATGCCGCTCGTACTCGCCCACCGGATCGGCGTCGTGCCAGGCCAGGAGGGTGGGCAGCCGGTTCTCCGGGAACTCTCGCGCGGCGTCGCCGACCAGCCCCGGGTAGCGCAGCAGGAAGTACAGGGTGGCCCGGGCGACCGTCCCCTTGCCCTTCTCCGGCTCGAAACCCTCGTCCTCACGCATCCCGCAGGCGCTGCGGACCGCCTCCTGGAAGCCCGGGAAGTTGATGTACGGGAAGTTGCCGCGGAAACTGTTGCAGCCCGACTCGCACGCGAACAGGTGGTGCAGGTCGCCCCGCATCGGCTCCAGCTTGGCGAACCAGGACTGCGGCACCACGTGTTCGCAGTTGAACGGCATCGCCTCCTCCAAAGCGTCGAACTCGGCCTCGAACTCGGCAGGGCCCGCCGTGCTCTCGTGCAGAAGAAGTTCCTGCACCCGGGCCAGCCGCGTCTGAAGCACCGCGGCGTCGGCCTGGATGAACTCCTCCGGGGAGAAGTCCTTGCCGGAGTAGACGCTGTGCAGCCGGCCGTCCTCGCGCAGGTCGACCCACGGGTACACCAGCCGCATCGGCTTGTAACGGGGGCGGGGCGAGTGCGTCCGCTCCAGCAGCTCGGTGAGCGCGCGGCGCAGCGCGTCGCCGTCGCCGGCGTCGAGGTCCGCGTAGTAGGCGTCGCGGGCGGCGCGGTCGGCGGCCCGGTCGTAGTACGGCCGCTCCTCGGCGAGCCGGCGGTTGAGGAGGGCCGCGTCCACGTCCTTCTGTACGGCGGAGGCGGCGTCCGACTGCCCCGGTACGGGGGCTGCCGGGGGCGTGGGGGCGGCTGCCGGCCGGGATCCGGTCACCGGGTACGTCGGCGTGCCCGGGTACGCGGGCGTGCCGAGCTCCACCGTGACGTACAGCGGGATGCTGAGGTGCGTGGTGGGGTCGGTGACGTGAGCGGTGGGGTCGGTGGCGTAGGTCTTCGAGCCGTTGGGGCCGCTCGCCGTGCCGTTCGGCGGGGGTGGCGGCGGGGCGCTCCCGACGGGGGCGGGCGGGACCGGCCCCGGCGCCGGCCCGGCGGTGAACAGTTCGTCGCGCAGCCCGGCCGCCTCGCCGGTCGGGGTCATCGTGTGCAGCGCGCCCAGCACACGGCTGATCCGCACGCCCTCGTTGGCCTGCCACGCCAGTTGCTGTTCGCCCGTCTCCGGCCGCCAGACGGTTCCGTCGAGGCTGAGCGGCCGGCCCTGGTCATCGGTCTTCGGAACCGCCGAGTGGTGCAGGGCCACGACCTCCCACTGGTCGTTGAAGACGGGTGAACCCGACGATCCCTCGCGGGTGTCGGACTCGTAGTGCAGGAACTCGTCCAGCACGTCGACGATTTGGCTGTCGCGCAGCGCCAACTGTTTGGGCTCGCCTCGTGGATGCTGCACGATATTGACGAACTCCCCGACGACAACCTTGCCTTGAGCCTCGCTGAGCGTCAGCCGGCCGAACGACGACAGTGCCTCGCCCCGGCTCCCGCGCGCGGCCACCGCGACCAGGCTGAAATCCAGGTCCCGGTCGGTGACGAAGAACCGCCGTGGCTCGAGCCCGAACACCGCCGGTACGAGGGGAGCGCCGTCGACGCCGTCCTGGAAGGCGAACGCGACCTCGCTGCGGGCCGCATCCGCCGGATCGCGCAGGACGTGATGGTTGGTCAGCAACAGCGCGGGGGAGACCAGAAAGCCCGTACCGTGGCCGCCGCCCGGCCCCTTGACGGTGATCCGGCCGACGGAACGCGCGGCCAGGGCGCCTTCCTCCAGGAACGCGACCGGCGTGAGGTTGTTGCGCCCGATGAGCCGTTCCAGACCGAGTACGGCGCCGTCGAAGCGGTCGGGCGGCATCGGGAGGGTGCTGCCCGCCGACGCGACGGGCTCCGACGGCGTCCGCTCGATCGCCCGGGCCAGTGACCAGTCGGCGCCGAGCCGTGCCAGCCGCTTGTCGACCCGCGCGGGATCGTCGGCGTACAGCACCCCGCGCGTCGCCAGCACCGCCTTGTTCGTCTCCCGCCGCTCGGTCCGCCGCGCATAGCGCCGCGCCGCCGCCGTCAGCTGTGACAGATAGTCGGATTCCTTCTGGGAGAGGAGTTCTGTCGTCATGGGTCCGCCTCCTCGGCTCGTGCTCGTGAGGGTGGAGGCGGTGCTGGTCGACGATTGGCGCGACGTGGGGACGTATGCCTTAATTATTGTCTTTTGGCGTGAAGTGTGCCAATCGGGGGTCGCTCCGGACCGCTCACACCGTGGCGCGCAGCACGTCCCAGGTGGCGCGGCGAATGATGCCGTCGACCACCAGACCCTTGTCCGTCTGGAACGCGCGCACCGCGCTCACCGTGCCGGCGCCGTAGACGCCGTCGATGCCCGTGCTTCCCAGGTCGTATCCGCGCTTCGACAGGATGCACTGGATCTGGAACACCCGTTTGCCGGTGTCTCCTTCCTGGGTGCGCTTCTTGCCCGGGTAGTAGTTGCAGTCGGTGTTCCAGGGCTGGCCCACGGGTTCGGCCGCCGGGGTGGTGGGCGCCGTGACCGGGTCGGTGGCGGCGACGGTGTCCTCGTCGGACGGGGTGGTCGGGTCGCCCCCGGCCTGTCCACCGCTGTCGGCCGGCCGGCCGGAGACCACGGGTTGCCCGGCGGCGCCGGTACCCGAACCCGAGCCGGCGTCCCCGCCTTCGTCCTGGCCCTCGTCCTCGCCTTCGCTGTCGTCTGCGCGTCCGCTCGACGAACCCGCGGCGGAGGCCCGCTCCGGGGCTCCGGACGCTCCGGTCGGCACCGTGTTGCCGGGCAGGCCTCCGGTCACCGTGCCGGAGGCGGTCCTGACGGCCCCCGGTGCGATGGCGGTTGCCTGCTGGCCAGGGCGCAGGAGGACGAACAGGCCTGCGGCGACGGCGCACAGCGCGGCACACGCCACGACGGTCAGCGCTCGCTTCCCGCGCCGCCGGGATCTGGCCGCGCCCAAGCCCGCCGAGCCCGCGTCGGTGGGCCCAGGCACGTCCGCCGCATCCGCGCGAGGCGGGACGTCAGGACCGGCGGCACCGTCTGCGCGAGGCGACACGTCAAAGCCGGCGGCCCCGTCCGCCCGCGCGGCCTCCGACAACGCGCCGGACCCGGGCCGATCCGACCGCGAGCCCTCGCCAGGGGCGCCGCCCCCGACCCGGGCAGCCCGCTCCGCCGACGCGTCGCCAACGGCCGGGTCACCCCCCAACGGCGCCCCCGACTCACCGGAACGCCCGTCGAGCCGCGAGCTTGCCGCGCCTCCCCCTGCCGAGCGGGAGCCTGCCTGCCCCGGGTTCGGCGAGCCGGAGTCTGCCTGCCCCGCGCCTGCCGAGCGGGAGTCTGCCTGCCCCGGGTTCGGCGAGCCGGAGTCTGCCTGCCCCGCGCCTGCCGAGCCGGAGCCCGTTGCCCCTCTGCCTACTGACCCCGCGCCTGCTGCCCCCGTGCCCAACGGGCCGGATACTGCCGGCCCCGCGCCGAGCGACCCTGCACCTGCCGGCCCCGCGCCTACCGGCCCCGCGCCCGCCGGGCCGGAGCCTCTCGGTCCGGCGCCCTCGCCCCGCGCGTCGTTCGACGGGTGGGCTGCGCCGGCCGGTTCGTCCAGCCACTCGGCCTCCGACGACGCGTCCGTCACGCCGGGGCCGAGCCCGTCCGCCCCGGCAGCCGCCGGCCACGCGCTGCCGTCGGCGGGGGCATACCCGTCCGCTCGCGCGCCGTCGGCGGGGGCGTGCCCCTCTGCCCGCGCGCTGTCGGCCAGGGCGTGCCCCTCTGCCCGCGCGCTGTCGGCCGGGACATACCCTTCCGCCCGCGCGCCGTCCGCCGGGACATACCCTTCCGCCCGCGCACCGTCGGCCCGCCTCCCCGCCCGGCCCGTTTCCCGGTTGGCCCGGGGCCGCAGCAGTACCGCCCGTTCCACCGGGAGGCTTCGCAGTGTCTCGTTCGCCCGTTGCCGGGAGAGGACCTCGGCCTGGAGCCGTTCCGGCCACTCGGGGGTTCCGGCGCGCGGCCCGGCGATGTCGATGAGGTCGGCGGGGGTCGGCCGCTGCGCCGGCTCCTTGGCCAGGCAGCGGGTCAACAGGGCGCCGAGGTCGGGGTCGGCCGCCGACACCGCGCCGGTCACCTCCGCGTTGGGCTCCTCGAAGGCCACCCGGTGCATCACGTCGACCCCGGTGCCGTCCCCGAACGGGGCGTGCCCGGTCACCGCGTACGTGAGGGTGCCGGCCAGCGAGAACACGTCCGAGGCCGCGTCGCAGCGGCCGGTGCGCAGGTACTCCGGCGACATGTAGGCCGCGGTGCCCACCCGGTTGCCCGTGCCGGTGAGCGCGCTCGCGTCCGCCGCCTTGGAGATGCCGAAGTCGATCAGATGGGTGCCTTGGAGGGACAGCAGGACGTTGGACGGCTTGAGGTCCCGGTGCACGACGTCCGCGGCCGAGAGCACGGCGAGTGCCCGGCCCAGCTCCGCCGCCAGCCGCCACACCGTGTGCACCGGCAACGCGCCCGCCCCGCGCACCGCGTCCGTGAGGTCGAGCCCCGGGATGTACTCGGTGGCCATCCACAGCAGTTCGTCGTCGAACCCCGTACCGCACAGTCGCGGTACGTACGGCGGGCCGATGCGGGTGTGCACGGCGGCCTCCCGCTCGAAGCGGCGCTGGAACTGGACGTCCTCCGCGTACTCCGGCCTTATCACCTTCACCGCGAACAGCCCCGGACCGCCGTCGGCCGCCCGCGCCAGATAGACCCGGCCCATACCGCCGCTGCCGAGCAGGGCCAGCGGCACGAAGGGTCCGACCCGGAGGGGGTCGTTGACCCGCAGAGGTGTGGCCCCGGACTGACGCAGCGCGGCGGCGTCGTGCGCCGCGGGGCTGGGTGGGGTCGGCCGCTGGTGAGTCACGGAACTCCTGAAGTGATGTACGCCGTACGCCAGTTCGTCCTGAGGACGGGAGACCGAGGCTAGCCCAGACACCACGGCTGCTCAGCCTTTCGATCACTTCTGGTGCAAGCCCGATCCATTTCCGTCACCGCCCGGAGGGGGCCTCAGGAGGCGGACTCGGAGGGGACGCCTTGCGCGTTCTCTTGACGTGTACTTGGCGCGGTGGGTTCATGGGAGCGCTCCCACAACCTCCCGAAACCTCCCGCAACCCTCCGCAAACACAGGTTTCCCGACCTCACTCCTGGAGCCGCAGTGAGCAGAACAAGAAGCACGGCCCCCCGGAAACACCCCTTACTCACCCTTCCCGCGCAGCTGGCGGTGCTGCTCGGCCTCGTCGTCCTCGGCCTCGTCGGCCCGGCTTCGCCCGCCCACGCCCAGTCGCCCGCGGACCTCGCCGCCACGGGTCTCCACATCGGTAACGGCCGGCTGCTCGAGGCCAACGGCAACGACTTCGTCATGCGGGGCGTGAACCACGCCCACACCTGGTATCCCGGAGAGACGCAGTCGCTGGCCGACATCAAGGCACTGGGCGCCAACACCGTCCGGGTCGTTCTCGCCGACGGCCATCGCTGGAGCGCGAACAGCGCGGCCGACGTCGCCAACGTTGTCACGCAGTGCAAGGCCAACCGCCTCATCTGCGTCCTGGAGGTGCACGACACCACCGGCTACGGCGAGGACAGCGCCGCCGGCACCCTCGACCAGGCCGCCGACTACTGGATCGGCCTGAAGGACGTGCTGGCCGGCCAGGAGAACTACGTCGTCATCAACATCGGCAACGAGCCCTGGGGCAACACCGCCCCCGAGGGCTGGACCGATCCCACGATCGCCGCGATCAAGAAGCTGCGCAACGCCGGCTTCCAGCACACGATCATGGTGGACGCGCCCAACTGGGGCCAGGACTGGCAGGGCGTGATGCGCGCCAACGCCCAGGCCGTGTACGCCGCCGACACCACCGGCAACCTGATCTTCTCGATCCACATGTACAGCGTGTTCGACACCGCGGCGGAGATCACCGACTATCTGAACGCCTTCGTCACCGCCGGACTGCCCATCCTCATCGGCGAGTTCGGCGGTCCGGCCGACCAGTGGGGCGACCCGGACGAGGACACCATGATGGCCACCGCCCAGCGGCTGAACCTGGGTTATCTGGCCTGGTCCTGGAGCGGCAACACCGACCCGGTCCTGGACCTGGCGATCGACTTCGACCCGACGCGGCTCAGCACCTGGGGCCAGCGCGTCTTCAACGGCGTCAACGGCATCGCCCAGACCGCCGAGGAGGCCACGGTCTACGGCGGCGGCACCCCCGGGGACACCCAGGCCCCGAGCACCCCCGGCACCCCCACCGCCTCCGGGGTGACGGCGACGACCGCGACGCTCGCCTGGAGCGCGGCCACCGACAACGTCGGCGTGGCCGGGTACGACGTCGTCCGCGTCGTCGGCGGCACCGAGACCACGGTCGGCGCCTCCACCACCAACTCCGCGACCGTGTCGGGACTGAGCGCGAGCACCGCGTACACCTTCGCGGTCTACGCCCGGGACGCGGCCGGCAACCGCTCGGCCCGCTCGGGCACGGTCGCCGTCACCACGGCCGCCGCACCGGCGACGCCCTGCTCGGTCGGCTATCGCGTCGTGGGGGAGTGGCCCGGCGGCTTCCAGGGTGAGATCGCCCTGCGCAACCCCGGTACGGCCGCGATCAGCAACTGGAAGCTGGTCTTCGCCTTCGCCGACGGGCAGACCGTCACCAACATGTGGGGCGGGACCCCCACCCAGAGCGGCGGCACGGTGACCGTCCTCCCGGTGTCCTACACGTCCACCATCCCGGCCGGCGGCTCGGTCACCGTCGGCTTCATCGGCGGCAAGGGCACCACCAACACGGCACCGACGTCCTTCACCCTCAACGGGACGGCCTGCACGACGACTTGACCCCCTTCGCCCGGCCGGCCCGCGCCGGCCGGGCGCCCCGCAGAAAACCGCTGGCCCGCGGCCGATCGCCCGCGCTACCTTCGTCCCACTCCGACGCGCGCTCTCCAGAACCATCGCCGCAGCGCGGGAGCGAGCCCGCGACACAGGTACGCGGAGCCAGGAGGGGCGGCAGCCCTGTCCGCACACCCGTGCGGACTCTGTCCGTGTGTCCATGCGGACTCTGTCCGTATGCCCTTTCGGAGGACTGCTCCCATGAAGATCGGCCTCGGCCTTCCCATCGACGACCCCGCACTGCTGCCGGACTGGGCGCGGCGCGCGGACGAGGGACCGTTCAGCACCCTCGGCCTGCTCGACCGGCTCGTGTTCCACAACCCCGAACCGCTGATCGCGCTCGCGGCCCTCGCGGGTGCCACGTCCCGCATCCGCCTCCAGACCGAGGTGCTGATCGCGCCCGTCCACCACACCGCCCTGCTCGCCAAGCAGACCGCGACCCTGGACCGGATCTCCGGCGGCCGGTTCACCCTCGGCATCGGTGTCGGCGGCCGGGAGGACGACTTCCGCGCCACCGGGGTCGACGTGCGTAGCCGGGGGCGCCGCCTCGACGAGCAGCTGGCCCGACTGCGCGCCACCTGGGCCGGTGAGCCGTACGGCGACGGCGTCGGGCCCATCGGACCCGCGCCCCGTACGCCCGGCGGCCCGGAGGTGCTCTTCGGGGGCTTCGTCCCGGCCGCCGTCGAGCGCGTCGGCCGCTTCGGTGACGGCTTCATCGGCGCCGCACTGCCGCCCCAGTACCTCGACGGCCTCTTCCGTGAGGTGGAGCGCGTCTGGGAGAAGTACGACCGCCCGGGCCGCCCCCGCCTGGTCGCCCAGCTCAGCGTCGCCCTCGGCCCGCACGCCACTGTGGAGCGGGCTCGGCGCAACCTCCTCGACTACTACGAGTTCACCGGCCGTGCGGGCTATATGGCCGACGCGCTGCTGACCACGCCGGAGCGGATCCGCGCGGCCGTCGCCGACCTCGCCGGCATCGGCGCCGACGAGGTCGTCCTGTACTGCTGGGCGCCGGACCCCGACCAGGTGGACCGCCTGGCCGAGGCCGTGTTCCAGGACGGCTGACGGCGCCCGTTCCGCACGGTGAGCACCCCGCCGTTCACACGGTGGGGTGCTCACCCCCGGGGCCATCGTCGAGGCCGTGGACCTGGTAGTTCTGGTGGCTCCGGTCCGGGCGGTTCAGAAGCCGCCGGGCGTCCGGCCGAGGGTGGCGTCCGGGTCCGCCGGGTCGGCACCCTCGACCTTTCCGAAGTACAACTCGACCTGGGAGCGGAAGCGTTCGACCGCCGCCCGGTCGGACATGAACCTCGCGAAGTCCTTCGGGTCGGTGTTCCGGTACGACGCCAGCGGCTTCAGGCCGGCCGGCGGGGCGACGTCGTCCCTGACGGACCAGGTCCAGGTCGCGATGGCGTTCTTCTGGGTCTCCTTGGCGTTGAGCCAGCTCAGGAAGAGCTTGGCGCCCGCCTTGTGCGAGGCCTTCTTGAAGATCGCTCCGCGCTGGGCCCAGGAGTTGAAGCGCTCGGTGTCGGAGAAGACCTGGGTGCCGTTGGGGCGGGCGTCGCCGCCGACGGCGATCGAGCCGAGGTAGTCGCCGCTCGCCACGCCGGCTGCCGAGCCGGGGACGCCTCGTATCAACTTGGGCTTCTGCGCAACCAGTTGGGCCAGATAGTTCCAGCCGTACTTGTTGACGATCTGCTGGTAGCCGAACAGCACGGCGTCGTCGTCGTTGGGATAGGTCAGGACCAGTTTGTTCCTGTACGCCGGCTTGAGGAGATCGGTGCCCTTGAAGTCGCCCGCATTCGCCGGGAGTTGCCCGGTGTTGACGAGGTAGGAGAACGCGCCGTAGAAGACACCGGTGTAATAGCCGTCCTTGTCCTTGGCGTCGGAGAACACCTGGTTCCAGCCCACCGGCCGGTACTTCAGCAGGTCGCCCCGCTTCTTCCAGCGGTCGAAGTCCTGGGTGGTCTGGAGGATCGCGGCGTCGGCGACGAGACGGCCGGCGGCGAGCTGGTTGTCGATGCGGGCGTCGTGGTACTTGCTCAGGTCGGTGACCAGGTGCAGTTCGACGTCCGGGAACTGCTGGGAGAAGGCGGCGGACAGGGCGTCCCACTGCCCGGGCGCGTCGCCGCCGATGTAGACGGTTACCTTGCCGCCCTCCGCCCTGGCGGCGCGGTAGAGCGCCGTCAGCTGGTCCTGCTCGCTCGCGGCGGCGGGCTGGGAGGCCTGGGCGATAGCGGTGGCGGAGACGGTGGTGAGCACGATCGCGGTGGCGACGGCTACCCCGAGCCGCCGGTTCCTGGTGAGCTTCATGGGGATGTGCTGCCTTTCGTACGCCACATATGTTTGCCTGTTCAAACATCATGGCGAGGCCGATGCTACGGCTTGCGATTGAAATTTCAAACGAAAGGGAGTGGGGGCCGGTAAAGTGTGACCATGCCCACGACGCCGCCCCGCTGGCTCAACGACGAGGAACGACGGGCCTGGCTGGCCTACGTCGACTTCTCCACACTGCTCGCGGACTACCTCAACCGCCAGCTGCGCCGCGACGCCGGGATGACCCACGCCGACTACAGCCTGCTGGCGTATCTCTCGATGACCCCGGACGGCACCCTCGGCATGTCCGATCTCGCGCAGCGGCTGAAGATCACCCGCAGCCGGCTGACCCACGCCGTGAACCGGCTGCGCGACGTCGGGCTCGTCGACCGCAGGGAGGATCCCGCCGACGGCCGCGGTCAGCTCGCCGTTCTCACCGACGAGGGCAGGGCCATGCTCGAAGAGGTCGCCCCGGGCCATGTGGAGGCCGTCCGCCGGGCCGTGTTCGACGTCCTCACCCCCGAGCAGGTGCGCCGTTTCGCGGAGATAGGCGAAGCCATCAGCGGGGCCCTGCACCGGGCGGAGAGCACCGAGTCCGACCCGGCCGTGCTGCCGTGGCGGCGGCGGTGAGAGGCGGGCGAGGGGGCCGCTGACCGCATTCACGGACAAGGTTGGTCAAGGAATCGAGAAGAACCGCCCCACGGCTCGTAAGTGGAGGTAGGCAGCTGCCCGGCTCCCTACCGAACACGCCAACGATCCAAGGGACGTACCTCGTGAACGCAACCGCCGCCATCGGTGTCACCGGCCTCGGCGTGATGGGCCGCAACCTCGCGCGCAACTTCGCCCGCAACGGCTACACCGTCGCCGTCCACAACCGCAGCGTCGGCCGTACCCGCGCGCTCGTCGAGGAGTTCGGCCACGAGGGCACCTTCGTCCCCGCCGAGTCGGCCGCCGATTTCGTGGCCGCGCTCGAACGCCCCCGCCGCCTGATGATCATGGTGCAGGCGGGTGCTGTCACCGACGCCGTCATCGACGAGTTCGCCCCGCTCCTGGAGCCCGGCGACATGATCATCGACGGCGGCAACGCCCACTTCGCCGACACCCGCCGCCGGGAGGCCGCGCTGCGCGACAAGGGCATCCACTTCGTCGGCACCGGAGTCTCCGGCGGCGAGGAGGGCGCGCTCAACGGGCCGTCCATCATGGTCGGCGGGTCCGGTGAGTCGTACGACGTCCTCGGCCCGATGTTCGAGTCGATCAGCGCCAAGGTCGACGGCGAGTCCTGTGCCGCCCATGTCGGCACCGACGGCGCCGGGCACTTCGTGAAGATGGTGCACAACGGCATCGAGTACGCCGACATGCAGCTCATCGCCGAGGCGTACGACCTGCTGCGCCAGGTCGCCGGCTACACGCCCTCCGAGATCGCCGACGTCTTCCGCACCTGGAACCAGGGCCGGCTTGGCTCCTACCTCATCGAGATCACCGCCGAGGTACTCGCCCACACCGACGCCACCACCGGCCTCGCGTTCGTCGACATCGTCACCGACGCCGCAGGCCAGAAGGGCACCGGCCGCTGGACCGTGCAGACCGCCCTCGACCTGGGCTCCCCGGTCACCGCCATCGCCCAGGCCACCTTCGCCCGCGCCGCCTCCGGCCAGCGCGAGCTGCGCGCCGCCTACGCCGGGCTGCCCGGCGGCACCACGCCCCCGCTCAGCCGCACCGAGGCCGCCCGCTTCACCTCCCAGGTGGAGCACGCCCTGTACGCCTCGAAGGTCATCGCCTACGACCAGGGCTGGAAGATGATCCAGGACGCGGCGGCCGAGTTCGGCTGGAAGATCGACCTGGGCGCGGTCGCGAAGATCTGGCGCGGCGGCTGCATCATCCGCGCCACCTTCCTGGACCGCATCCGCGCCGCGTACGCCGCCGACCCGGAACTGGTCAGCCTGCTCGGCGAGATGGAGTTCGCCATGGAGATCACCGACGCGCAGGTGCCCTGGCGCGAGACCGTCGCCTCGGCCGCCCGCCGCGGCATCCCGGTCCCGGCCTTCTCCGCCGCCCTCGCGCACTACGACACCCTGCGCGCAGGCCGGCTGCCCGCCGCCCTTCTCCAGGGCCAGCGCGACTACTTCGGCGCCCACACCTACGGCCGTACCGACCGCCCGGGTGCCTTCCACACCCACTGGGCCGAGCCGGGCCGCCCCGAGACCTCGGCCTGACAGACGGGAGCGGGGCGCCCTCGGCCCGGGGCGCCCCGCTCCTTCCGCCTTCCCCTATACGGCCGTCGCCGGGTACGTCGGGTACTCCACCCCGGAGACGTGCTGGACGACGCGCACGACCTGGCAGGAGTAGCCGAACTCGTTGTCGTACCAGAGGTAGAGGATCGCGTTGTCGCCGTCGACCTTGGTGGCGCCGGCGTCGATCGTCGAGGCGTGGCGTGAGCCGATGAAGTCCATGGAGACCGCGTCGGGGGCCGTGGTGAAGTCGATCTGGCGCTTCAGCGGCGAGGTCAGCGAGACCTCGCGCAGATGGTCGAGGACCTCCTCGCGGTCGGTCTCACGGCCGAGCCGCAGGCTGAGGATCGCGATCGACACGTCCGGCACCGGCACCCGGATCGAACTGCCGGTGATCGGCGCCTTGAGATCGGGCAGCGCCTTGGCCACGGCGGACGCGGCACCCGTCTCGGTGATCACCATGTTCAGCGGCGCCGAGCGCCCGCGCCGGTCCGCCTTGTGGTAGTTGTCCAGCAGGTTCTGGTCGTTGGTGAACGAGTGGACGGTCTCCACGTGTCCGCGCAGCACGCCGAACTCGTCGGCCATCGCCTTCAGCGGCGGCACGATCGCGTTGGTGGTGCAGGAGGCGCAGGACAGGATCCGCTCGTCCGGCTTGACGGTGTGGTGGTTGACGCCGTGCACGATGTTCGGGATGTCGCCCTTGCCGGGCGCGGTGAGGACCACCTTGTCGATGCCCGGCCGAAGGTGCTGCGACAGGCCTTCGCGGTCGCGCCACTTGCCGGTGTTGTCGATCAGGATCGCGTTGTCGATGCCGTACGCGGTGTAGTCGACCTCGGAGGGGTCGCTCGCGTAGATCACCTTGATCTCGTTGCCGTTGGCGATGATCGTGCCGTTGGTCTCGTCGACCGTGATCGTGCCCTGGAACTGGCCGTGGACGGAGTCCCGGCGCAGCAGTGAGGCGCGCTTGACGATGTCCTCGGCGGCCCGCTCGCCGCCCCCGCGCACGACGACGGCCCGCAGCCTGAGGCCGTTGCCCGAGCCGGACTTCTCGATGAGCAGCCGGGCGACCAGACGGCCGATGCGGCCGAAGCCGTACAGGACGACGTCGCGCGGTTCCCGGCGGTCGATCTTGTTGCCGCCGGTGGCGCCCGCGACGGCCTCGGCGGTGAAGTCCACGACCGACAGTCCGCGGTCGTCGGCCCGGTAGGTCGCGGCGAGCATGCCGAGGTCGATCTGGGACGGCCCGAGGTCGAGCGTGGTGAGCGCATCGAGGAACGGCAGCGTCTCGGTGACCGAGAGCTCCTCGCCCGCGATCTGCCGGGCGAACCGGTGGGTCTTGAGAATGCTGACCACCGACTTGTTCACCAGGGAGCGGCTGTGCAGCAGGACCGTCACGTCCCGCTCGCGGTGCAGCTTCCCGATCATCGGGATCATCGACTCCGCGATCTCCTCGCGGTGGTTCCAGTTGGTGAACGAGTCGTCGTTGAGCGTCACGGGCCTATCTTTCGAGCTAGGTGGCGCTCAGATGCTAACTCGATGAACTTCTGATCATTCAAGCGGGGGTCCGCTCACTTGCGCGGGCCGGTTGCCCGTACGGTCACAGGCTCTTGCCGGGGTTGAGGATGCCGCGGGGGTCGAACGCCTCCTTCAGCCGCCGCTGGAGCGCGTGCGCGGCGGGGCCCAGTTCCTCGGCGACCCACTGCCGCTTCAGCACCCCCACACCGTGCTCTCCGGTGAGCGTGCCGCCGAGCCGCAGGGCGAGGGCGAAGATCTCACCGGCGGCCTCCCAGGCGGCGTCGGGCAGCCGGTCGAGCGACGGGTCGACCACGACGATCGGGTGCAGGTTGCCGTCCGCCGCGTGCGCGATGGTGAACACCGGCACGTCATGACGGGCGGAGATCGCCCGGATCTCCCGCGCCGCCTCCGCCAGCCGGGAGCGCGGCACCGCGATGTCCTCGATCAGGGGCCGCCCCAGCCGCTCCAGGGCGGGCAGCGCGAGCCGCCGGGCCGCCAGCAGCGCCTCCGCCTCGGCCGGGTCCTGCGTCGTCTCCACCGAGGTGGCGGCCCTGGCCACCGCCTCCGCGACCGCCGCCGCCTCCACCGCCGCCCCGGCGCCGTCGCTTTGCACGATCAGCAGCGCCGCGCCCCGCGTCCGCAGCGCCGGGTCCACCGCCGCGAGGACCGGCCCGTCCACGAGCTCGGCGAGCGCGGGCACGACCCCGGCCCGCCCGATCGCCTGCGACGCCTCGGCCGCCGTCTCGAAGTCGGCGAAGTACGCGGCGACGGTGGCCGTCGCCACCGGCACCGGCCGCAGCCGCAGCGTCGCCGACGTGATGACGGCGAGGGTGCCCTCGGACCCGGTGAGCAGCGCCGTCAGGTCGTATCCGGTGACGCCCTTGACCGTACGACGGCCCGTGCGCACCACCGTCCCGTCGGCGAGGACGGCCTCAAGGCCGAGCACGCTGTCCCGGGTCACGCCGTACTTCGCGCACCGCAGACCGCCCGCGTTGGTCGCGATGTTCCCGCCGATCGTCGACCACGCGGCACTGGCCGGGTCGGGCGCGTAGCGCAGCCCGTACCCCGCCGCCGCCCGGTCCAGATCGGCGGTCACCACACCGGGCTCGACGACGGCGAGCTGGTCCTCGGCCGACAGCTCCTGGATCCGGTCCATCCCGGACAGGTCGAGGACCAGCGCGCCCTCGCCCGCCGTCGCGCCGCCGGACAGCCCGGTGCCCGCGCCGCGCGGCACCACCGGCACCCGCAGGGCGTGCGCGTGCCGGAGGGTGACCGTCACGTCCTGGGTGCTCCCGGCGCGCACGACCGCGAGCGGCAGCCCGTCCGGGCGCAGGCCCGAGCGGTCGACGGCGCGGTCGGCGAGGGTGCGCGGGTCCGTGGCGAGCCGGTCGGGCGGCAGATCACGGGCGAGCAGCCCGAGGAGACGGGCCGAGGCGGTGGGGAGTGCGAGGGTCACAGCGACAGCGCCTTCGTTCCGATCGCGAGCAGGGACACGTCCTCCTGGGGCGCGTGCACCGGCGCGCACTGGATGTCGCGCCAGTGCCGCTCCAGCGGATTGCCCCGCGCGAGCCCCGGATTGCCGAGCAGACGTACGGCCAGCTCCACCGCCCGCACCCCGTGCCGGTCCGCCAGCACACGCGCGCCGAGCGCCTGTTCCGGCGCGTACGACGCATCCCGCGCGTCGATCCGCGCGGCCCCGCCGAACACCAGCTGCTCCGCGCCGGCCAGCAGCACCTCGATCTCCCCGGCCGCCCGCCGGAACCGCTCCGTACGGGCCACCGGATGACCGAGGTTGGCGGGCACGCGTGCGTGCGCGAACGCGTGGAACGCCGACTGCGCCGCCCGCGCCACCCCCAGGTACAGCGCGGCCAACGGCAGATGCAGTGCTGCCCCCGCCCGGTTGTCCTGCTCGGCGGCGGGACCGTACGGACCGAGCCCGACGACCTGGTCGTACGGCACCTCGACGGCCCGGAAGGCCACGTCGTGGCTGCCGCTGGCACGCAGGCCCAGCTGGTCCCAGCGGCCGGTGACCTCGATGCCGGGGGAGCCGCCGGGCACCAGGAAGGTGCCGACGCGCGGCTCCGGTTCGTCGGTCGTGGCCCACACCAGGAACCAGTCCAGCCCCTCCGCACCGGTCACGAAACGTTTCGTCCCGCTGATCGCCCAGCCGTCGGCGGTACGCGCGGCCCGGGTCGCGGGCAGCCCGCCCCGCGCGGGGGAGCCCAGTTCGGGCTCCACGCGCGCGTGGTTGAGCAGCACGGGCCGGGCGAAGGACTCCTTCACCACGCGCGCGTACAGCTCCACCGGCCAGTGCGGCTGCGCCGCCTGCCGGGCGTGGGTGGCGAGGGTCATCGCCGCGATCAGCGCGACGGAGGGGTCGAGCCGGCCCAGCCGGTGCAGGATCCGCGCCGACTCCTCGACCCCGGCGCCCTGCCCGCCGTACCGCCCGCCGATCGTCGGGGTGAGCAGTCCCGCCTCGTGCGCGAGACGGAGCGACTCCTCGGGGAAGGTGCCCGATCGGTCGTACCCGGCGGCCAGTTCGGCGATACGGGCGGTCACAGGACCTTCCTCAGGTCGGCGTCGAGGGCGTTCGTCCAGAACGACTTCACGTCCAGCCGGGACTTCAGCGTCCCGAGTTCGGTGAAGGCGTCCGCGACCTCCTGCTGGGAGGCGGTCGCCGCGTCGGTGACCGGCTGGACCCTGGTCGGCCGCTGCTTCTGCTGGGCGACGAGATCCGACTCGGCCTGGGCGACCGGCTGGTGGGTGTTCTGGGCGATCACCTTCGCGAACTCCGTCTCGTGTCCGTCACGGACGTACGCGTACGCCTTCGTGATCCGGGCGATGAGATCCGCCACGGCCTCCTTCCGCGCGTCGCTCTTCAGGACGCTGTCCCTGGCGGACCACAGAAAGTTGCCCGACAGGATGTCCGCACCCGAGCCGACCGTCGTCGCGCCCTGCTGGTGGGCGGTGATGACCGAGGTGCCGTAGGAGGCGAAGGCGTCGATGGAACCGCCGCCCAGGGCGGCCAGCCCGTCGTTGGGAAGGAGCGGCTTGGCGTCGATGTCGGACCACTTCAGGCCCGCGCGCTTCAGCAGCTCGTACAGGAAGTAGTGGGCGGTGGTGTTCTGCACGTAGCCGACCTTCTTGCCCTTCAGGCCGGCGATGCCGGTGACCTTCGAGCCCTTCGGAACGACGACCTCCTGGTTGAGGGTGGCGGCGCGCTGCACTGCGACCACCTTGAAGTTCGGCTTGCCGTCGGCGGCCGCGAACACCGGCGGGATCTCGCTGGAGGAGGCCAGGTCCAGCGCCCCGGCGCGGACCGCTTGGAGCTGCTGGTCACCTCCCTGGAACACGCTCCACTTCACCTTGTAGGGCGTGTCGTCGAGGTGGGCGAACCTCAGCACCGCCTCCTCGACCTTCCAGCCGGTGGCGCCCACCCGCAGGGTGACGTCGGCCGGGGAGTCGGCCTGCGCGTCGCCGCCGCAGGCCGTCGCGAACGGCAGGAGCAGGGCGAGCACGGCGGCGGACGTGCGAAGGGAACGGCGGAACAACACGGGATCTTTATCAGGCTGCGTGGGTGGTGGCGGCGCGGTGGGCGAGTTCCTGCCGGACCAGGGGGAGGACGTGACGGGCGTAGTCGACGGCGTCGTTGAGCGGGTCGTAGCCACGGATCGACAGCAGGTCGCAGCCGATGCCGACGTAGTCGAGGAGCGCCTTGGCCACGGTCTCGGGCGAGCCGACCAGGGCGGTGGAGGCACCGGCCGCGTTGGTGGCGGCCGCGGGCGCGGTCCACAGGCAGCGGTCGTGGACCTCCCCGCGCTCGGCGATGTCGAGCAGCCGCTGCGAACCGACGTTCGCCGGGCGCCCGGTGGTGCGGTAGTGCCGCAGCAGCTCGGTGTTCCTCGCCTGGTCCTTGAGGACGCCCAGCGTGCGGTGCGCCTTCTCCCAGGCCAGCTCGTCGGTGGGCGCGATGATCGGGCGGAACGACACCCAGATACGGGGACGGGTGCGCCCGGCGGCGTCCGCGACCGCGTTGACGGCGGCGATCTGCTCCGCCGTCTCCTTCAGCGGCTCGCCCCACAGCCCGAAGATGTCGCCCTGCTGTCCGCCCACCCGGTAGGCGTCCTGCGAGGACCCGCCGACCGAGATCGGGACCAGCCCGTTCACCGGCTTCACGTCGGAGAAGTAGCCCTCGAAGCGGAAGTACTTGCCCTCGTGCGAGACGGGCCCGTCGGCCTGCCACACCTTTCTCAGGATCTGGATGTACTCGTCGGAGCGCTCGTACCGCTCCGCCTTGGCGAGGTAGTCGCCCTCTCGGCGCTGCTCCTCGTTGCTGCCCCCGGAGATGATGTGCAGGGTCAGCCTGCCGTCGCTGATCCGGTCGAGGGTGGCCAGGGCGCGGGCCGCGTGCGTCGGGAAGATCACCCCCGGGCGGTGGGCGAGGATCGGGCGGACGCGCTCGGTGTGCGTGGCGACGAACTGGGCGACCTGGAAGGCGTCCGGCGAGGCGGAGTGGTAGGCGACCAGGGTGTGGTCGAAGCCGCCGTCGTCCAGGGCACGGGCGTAGCGGCGCAGGTAGTGCGGGTCGAAGCCGGTACGGCTCGCCGCCGCCGGGCCCGAGGCCCCGGAGTCGGTGTGGACGGCGCTGATGAACTCGACGGGCATGATCAACTCCTGGTCACTTGAGAAGGGTGGTGTCCGCCGACTTCGCCACGTCGACGTTCGGATCGAGGACGCCGATGCCGTGCATGAGGTCGGCCACGCCCTGGACGGTGGTGTTCACGTCGCCGGTGATCGGCAGGACCTTGCTGTACGCGGCCGAGGCGAGCGTCTTCGCCACGGAGGCGTCGGCGCCGTTGCGGGTCTCGATGGCCTTGGCGTACGCGTCCTGGTGGGTGCTGGTCCACTCCAGGGCCGTACCGAGCCGCTCGAGGAAGTCGCCCAGCGCGGCCTTCTTCGCGCTGTCGGCGAGCGCCTTGTCCGAGGCGCCGATGAAGCCGTAGCCGCTGACCCGCCCGTCCGCGCCGTCGACGAGCAGCTTGCCGCCCTGCTCCAGGGCCACCGCCTGGTAGACCCCGAAGATCGCCCAGGTCTTGATCTTCCCGGAGGAGAACGCGGCCTGGGCATCGGTCGGCAGCAGGTACTGCACCTTGACGTCGGAGTACTTCAGCCCGGCCTGCTGGAGCGCGTTGGCGAGCAGGTACTCCGAGATGCTGCCCTTCGCCGAGGAGACAACGACCTTCTGGCCCTTGAGGTCCTTGACGCTGTCGATGCCCGAGTCCTTGCGCACGACGATGCCGACATGTGTGCCGTCGTTCTTCAGCGCGGCCACGTTCTTGAACTTCACCCCGCCGCTGAGGGCTTGCAGCGCCGGCAGGTCCGCCGAGTACGCGGTGTCGGCGGCGCCCGCCTGCACGGCCTGGTAGAGCGGGGCCGCGCCCTCGAACTCGGCCCACTTCACCTTGTAGTCGGCGCCCTTGAGGGCATCCGACGCGGCGACGATCGTCTGGAGCGTCTTGGCCTGGTCGCCGATGGTGAGCGTGACCTGGCCCTTGGCGGAGGCGTCGGCGGAGGCGTCGGCGCCGCAGCCGGTCAGCGCCAGCAGGGAGGTGAGGCCGACCGCGGCGGTGACGAGCCTGCTCAGCCTTCGGGTGCTGCGGATCCTTCGGGTTCGGGGGATCACGAGGAGGTTCCTTCCAGGGTGCGGGTGACGCCGAGCCAGCCGAGCAGGCGGGCGCGCAGGGAGACGAAGTCGGGGGTGGTGAGATCGCGGGGGCGCGGCAGGTCGACGGTGAGTTCGTGGGCGATCCGGCCCTCGTCCATCACCAGGACCCGGTCGGCGAGCAGCAGCGCCTCCTCCACGTCATGGGTGACCAGGAGGATCGCGCAGCCGTGCAGCTGCCAGAGCTCGGCCACGAGCTGCTGCACCCGGCCCCGGGTGAGCGCGTCCAGCGCGCCGAACGGCTCGTCCAGCAGCAGCAGTTCGGGCTCGCGGACCAGTGCGCGGGCCAGCGAGACGCGCTGCGCCTGACCGCCGGAGAGCGTCTTGGGCCAGACGTCGGCACGCTCCGCGATCCCGACCTCGTCCAGCGCCTTGCGGGCCAGCGCCCGGTCGGGCCGTCCGGGCAGACCGAGGACGACGTTGCGCCACACCTTCAGCCAGGGCAGCAGCCGGGGCGACTGGAACGCGGCACTGCGCCGCGCCGGCACCGTCACCTCACCGCCGATCTCGTCGTCGAGCCCGGCCAGGATCCGCAGCAGCGTCGACTTGCCGCAGCCGCTGTGCCCGAGCAGGGCCACGAACTCGCCCTCCCGGATGTCGAGATCGAGGTCGTGCAGCACCGTGTTGCCGTCGAAGGCCCGCGAAAGGCCGCGTATTTCCACGCTGTTGGGCATCTCTAGGCCTCGCCCTCGAAGTTGGCCCGCCAGGTCAGCAGCCGGCGGGACAGGACCCGTACGGCGAAGTCGCAGGCCAGCCCGAGCAGTGCGTACACCACCAGGCACAGCACGATGACGTCCGTGCGGAAGTACTGCTGGGCATTGCTCATGAGGTAGCCGAGGCCCGCGTCCGCGTTGATCTGCTCGGCGAAGACCAGGGCCAGCCACGCCGTGGAGAGGGCGTACCGGAGCCCCACGAGGGCGCCGGGCAGCGCGCTCGGCAGGATCACGTACAGCACCAGACCGAGCCTGCCGAGCCCCATCATCCGTGCGGCCTCGACGAGTTGGGCGTCGGTGGAGCGGATGCCGCCGTAGATGTTGAAGTACAGCGGGTAGGTCACGCCGAGCGCGACCAGGGCGATCTTCGGGGTCTCCTCGATGCCGAACCAGACGATGAACAGCGGGATCAGACCCACCCAGGGGATCGCCCGGAACATGCCCATCGAGGAGTCGATGACGTCCTCGCCGAGCCGGAACAGCCCCGCCAGCAGCGAGAGGCTCAGCGCGACGGCCGCGCCGATCAGGAAGCCGGTCGCGGCACGGCGGCCCGACGCGGCGATGGCGCTGGGGAGTTCGCCGCTCTTCGTGAGGTCGACGGCCTGTCTGATCACGTCGACCGGGGAGGCCAGCACGGACTCCGGGAGCAGGCCCGTGGCCGAGGCGAGGAACCACAGCAGGACCAGACCGACCGGTCCGGCGGACCGGCGCAGGGAACGGGGGACGGTGAAGCGGCCGGCGGACTTGGCGGTGCCGCGGATCGTCACCCGCGTGGAGAGCCCGGCAGCGGGAGCGTCGCGCACCAGGGGTGTCGTCGTCATGGCCGGCCTCCCTTCGCCGCGGGGCGGGCGGGATCGGCCGACCACGCCGACCATGAACCGGGGAAGAGCGCCGCGGTGAAACCGGCGATCTCCAGCGCCGCGATCTCGTGGGCTGCGGTGACACCGGAGCCGCAGTAGACGCCGATCCACCCCGCGTCGGCGGCCCCCCGCTCCTCGAACCGTTTGCGCAGCACGGCCGCCGGCAGGAAGGTGCCGTCCGCCGCCAGGTTCTCCCCGGTGGGCGCCGAGACCGCGCCGGGGATGTGTCCGGCCCGTGGGTCGACCGGCTCCACCTCGCCCCGGTAGCGCTCGGCGGCACGGGCGTCCAACAGCAGTCCTGAGGCGGCGAGTTCGGCGGCGCCGTCGGCGTCGGTGACGGGCAGTCCGCCTGCGCGGAGCACCACGTTGCCGGGCACCGGGTCCGCCGGGAGCCCGGACTCCAACGGCTGCCCGGCCGCCAGCCACGCGCTCAACGCCCCGTCCAGCAGTGTCACTTCGGCCAGCCCCGCGTAGCGCAGCAGCCACCAGGCCCGTGCCGCCGCCGTGTTGCCGAGGTCGTCGTACACCACGACGGGCCGGTCGCCGTCGACGCCCCAACGACGGGCCGCCGCCTGGAGATCGGCGAGGTCCGGCAACGGATGCCGGCCTTCCTCGGGGCCGGGCGGTGCGGCCAGCTCGCGGTCCAGATCGACGTACACCGCGCCCGGGATGTGCCCCTCGGCGTAGTGGTCGCGGCCGTGCGGGTCGCCCAGCGCCCAGCGGACGTCCAGCAGCACCGGCGGCCGGCCGGAGTCGAGCAGGGTGCGCAGTTCCGCGACCGTCGTCGTGACGCTCATGCCCCGCCCTCCGCGATCAGCGGCAGCTCCGGCGAGAGCCGCAGCCGCTCCAGGAACAGCACGATCGTCGCGGCGACCGTGCGGTGCGTGGCGTCGTTGAGGACGTCGTGCCGGCCGCCGTGGAGGATCACCGGCCGGACGGCGCTGCCGGTGTAGGCCGCGTCCACGGGGCTCACCCGGTCGTCCGAGCCGTGCAGCGCGAGTACCGGAACCCGTACGAGGTCCAGGCTGTGGGTGACCGGAGCCTCGCCGAGGGCGCCGCGCCGGAAGTCCGGGTCGTTCGTGAGCCGGCCCCGGTGCGTCGGGCAGGCGGTGCGTGCCTCGGCCTCCTCCTCCCAACTCCCCGCGCTCCAGGCGCCGGTGGGCAGACCGGCCAGGATCAGGGCATCGAGGCCCGGCGGCTGCTCGGCGGCTGTCCGGACGGCGTACGACGCGCCCGTGTCGGAGCCGACCAGCACCTTGGGGCCGGGCAGCGACTCGTCCGCGAGCAGCTTCGCGACCTCGTCGAGTACGGCCGGATCGGCGGACGGGTCGCCGAGGGCCCGCACACGGTAGGCGTCGAAGGCGAGCCGGCGGCCGAACCGCTCGTACACACCGCCGTGTTCGCCGCGCCCGGCCAGCACGATCAGCGTGCCGCGCGGGGCGAGACCTTCGGGTTCGTCCCAGGAGAAAACAGGCATGAGGGGGCAACTCCCATGAGGAGGACAGGGGGAGGACAGGGGGAGGACAGGGAGGACAGGGGAAAAGGCAGGCCGGGGCCGCTGTCACGAGTCAGTGATCAGCGAGTCCGAGACGCGAGAGGGGAAGAACAGCCGGAGAGTTCAGCGACAACGCGCGCTGCACGCCACGCCGAAGTCGATGACTCGGCGCTGCGTCAGAAGGGCAGCGGAAGCGGTCGCGGGCAGCATGCGTTCATCATGACCGACCGTGACCGGAGGCGTCCAACGATGATTCCGCATCGAAACCGATCAGCTGTCGCGATCGGAGGGCGCAGCGACTAGCGTCACCGGCATGCCCCAACCCGTGCTCGACATCGTGGCCCTGCGCAGTCTGACCGCGATAGCCGACTGCGGCGGCTTCCACCGTGCCGCCCAGGCCCTCGCCCTGAGCCAGTCCGCGGTCAGCCAGCACGTGCGCAAGCTGGAGAAGACGCTGGGGCGTCCGGTCGTCGAACGGGAGGGCCGCGGCACCCGGTTCACCCCCGCCGGACGGCTCCTGCTGGAGCAGGCCCGCCGGATCCTCGCCGTCCACGACGAGGCCGTACGCACTCTCCTGGACGTCGACGCCGACACCGTCACCATCGGCTCCACCGAGCACGCCGCCGACCAGTTCCTGCCCCGGCTGACCGCCGCCGTGCTGGAGGTCCGCCCGGGCTGCCGGGTCCGCTACCGCATCGACCGCTCCGCCCGGCTGGTGGAGGCCGTGGAGCGGGGCAGCGTGGACGTCGCGGTGTACGTCACCGAGGCCGCCGCCACCGAGGGCACCCCGGTCGGCGGACTCCCGCTCACCTGGCACGCCACCCCCGGCTGGCGGCCCCCGCCCGCCCCCGTGCCGGTGCCGCTGGTCGCCATCGAGGACCCGTGCGCGATCCGCCGCCGTGCCATCGCCACCCTCGCCGCGCACGGCGTGCCCGCCACGGTCGTCGGCGACGCCGGCTATCTCGCGGGCGTCCTCGACATCGCCCGCACCGGCCAGGGCGTGGCCCTGCTCGCCTCCGTGGGCCCGGCCCCCGACGGCCTCACCCCGTGCCCCGACCTGCCCGCCGTCACCCCCATCCCGATGAGCGCGCTGGCCCGCCCGGGCATGGACCCGGCCACGGTCGACGCGGCGTTCGGGACGGTACGCGCGCTGCTGGCCGCCCGTGGCGCGTGACCGGGGGCGAGCGCACGGTGTGGCTCACGGCGTGACTCACGGCCTTGGCGCGTGATCCAGAATGACCGCATGATCTGGCTCTCCGGCGTGGCCGGCGGACTCGTCCTCGCCCTGGTCCTCGGCAGCGTCCTGCGCACCCTCGTCGTCCCGCGCGGCCTGTACTCCGTGGTCGTGTACCGGCTGTGGTGGCTTCTGCGCCTGCTGCTGCACCTGCCGAGCCGGGGCCGCGGCTACGACACCATCGACCGCTGGCAGACCTGGCTCGCCCCGCTGATGCTCGTCGGCATGCTGCTGACCTGGCTCGGCGGCGCCTTCGCCGGCTACGGCATGCTGCTGTACGCGCTGTCCCCGCTCGACTGGACCACCGCCTTCCGGGAGGCGGGCTCCAGCCTCTTCACCCTCGGCTTCGCCAGCGGCGCCCGGCTGCGGCTCTCCGCCCTCGACTTCGCCGCCGCCGTCACCGGCCCGGTGGTCATCGCCCTCCAGATCGCCTACCTGCCCACCCTCTACGCGGCCTACAACCGCCGCGAACTGGAGGTGACCCTGCTGCAGTCCCGGGCGGGAGAGCCCGCCTGGGGCCCCGAGCTGCTGGCCCGGCAGTGGCTGGTCGACACCGAGACCGCGCTGCCCGAGCTGTACCGGTCCTGGGAGCGGCTCGCCGCCGACATGGGGGAGAGCCACGCGACCTACCCCGTGCTGCTGGCGTTCCGCTCCCCGCGCCCGTACCGCAACTGGCTGGTCGGACTCGTCGCCGTGATGGACGCGGCGGCCATGCACCTCTCGCTCGCGCCGCACAGCGCCCCGCCGGCCGCGCGGCTCGTGCTGCGCGCCGGGTTCACCGCGCTGCGGGACATCGCCCGCTCCATCCGCTTCCCCTTCGACTCCGACCCCTCCCCGGACACCCCGGTCCGGCTCACCTACGACGAGTTCGAGGCGGCCGTGTCGATGCTGGAGTCCACCGGCTTCCGCGCCGAACGCACCCCCGAGGAGGCCTGGCCGCACTTCCGGGGCTGGCGGGTGAACTACGAGACCGTCGCCTACGAACTCTGCCGCCGCTGCGACGCGGTCCCCGCCCTCTGGACCGGCCCCCGCGACTTCCCCACGAAGCCGATCCCGCCGCGCCGCCCGGCGGACCGGCAGCCGGGGGAGGCACCCTGAAGAACCCGTGTGATGCATGTGATGCACCCCCCCCCCTTTGCATGACCATGCGTAATGCTGCATACTCTTCCTATGTCCAAGGTCCTCACCTCCCTCCCCGCCGGCGAGCGCGTCGGCATCGCCTTCTCCGGCGGTCTCGACACCTCGGTCGCGGTCGCGTGGATGCGCGACAAGGGCGCCGTCCCGTGCACCTACACCGCCGACATCGGCCAGTACGACGAGCCCGACATCGCGTCGGTGCCCGGCCGGGCGAAGACCTACGGCGCCGAGATCGCGCGCCTCGTCGACTGCCGCGCGGCGCTGGTCGAGGAGGGTCTGGCCGCGCTCACCTGCGGGGCGTTCCACATCCGCTCGGGCGGGCGGGCGTACTTCAACACCACCCCGCTCGGCCGCGCCGTCACCGGCACCCTGCTGGTGCGGGCGATGCTCGAGGACAACGTCCAGATCTGGGGCGACGGCTCGACCTTCAAGGGCAACGACATCGAGCGGTTCTACCGCTACGGCCTGCTCGCCAACCCGCACCTGCGGATCTACAAGCCCTGGCTGGACGCGGACTTCGTGACCGAGCTCGGCGGCCGCAAGGAAATGTCGGAGTGGCTGCTCGCCCACGCCCTGCCCTACCGGGACAGCACCGAGAAGGCCTACTCGACCGACGCCAACATCTGGGGCGCCACGCACGAGGCCAAGACCCTGGAGCACCTGGACACCGGCATCGAGACCGTCGAGCCGATCATGGGCGTACGGTTCTGGGACCCCGAGGTCGAGATCGTCACCGAGGACGTGACGATCGGCTTCGAACAGGGCCGCCCGGTGACGGTCAACGGCAAGGAGTTCGCCTCCCCCGTCGACCTGGTGATGGAGGCCAACGCCATCGGCGGCCGGCACGGCCTGGGCATGTCGGACCAGATCGAGAACCGGATCATCGAGGCCAAGAGCCGCGGCATCTACGAGGCGCCCGGCATGGCGCTGCTGCACGCGGCGTACGAGCGGCTGGTCAACGCGATCCACAACGAGGACACGGTCGCCCAGTACCACAACGAGGGCCGCCGACTGGGCCGCCTGATGTACGAGGGCCGCTGGCTGGACCCGCAGTCGCTGATGATCCGCGAGTCCCTCCAGCGCTGGGTGGGTGCCGCCATCACCGGTGAGGTCACCCTGCGGCTGCGGCGCGGCGAGGACTACTCGATCCTCGACACCACGGGCCCGGCGTTCAGCTACCACCCGGACAAGCTGTCCATGGAGCGCACCGAGGACTCGGCCTTCGGCCCGGTGGACCGGATCGGCCAGCTCACCATGCGCAACCTCGACATCGCCGACTCGCGCGCCAAGCTGGAGCAGTACGTCGGCCTCGGCCTGATCGGCACCGGCAGCCCCGTCATCGGCGCCTCCCAGGCCGCCGCGACCGGGCTGATCGGCACCATGCCGGAGATGCCGGAGGGCGGCGCCGAGGCCATCGCCTCCCGCGGCGAGGTCTCCGAGGAGGACGCGCTGCTGGACCGCGCCGCGATGGAGTCCGGCACGGACTGACGGACTGACGGGCCGGCGTACGGCTTCGTCGGAGGCCCGGCTGAGTCGCCCTGACCGCGGCTCAGCCGCCCAGCATCCGCTCCAGCACCGCCCGCTGCATCGGCAGCACCTCGCCGTGCAGGTCGCGGCCCTTGGGGGTGAGGGTGACCCACACCCCGCGCCGGTCCTCCAGGCAGACGGCCCGCTCCACCAGGCCGTCCTTCTCCAGCCGGCCGATCAGTCGCGACAGCGCGCTCTGGCTGAGGTGCACCCGCCCGACCAGGTTCTGCACCCGGCACTGGTCGCCCGGCCGGGGTGCCTCGGTGACGAGGATGTCCAGCACCTCGAAGTCGCTGGCGCCGAGGCCGTGGGGATGCAGTGCGCGGTCGATCTCGCACATCGTGCGCGCGTGTACCGACAGGATGTCCCGCCAGCGTTCTTCCAAGCCCGCCCCGGCCGTTTTCGCTGCCATACCCGCACCGTAACACCGTTCGCGCCATTCGTTTACCGTGCAACTAGTGCGGGTGCAAGAAGTTTCAGGAGGGGTCCTGGAGCAGCCCCACCAGGTTGCCGTCCGGGTCCTTCACGGAGGCGATGAGCCGGCCGTTGCCGACGTCCTGCACGTCCTGGACCACCTCGGCGCCCGCCGCCACCAGGGCCGCGAGGCGTTCCCGGAGGTCGGAGACATGCCAGAACGGCACCGGCCCGGTCAGGCCCTGGGCGTGGCCGTTCGGGTTGAGGCCGACGTCCTGCCCGGCGGCCTTGTAGCCGACGTAGTAGGGCTCGTCGGCGTACGGCTCGACCTCCAGCAGCGCGCCGAACAGGGCCTTCGCCCGGTCGACGTCCTTGACGGGGTAGATGATCGTCTGCAGCCCGGTGGTGGTCATGATGGTCACTCCTCGCTGGTGCGTGGTCCGACGGGATCGCGTCGGTGGTTTCACGCTAAGGCGAGGCAGGGGTGGGCCGCTTCTCCGATCCTGACCGAACGCGGCCCACCCTCGAGATCACGTCGACTCGCGTTTCACCAGTTCCGTCGGCAGGATCACCGCCGCCGGGTCCTCGCCCCCGATCTGGGCGAGCAGCACCCTGACCATCTCGCTGCTGATCCGGTCCCAGGGCTGGCGGATCGTGGTCAGCGACGGGCTGACCGAGGTCGCCGCGGGGGAGTCGTCGAAGCCGCCGACCGCGATGTCCTCCGGCACCCGCCGGCCCGCCCGCTGCAGCGCGGACAGCACACCCTGTGCCATCAGGTCGGACGCGACGAACACCGCGTCCAGGTCCGGGGCCTGCGCCAGCAGCCGCTCGGCCCCCGCCTCGCCGCTGATCCGGCTGTAGTCGCCGGAGACGACGAGCCGCTCGTCGTAGGCGATCTCCGCCTCGGTGAGCACCTCCCGGTACCCGGCGAGCCGCTCCACACCGCCCGGGGTGTCCAGCGGACCGGTCACCACACCGATCCGGCGCCGGCCCTGCGCCAGCAGATGGCGCACCATGTCCCGGGCGCCGTCCCGGTCGTCGGCGGCCACATAGCTCACCTTGGACCCGATCCCGATCGGCTTGCCGCACGCCACCAGGGGGACGCCCGCCTCGCGCAGCTCGGTGGCGATCGGGTCCCCGGAGTGGCTGGAGACCAGCAGCACCCCGTCGACATGCCCTGCCGTGATGTACCGCGTGATACGCCGCCGCTCGTCCTCGGTGCCGGCCAGCATCAGCAGCAGCGGGACGTCGTGCGCGGCCAGCGCCTGCGTACAACCACGCAGCAGGACATTGAAGTTGGGGTCCTCGAAGAACCTCTCCTGAGGCTCCGTCAGCAGAAAGCCCACGGAGTCCGAACGGCCGGTGATCAGTGAACGGGCGTGCCGGTTGACGACGTAACCCGTCCTGCGGATGGCGGCGTTGACCGCTTCCTGGGCCGAAGGGCTGACGTAGTGACCGCCGTTGAGCACCCGGGAGACGGTGCCGCGGGAGACCCCCGCCTCCCGCGCCACGTCGTGGATCGTCGGCGGTCTGCGCCGGCCCCCCGCACCGTTGTTCATGGTCATGACTTTACGGCTCCGGACAGCAGATCCAGGCTCCAGAACCGCTGAATGACCAGGAACAGCGCCACGAGCGGGAACACCGCAAGGAAGGCTCCGGTGATCACCAGCGAGTACAGCGCCGGAGTGTTGGCCCCCTGTTCGAGGAGGGTGAACAGACCCAGCGTGAGCGGGAACTTCTCGTCGTCGCTGAGCATGATGTACGGCAGCAGGAAGTTGTTCCAGATGGCCACGAACTGGAACAGGAACACCGTCACCATGCCCGGCACCATCATCGGCAGCGCGATCCGGGTGAAGATCCGCCACTCGCTCGCCCCGTCCATTCGGCCTGCCTCCACCACGTCGGAGGGCACGGCCGCCGCCGCGTAGATGCGCGCGAGATAGACACCGTAGGGGGAGAGGATCTGCGGCAGCAGCACGGCCCAGTAGGAGTCCGTGAGGTCCGCCTTCGCCATCAGCAGATACTGCGGGACGGCGAGGATGATCGGCGGCATCAGCACACCGGCGAGCAGCACGTTGAACATCGTCTCGCGGCCACGGAAGCGGTACGTCGCCAGCGCGTACCCGCTGAACGCCGACACGCACGTCGACAGCAGCGCGCCGAGGACGGCGTACAGGGCGGAGTTGCCCATCCACTGCCAGTAGATGCCGTCGCGGTAGGCGTTGAGGTCCTTGACGTTGTCGGTGAGGCCCGTGCCCGGCAGGAAGGTGAACGTGGAGAACAGCTCACTGCCCGACTTGGTGGACGCGATCACCACCCACGCGACCGGCAGCAGACAGTAGACCGCGCCGAGGAGCAGCGCGACCGTCGGGACCAGCGCGACCCGGCTGCGCAGCGGCGGGCGGCCCTGTGCGGCACCGGTGGTACCAGCCGCCGAGGGAGCCTTCTGTACGGCAAGAGAACTCATCGCGCTGCCTCCTGCTTGCTACGGCGGTTCGCGGCCCGCAGGAAGCCGAAGGACAACAGCAGCGTCGCGAGGGCGATCAGCGTGGCCTCGGCCGCCGCCTGGTAGATGTCCCCCTTGCCGAAGGCGTCCTGGTACACCTTCATCAGCGGACTCCAGGTCGTGGGCACGGAGTTGGTGAGGGGCTTGAGGGTGGTCGGCTCGTTGAACACCTGGAGCGTCGCGATGATCGAGAAGAAGAAGGTCAGCACCAGCGAGGGCGCCACCATCGGGATCTTGATCCGCAGCGCGGTCTGCAGCGGGGTGGCGCCGTCCAGCTTCGCCGCCTCGTACACCTCGGCCGGAATGGCCTGCAGCGAGGTGTAGATGACGATCATGTTGAAGCCGGTGCCGCCCCACACCGCGATGTTGGAGAGGGCGAGGTACAGCGGCCCGCCGTCCAGCAGGTCCGGCTGCGGCAGGCCCAGGGCGTCGAGCACGTAGTAGAAGGGGCTGACGCTCGGCAGGTACAGAAAGCCCCACAGCAGCGCCGCCACCACGCCGGGGATGGCGTACGGCAGGAAGATCGCGAGCCGGGTGAACGGGGCGAGCCGCACCTTCTCGGAGTCGAGCATCAGCGCGAACAGCAGCGCCAGGCCCAGCATCACCGGGACGACGATGCAGCCGTAGCCGAGGACGCGCAGCGCGCCGTCGAGCAGCTCGCTGTCGGTGAGGGCGTCGGTGTAGTTCTCGACGCCGGCCCAGACCTCTTTGCGGGCTCCGGCGCCGAGGCCGAGCCCGGAGACCTTCACCTTGTGGAAGCTGATCCAGACCGCGTACCCGATGGGCAGCGCGAAGAAGAGGGCGAAGAGCGCGGTGGCGGGGAGGAGGAAGGCGTACGGGGCCCCCTTGACCCCGTACGACTTCCGGTGTGCGCTGGTCACTCGGAGACCTCGAAGCCCTGCTTCTTGAGGTCGGCGACCGTGTCGTCCTGCATCTTGTCCAGGGCGGCGGAGAAGTCCGACTTGTTCTTCGCGGCGGAGCCGAACGCGTCGTTGAAGGTCGTGTAGGCGACGTTCACGTTCGGGCCCCAGGCGGACGGCGCGGTGGTCTTCGCGATCTCGGCGGCCTTGGTGTAGAAGTCCGCCTGGTTCGAGAAGTAGTCCGGCGGGGTGGTGAAGGCGCCGCTGGTCTGGGCGTTGGTGGCCGCCGGGTAGATGCCGCCCTCCTTGGCCAGCGCCTGAAGGGCCTCGCTGTCCGTGTTCAGCCAGGCGGCGAACTTCGCGGCGGCCTCCTTGTGCTGGGAGTCCGTGGTGACGCCGGTGGAGGAGCCGCCCCAGCTGCCGGTCACGTTCTCACCGGCCGACCACTGGGGGAGCGGGGCCATGGCCCACTTGCCCTTGGTGTCGGGCGCGGCGGTGGTCAGGGTGCCCGGTGCCCACACGGCGGAGACCCAGGCGATCTGCTTGCCGGTGTTGAGCGCCTTGTTCCAGGCCGGGGTGTACATCGGCTGGTTGTCGATGGCGCCCTCCTTGACGAGGCCGCCCCAGAAGTCGGCGACCTTCTTGGTGGCCGCGTCGTTGATCCCGACCTGCCACTTGTCGCCGGAGGTGGTCCACCACTTGGCGCCGGCCTGCTGGGCGAGGCCCGCGAAGAGCCCGGAGTCGTTGGCGGAGAACGTGGTCAGGTCCGTGCCGGGGGACTTCTTCTTCAGCGCGCGGGCGGTCTCCGCGAACTGCTCCCAGGTGGTGGGGACCGTCAGGCCGTACTTCTTGAAGAGGTCCGCGCGGTAGTAGAACATCATCGGTCCGATGTCCTGCGGCACCGCGTACACCGCGTCCGTGCCCAGCGTCGTCTGCTGCCAGACACCGTCGGCGAACTTGCCCTTCGCGTCACCGACGTTCTTCGCTATGTCCGCCAGCGCGTCATTGCTGACCAGCGTCGGCAGGGCCTGGTACTCGGCCTGGACCAGGTCGGGGGCCTTGCCCGCCTTGTGCGCGGTGAGGATCTTGGTGACCAGCGTGTCGCCGGACGCCTGCTTCTTCACCGTGACGCTGATCTGGTCCTTCTTGCCCTGGCCCTTGTTCCAGAGGTCGACGACCTTGTCCATGCCGGGCGTCCAGGTCCAGTACGTCAGCGAGACCGGACCGGACTCGGCACCGCTGTCGTCGTCGGAGGAGCCGCAGGCGGCGAGGGCGGTGGCGCCGAGGGCTACGGCGACCACGGATGTCACGAGGCGACGGCGCTTCGTGTTGGGCATGGATCTCTCCCCTGACCTGGGTTCTGGTGTCTGTGAGCGTTCACAGTAGAGAAACATCCCGGACACTTGTCAATGGTTGTTGCTGTGCGGTTATGTTGGCCTCGCACCGCCGCCACGGTGTGTGCACGTTCCCAAATGATCGATTAAGCGGGAGAAAATCCATGCCGGAGACCACCCCCAGGGGCCTCACCAGGCTCGCCTTCGGTGGGGACTACAACCCCGAGCAGTGGCCGGAAAGCGTCTGGCAGGACGACGTCCGGCTGATGCGGGAGGCCGGCGTCACGATGGTGAGCGTCGGGATCTTCTCCTGGGCCCTCCTGGAGCCCTCACCCGGGGAGTACGACTTCGGCTGGCTGGACCGGATCGTCGGCCTGCTCCACGAGAACGGCATCCGCGTCGACCTGGGCACCCCCACCGTGGTCCCGCCGGTCTGGTTCTACCGAGCCCACCCCGAGGCCCTGCCCGTCACCCCCGAGGGCGTACGCCTGGAGTTCGGCTCCCGCGGGGCCGTCTGCCACAGCAACGCGGACTACCGGGCGGCGGCCGCGAACATCACCACCAGGCTCGCCGAGCGCTACGGCGACCACCCCGCGCTCGCGATGTGGCACGTGCACAACGAGTACGGCGTCCCCGTCTCCGCCTGCTACTGCGACTCCTGCGCCGCCCACTTCCGCCGCTGGCTGGAGACGACGTACGGCACGGTCGACGCGGTCAACGCGGCCTGGGGCACCGCCTTCTGGGGCCAGCGCTACCCGGGCTTCGCGGACATCAACCCGCCGCGCGCCACCCCGACCGTCGGCAACCCCGGCCAGGCCCTGGACTACAAGCGGTTCGCCGACGCCACCATGCGCGAGAACTTCGTCGCGGAGCGGGACATCCTGCACCGCCTCGCGCCCGGCGTCCCGGTCACCACCAACTTCATGACGGCCCTCAGCCAGTGCGACTCCGTCGACTACTGGGCCTGGGGCCGCGAGGTCGACATCGTCACCAACGACCACTATCTGATCACCGACGGCCGCCGCACCCACGTCAACCTCGCGATGGCCGCCGACCTCACCCGCTCCGTCGCCGGCGGCGCCCCCTGGATCCTCCTCGAACACTCCACCTCGGGCGTCAACTGGCAGCCGCGCAACCCCGCCAAGGCCCCCGGCCAGATGGCCCGCAACTCCCTCGGCCATGTGGCCCGGGGCTCCGAGGGCGCCATGTTCTTCCAGTGGCGGCAGTCCCGGCGCGGCGCCGAGAAGTTCCACTCGGCGATGGTCCCGCACGGCGGCACCGACACGCGCGTGTGGCGCGAGGTCGTCGAACTCGGCGCGTCCCTCGACTCCCTCGCCGCCCTCCGGGGCACCCGCACCGAGGCGGACGTGGCGGTGCTCTGGGACTGGCACTCCTGGTGGGCGCAGAACCTGGCCTGGCGCCCCACCGAGGACGCCGACCCGCGCGAGCGCGCCGACGCGTTCTACGAGGCGCTCTACGACCGCCACCTCACCGTCGACTTCGCCCACCCGGAGTCCGACCTGTCGACATACCCGCTGGTCGTGGTCCCCGCGCTGTACCTGATGACGGAGGCGGCCGGGAACAACCTCAGGGAGTACGTCGAGAACGGCGGCACCCTCGTCGTGTCGTTCTTCTCCGGCATCGTCGACGAGCACGACGCCGTCCACGAGGGCGCCTACCCGGGCGCGCTGCGGGACGTCCTGGGCCTGACCGTCGAGGAGTTCGCCCCCCTGCTGCCGGGCGAGAGCGTGCGCCTGACCGGCCCCGACGGCTCCGAACCGGCCGGCGACGTGTGGACCGAGTTCCTGGTCCCGCGCGGCGCCGACACCGTCTGGACGTACGCCGACGGCCTCACCGCGGGCCGGCCCGCCGTCACCCGCCACCGCCTCGGCCGGGGCACCGCCTGGTACGTCTCCACCCGCCTCGGCCACGAGGGCCTGGACGCCCTGCTGGGCCGGGCCGCCGAGGACGCGGCGATCACCCCGCGCGCCGACCTGCCCCGAGACCTGGAGGTCGTACGCCGCTCGGGCGAGTCGGGCCGCTACCTCTTCGCGATCAACCACACCGCCACCGACGCCAAGGTGCCGCTGGACGCGTCCGGCACCGAGCTGCTGACGGGCGAGCGCGCCGTCGGCCGCCTCGCGGTCCCGGCGGGAGCCGTCCGGGTCGTCCGGCTCGACGGCTGACCAGACTCCCCTCCGCCCGTGGAGCCGCGAGCCGCGGGCGGAGGGGGACTCCCGTGGGCATCTCGCCCTGGGCGTCTCGCCCGGGCAGGTCGCTCCGCGGGAACCCCACCCCCATCACGTCGAAGGGACGACGGACGACGATGTTCCATCCCAGACGCACGCTCAGAGCCCTGCTCCTGCCGCTCCTCGCCGGGCTCGCCCTCACCGCGCTGCCCGCGCAGACCGCCCAGGCGGCGAGCACCCTCACCAACGGCGGTTTCGAGTCCGACGGCGCCGGCGCGGCCACCCCGGCCGGCTGGTCCGAGTACGGCGCCACCGCAGCCTCGTACACCGAGTCCGGTGGCCACGGCGGCAGTTACCGCCTGTCCCACTACTCGTCCGCCGCCTACAAGGTGGAGACCTACCAGTACCTGTCCGGGCTGACCAACGGTACCTACACCCTCACCGCGTGGGTGCGCTCCGGCGGCGGCCAGAACTCCGCCTACCTGGCCCTGAAGAACTGCGGAAGCAGCGAGCAGCGCACCGATCTGCCGGTGTCCAGCAGCAGTTGGGTCCGGATCGTCACGTCGATCAATGTGACGAACAACCAGTGCACGATCAGTGTCAACAGTGACGCGAACGCGGGCAACTGGATCAATGTCGACGACCTGACCTTCACCTCCGGATCAACAGGTCTCGCCATCAAGGGCGCCGACATATCGTCACTCGCCAAGAGCGAGGCCTTCGGCGGCGTCTACAGGACCAGCTCCGGCACCACCGGCGACGCCGTCACGATCCTGAAGAACGCCGGCATGAACTACGCGCGCCTGAAGGTCTGGGTCAACCCCGCCGACGGCTACAACAACAAGGCACGCGTCCTCGCCATGGCCAAGCGGATCAAGGCCGCCGGCATGAAGCTGCAGGTCGACTTCCACTACTCGGACACCTGGGCCGACCCCGGCAAGCAGACCAAGCCCGCCGCCTGGGCGGGCTACAGCTACAGCCAGCTGAGGACCGACGTCTACAACCACACGTACGACGTGCTCAACGCACTGAAGGCGCAGGGCACCACCGCCGACATGGTCCAGGTCGGCAACGAGATCAACGGCGGCATGCTGTGGTCCGAGGGCTCCACGGACAACTGGTCGCAGCTCGCCGGTCTGCTCAACTCCGGCTACAGCGCGGTGAAGGCGGTCTCCTCCGGCACCCAGGTCGCCCTGCACCTCGCCAACGCCGGCGACGACGGCACGGTCCGCTGGTGGTTCGACAACGCGAAGACCTACGGCATCAACTACGACGTGATCGGCCTGTCGTACTACGGCTACTGGCACGGCTCCCTGGCCGCCGCCCAGAACACCCTCGACGACACGGCCTCCCGCTACGGCAAGCCGGTCTTCATCGCCGAGACGGCCTACCCCTTCCGTCTCGACAGCGACGACTCGCTCACCAACCAGATCGACACCACCGGTGAACTGGTCTCCGGCTACCCGGCGTCCGCGGCCGGCCAGCTCGCCTGGATGAACGCCGTCGCGAACATCGTGGAGGCCGTCCCGAACGGCCGCGGTCTCGGCGTCTTCTACTGGGAGGCGACCTGGACCGCAGTGAACGGCAACGGCTGGGACCCGGACGACGCCACCTCCGGCAACGGCTGGGAGAACCAGGCCCTGTTCGGCTACGACGACAGGGCCCTGTCCTCGACGGCGTGGTTCAGCCACCGCTGATCCGTCAACCCGCATGGATCGAACACCTTTGTCAGACAGGGGTGTTCGATCCAAGCCGAGGCTCTCCGACTTCGGGACACGGCGGTACCTCCTGCGGAAGAGTGGGAAGACGCGGTAAGAGGAGGCCCGGACGGAGGGGGACGACGATGCTGAGGACTCCCGTTGGTGCGAGGCGCCTGGACATCCTGGAGTGGCTGAAGGACCCGGCCCGCCACTTCCCGCCGCAGTGGCACGGCGACCTCGTCGAGGACGGCGTCACCGCGTCCGCGATCGCGGCGAAGATGGGCGTACGCCGTCGGGTGGCCGACACCCACCTCGGTCTGCTCACCTCCCTCGGTGTGCTGCGCGCCCGGCGCATCCGGTGGCACGTCTACTACCAGCGGGACGAGATGCGCATCGCCGAGGTGGCGCGGATGTTCGAAAAGGGCTGGTGAAGGGCGGTGTGAAGCGGCGGCAGAGGGCCCCGGGACAGGAGAGGGGACCCAGCAGAACCGTTTCCGGAAAGCCCCGGCAAAAGACCCGGGGCAGGACCCGCCACCCGACGCGCCCGCCTGCGACGATGGCCGCCTCCTTCAGGAAGGCGGCACCTCATGGACCGTCGGGCGGCCCTCGTCCCCCTCAGGTACGTCACTCTCCCCGGGCACGGCCCCGAGGACGTCGTCGCCGACCCCAGAGGGCGCGTACTGACGGGGGTGTCGGACGGGCGGATCCTGCGCGTCCACGGCCTCGACGACCCGCCCTCGGCCCGGGTCGAGCACGTCGCCGAGATCGGCGGCCGACCGCTCGGCCTCGAACTCCTCCCGGACGGCGACCTGTTGGTGTGCGACGCCGACGGCGCCGTACTGCGGATCGACCCCGAGGGCGGCACCGGGAACGTCCGCGTCCTCACCGAGTCGGCGGCGGGGGAGCGGCTGCGCTTCTGCAGCAACGTCGTCGCCCTGCCCGACGGCACGGTCTACTTCACCGTCTCCAGCCGGCTCCATCCCTTACGCGACTGGATGGGCGACCTCGTCCAACACACCGGAACAGGACGCCTGTTACGTCTCGCCCCGGATGAGAAGGAGGCCGAAGTCGTCCTGGATGGACTGCAGTTCGCCAACGGCCTGGCCCGCAGCGGCGACGACTCCTTCCTTGTCGTCGCCGAGACCGGCGCCCGCCGTCTCACCCGCTTCCACCTCACCGGCCCCCGAGCCGGACACGCCGAACCCTTCGTCGAGAACCTGCCGGGCTACCCGGACAACCTGTGGCGCGGCGCCCCCGACGGCCCGGTCTGGGTCGCCCTGGCCGGCCCGCGCATCCCACCCCTCGACCTCCTCCACCGCGCCGGGCCCGCCGTACGCCGCCGCGCCGCCCGACTCGCCCTGCGTGCCCCCTTCCGTCCCTCGGGCACGACCGGTGTCCTCGCGGTCGACGACGACGGCCGGATCGTCGAGCACCTCACCCGCCGCCGCTCCGGCTTCCGCATGGTCACCAGCGTCTGCGAGACCGGCGGCCGGCTGGTCCTGGGCAGCCTGCGGGAGCGCGGCCTCGCGGTCTGCGAGGCACCGGTGACCAAGGAGAACGGCGCCTAGGACGGCGCTACGCTGGTGCCCAGCCATGATCCACGGCCGGGCAGGAGACGTACGACATGACAGCGCCGGAGGCCGACAGCCTCCGTACCGGCGCCCCGCGCAGGACCACCGGGACGGACCAGCTCCCGGTGGTCGCCGTGGTGGCCGCGGGCGGCGGGATCGGCGCCGCCGCCCGCTACGCCGCCGCGCTGTGGTGGCCCACCCGGACCGGCGGCTTCCCGTGGACCACCTTCTGGGTGAACATCGTCGGCTGCGCGGTGATCGGCGTGTTCCTGGTGCTGATCACCGAGGTCCTGACCGTCCACCGGCTGGTGCGCCCGTTCTTCGGCACCGGCGTCCTCGGCGGCTTCACCACCTTCTCGACGTACGCCGTCGACATCCAGCGCCTCGCCGACGGGGGCCGTACCGCGACGGCCCTGGCCTATCTCGCCGCGACCCTGTGCGCGGCGCTCGCGGCGGTGTGGCTCGCGGCCACGGCGACCCGCCAGGTCTTCGCGAGGAGGCGACGATGACGAGACTGACCGGCGACGCCCTGCGCCTGACCGTGTTCATCGGCGAGAACGACACCTGGCACCGGCGGCCCCTCTCCACGGAGATCGTGCACCGCGCCCACGCGGCCGGACTCGCCGGGGCCAGCGTCTTCCACGGGATCGAGGGCTTCGGCGCGTCCTCGCGGATCCACACCTCCCGGCTGCTCTCGCTCAGCGAGGACCTGCCGGTCGCGATCGTGGTCGTGGACACCGAGGAGCGGATCCGGGCCTTCCTGCCGGAGCTCGACGAACTGGTGACGGAGGGACTCGTCGTCCTCGACGAGTGCCACGTCATCCAGTACACGGGCCGCGCCCCGAACCAGGCCGAACCGGACGCGAAGGGTAAGAAGTCGTTGTGAACTGGCTGGTGGTCGTCGGCGGCGGCATGATCGGCGCCCCGCTGCGCTATCTCACCGACCGCGCGGTGCAGTCCCGGCACGACTCGGTCTTCCCCTGGGGCACGTTCGCCGTCAACGTGGTCGGCTGTCTGGTCCTGGGCACCCTGACCGGCGCCGCCTCGGCCGGGCCCGACCTGCGGTTGTTCCTGGGTACCGGCCTGTGCGGGGCGCTGACGACGTACTCGACCTTCTCGTACGAGACGCTGCGGCTGACCGAGACCGGCGCGGGCCTCTACGCTGCCCTCAACGTCGTCGCGAGCGTGGTCGCGGGCCTCGCGGCGGCGTTCGGCGGGGTGGCCATAGGCCAGGCGGTGTGGCCGTGACGGGCCCACCGCACGCCCGTCCGGCGGGCGACCGCACCCCCGCCTGGTAGGACTGTCCACCGCAGTTGTCGCCTCACGCAGAACTGGATTCCATGAGCGCCATCTCCGTCGGTCAAGCCGTCGTTCTCGGAGCCGTCGAGGGAGTGACCGAGTTCCTCCCCGTCTCCTCCACCGGGCATCTGAAGATCACCGAGGGGCTGATGAACATCCCGGTCGACGACGACGCCGTAGTCGGCTTCTCGGCCGTCATCCAGGTCGGGGCCATCGCCGCCGTGCTGGTGTACTTCTTCAAGGACATCGTCCGGATCGTCTCCGCCTGGGGCCGCGGCCTGCGCGACAAGGAGGAACGGCACCACCACGACTACAAGTTCGCCTGGTGGGTGATCTACGCGACGATCCCGATCGTCGCCGTCGGCCTGGCCGCCAAGCCGCTCATCGAGGGGCCGCTGGCCTCGCTCTGGGTGGTCGCGGGCTCCCTGATCGTGGGCAGCGGGGTGATGTGGGCGGCCGACCAGATGGGCCGGCACAAGCGCGGCGAGGACGACACCTCGTTCAAGGACGCGATGCTGGTCGGCAGCTCCCAGATCCTCGCGCTGCTCTTCCCCGGCTTCTCCCGCTCCGGCGCCACCATGTCCACCGCGCTCATCCTCGACCTGGACCGGGTCGCCGCCACCCGGCTGTCGTTCTTCCTCGGCATCCCGGCCCTGACCGGCGCCGGTATCTACGAGCTCAAGGACGCGCTGGGCACCGGCGCGGGCGTCGCCCCGCTCGTCGTCGGCACGGCCGTCTCCTTCGTCGTGGCCTACGCCTCCATCTCCTGGCTGCTGAAGTTCGTCGCCAAGCACTCCTTCAACGCGTTCGTGATCTACCGGATCGTCGTCGGCCTGCTGCTCTTCGGGCTCCTGGCCACCGGCACGCTGAACGGCTGACCGCACCGCGCAGGCGGCGAGAAGTCCGAATGCAGACTTCCGCCGCCTGAATTTTTCATTTCACCTCCCTTGACAGCACCCGCACGTCACCCGGAACATCTCATTCGTGAACCTGTCAGACAGCCAGACAGGTGGTGGAGTACCGCGGCGCGTCAGCGCGATGGAAGCGGTGCTCGGCCACCTCCGCGGCGCCATCGAACGCGGCGACTACGCCGTCGGCGACAAGCTCCCCTCCGAGGCGGAGCTCTGCCGCACCCTCGAGGTGTCCCGGCCCGTGCTGCGGGAGGCGCTGCGCGCCCTGCAGACCATGGGCCTCACGGTCGCCAAGACCGGCAAGGGCACCTTCGTGATCGCGAACACCGTCGAGGACCCCACCTTCGGCGACTACGCGGCCAGCGATCTGCTGGAGGTGCGCCGTCACGTCGAGATCCCGGTCGCCGGGTACGCGGCACGGCGCCGCACCCCGGAGAACCTGGACCACCTGGCCCATCTGCTCGACCGCATGGAGCGGGAGACGGACACCACCGCGTGGGTCGCGATGGACACCCTCTTCCACCTGGCCGTCGCCGAGGCCGCCCAGAACCCGGTGTTCCGCCGGGTCATCGAGGAGATCCGTGACGCACTGGCGCGTCAGTCGGCCTTCCTCAACGAACTGGGCGGCCGTCGCGAGCAGTCCAACCGCGAGCACCGGGCCATCGTCGAGGCGCTGATCGACGGTTCCGCGCACGACGCGGTGGAGGCGATGAGCCACCACCTCGACCGCGTCGAGACGACTCTCACCGACATCGTGCGCGCCCCGCGCACGAGCACCCCCCTGGAAGGCGGACCCGAGGCGTGAGCGAACAGCACCTCAAAGACGAGACGCGCCCCTCGTCCCCCCACGTGGACGCCGGAGACCACGGCTACAGCAAGTCGCTGAAACACCGGCACGTCAACATGATCGCCATCGGCGGCGCCATCGGCACCGGCCTCTTCCTCGGCGCGGGCGGCCGCCTCGCCGACGCCGGGCCCTCCCTCTTCATCGCCTACGCCGTCTGCGGCGTCTTCGCCTTCCTGGTCGTACGCGCCCTCGGCGAACTCGTCCTGTACCGCCCCTCCTCCGGCGCCTTCGTGTCGTACGCCCGGGAGTTCCTCGGCGAGAAGGGCGCCTACACCGCGGGCTGGATGTACTTCCTGAACTGGGCCACCACCGGTATCGCCGACATCACCGCGGTGGCCACCTACACCCACTACTGGGGCATGTTCTCCGACATCCCGCAGTGGGTGATCGCGCTGATCGCCCTGGCCGTGGTCCTCACCGTGAACCTGATCTCGGTGAAGATCTTCGGCGAACTGGAGTTCTGGTTCGCCATCGTCAAGGTCAGCGCGCTGGTGATCTTCATGTGCATCGGCATCTTCCTGCTGGTCACCCAGCACCCCGTGGACGGTGCGAACCCCGGCCCGTCCCTGATCACCGACAACGGCGGCGTCTTCCCCAACGGCCTGCTGCCCATGCTGCTGATCATCCAGGGCGTCGTCTTCGCCTACGCGTCGGTCGAACTGGTCGGTGTCGCGGCGGGCGAGACCGAGAACCCCGAGCAGATCATGCCGAAGGCGATCAACTCGATCATGTGGCGCGTGGGCCTGTTCTACGTCGGCTCGGTGGTCCTGCTGTCGATGCTGCTGCCGTGGAACAAGTACACGTCCGGCGAGAGCCCCTTCGTGACGGTCCTGTCCAACATCGGCATCCCGGCGGCCGGCGGTGTGATGAACCTGGTGGTCCTGACGGCGGCGATGTCGTCGCTGAACTCCGGCCTGTACTCCACCGGCCGCATCCTGCGCTCCATGGCCGTCAACGGCTCCGCCCCGAAGTTCACCGCGAAGATGAGCCGCAGCCAGGTCCCGTACGGCGGAATCCTCCTCACCAGCGGTATGTGTGTCCTCGGCGTCGGCCTGAACTTCGTGGTCCCGGCGGACGCCTTCGAGATCGTCCTGAACTTCGCGGCGATCGGCATCCTCTCCACCTGGGGCATGATCATGATCTGTCACCTCCTCTTCTGGCAGAAGACCCAGAAGGGCGAGCTGACCCGCCCCGGCTACCAGCTCCCGGGCTCCCCCTGGACCGAGCTCGTGACGCTCGCCTTCCTCGCCTCGGTCCTCGTCCTCATGTACGCCGACGGCGGCGCCGGACGCACCACCGTGCTGTGCCTGCCGCTCATCGCCGGAGTGCTCGTCGCGGGCTGGTACGCCATCCGCCGCAACCTCGCGCGCACCTCCGCCAAGGCCGACGCGTGACCCCGGCGCCGACCCCCGACACCCCACCGACGATCCAGGCAGTGATGTACAGCAGTTCCCTCGCCGACGCCCCCACGATCCGTGAACCCCTCCACACGCCCGTCGCCCACCTCGTCCGCGACGGGGTGACCGAGGGCGTCCACTACGGCTCCGTCGTCGTCCTCCGCGCGGACGGCACGGTCGAACTCCAGCTCGGCGACATCGAGGCCGCCTTCTACCCGCGCTCGGCGCTCAAGCCCGTCCAGGCCGTCGCCATGCTGCGGGCGGGGCTGCCGCTCGACGGCGAACTGCTCTCGCTGGCCGCCGCCAGCCACTCCGGCGAGGAACGCCACCTCGCCGGGACCCGGCGGATCCTCGAGCTGGCCGGTCTCACGGAGGACGCCCTGCGCAACGTCGAGGACCTGCCGTACGACCCGGCGATCCGCGACGCGTGGATACGCGAGGGCCGCGCGCCCTCCCGCCTCGCGCAGAACTGCTCCGGCAAGCACGCGGCCATGCTGTACACCTGCAAGCTCAACGGCTGGTCCCTCGACGGCTACCTCGACCCGGAGCACCCGCTCCAGCAGGCGATCGCCGAGATCGTCGAGGACCTCACCGGACAGCGGATCGCCCGGGTCACCGTCGACGGGTGCGGCGCCCCGCTCTTCTCCGTCTCCCTGCACGGCCTCGCCCGGGCCGCCGCCCGCATCACCACGGCCGCCCCCGGCACCCCGGAGGCCCGGGTGGCGGACGCCATGCGCGACCACGCCGAGATGGCCTCCGGCGCCGGCCGGGACGTCGCCGCCCTGATGCGGGCCGTCCCCGGACTGCTCGCCAAGGACGGCTTCGAGGGCGTCGAGGTCGCGGCCCTGCCCGACGGGCGTGCCGTCGCCGTCAAGATCTCCGACGGTGCGAATCGGGCGCGTGTGCCGGTTGTTGCGGCGGCGCTTGGGCGGGTTGGCGTCGACCCGGCTCTCCTCGGGGAGTTCGCGGGGGAGCCGTTGCTCGGGGGCGGGCGGGTGGTTGGCTGCGTGCGGCCGGTGCGGGCGTTGGATCCGGTGACGGTGCCGGTCCGCACGTAGTGCTTTGTCTGCGGGCCGGCTGTGGCTGGTCGCGCAGTTCCCCGCGCCCCTCAAAAGAAGGGGCGTTGTCATCGCCGTAGCTCAGAAAGAGGCCCGAGCCCTCATGACCGCCCTTACCCGCCGTGAGCATGATCTGCTGGGTGACCGGGATGTTCCCGGTGGTGCGTACTGGGGTGTTCACACCCTGCGTGCCACCGAGAACTTTCCCATCACCGGTACGCCGATCTCCGCCTACCCGCATCTGATCGACGCCCTCGCCGCCGTCAAGGAGGCCGCCGCCCTCGCGAACCAGGAGCTCGGGCTGCTGGCGCCGGAGAAGGCCGCCGCGATCGTCGCCGCCTGCCGGGAGATCCGGGACGGCAGGCTGCACGACCAGTTCGTCGTCGACGTCATCCAGGGCGGTGCCGGCACCTCGACCAACATGAACGCCAACGAGGTCGTCGCCAACCGGGCGCTGGAACTGCTGGGGCACGAGAAGGGGCAGTACCGGTACCTGCACCCCAACGAGGACGTCAACCTCGGACAGTCCACCAACGACGTCTACCCGACCGCCGTCAAGATAGCGACGGTCTTCGCGGTCCGTGGACTGCTCAAGGCGATGGCCGTACTGCAGGACTCCTTCGCACGTAAGGCCGTCGAGTTCCGTGACGTGCTCAAGATGGGCCGTACACAGTTGCAGGACGCGGTGCCCATGACGCTCGGTCAGGAGTTCTCGGCCTATGCCGTCATGATTGACGAGGACCGCAACCGTCTTGACGAGGCCGTCCAGTTGATCCATGAGATCAACCTGGGTGCCACGGCCATCGGCACCGGCCTCAACGCCCCCGCCGGGTACGCCGAGTCCGCCCGCCGCCACCTCGCCGAGATCACCGGGCTGCCGCTGGTCACCGCCGCCAACCTGGTCGAGGCCACCCAGGACTGCGGCGCGTTCGTCCAGATGTCCGGCGTGCTCAAGCGCGTCGCCGTCAAGCTCAGCAAGAGCTGCAACGACCTGCGGCTGCTGTCCTCCGGTCCGCGCGCCGGACTCGGCGAGATCAACCTCCCGCCCGTGCAGGCCGGTTCGTCGATCATGCCCGGCAAGGTCAACCCGGTGATCCCCGAGGTCGTCAACCAGGTCGCCTTCGAGGTGATCGGCAACGACGTCACCATCACCATGGCCGCCGAGGCCGGACAGCTCCAGCTCAACGCGTTCGAGCCGATCATCCTGCACTCCCTGTCGGAGAGCATCACGCATCTGCGCGCCGCCTGCCTCACGCTCGCCGAGCGCTGCGTGGACGGCATCACCGCCAACACCGAGGCACTGCGCGCGACCGTCGAGAACTCCATCGGCCTGGTCACCGCCCTCAACCCGCACATCGGGTACACGGCGGCCACCGACATCGCCAAGGAGGCACTCGCCACGGGCCGCGGCGTGGCCGAACTCGTCCTGGAGAAGGGCCTGCTGCCCGCGGAGCGACTCGCCGACCTGCTGCGGCCGGAGGTGCTCGCGGGCAGCGGGTCCGCCCTGTCCTGACCTGCGATGACGCGCCAGGACCGGCGTGGAGGGACAATAGTGATCATGACAACGACGTCGTCCCGTTCCTTCCGGCCGGTCCTGGAGCACATAGCGGAAGAGATGGAACACACCCCCAGCCGGGGGCGTCCCGCCGACTACATCCCGGCCCTCGCGGCCCGCGACCCGCGCAGCTTCGGCATGGCCGTCGCCGAGCCGGACGGCACGGTGTACGGCGTGGGGGACTGGCGTGAGCCGTTCTCCACGCAGTCCATCACCAAGGTCTTCACCCTCGCCCTCGACCTGGCCCGCGAGGGCGACGCCCTCTGGGAGCACGTGGGCCGCGAACCCTCCGGCAATCCCTTCAACTCCCTGGTCCAGCTGGAGTACGAGAACGGCATCCCGCGAAACCCCTTCATCAACGCCGGTGCCCTGGTCGTCACCGACCGCCTGCACACCCGTACCGGGGACGCGGCGGGGGAACTCCTGGCCTTCCTGCGCGCCGAGAGCGGCAATCCCGCCCTGGACTTCGACCAGGAGGTCGCCGCCTCCGAGGCCGCGCACGGCGACCGCAACGCCGCCCTCGCCCATTTCATGGCGTCCTACGGCAACATCGACAACCCCGTGCCGGTCCTCGTCGACCAGTACTTCCGCCAGTGCTCGCTCACCGCGTCCTGCGCCGACCTCGCCCTCGCCACCGGCTTCCTCGCCCGGCACGGCATCCGTGCCGACGGCGCCCGGCTGCTCACCCGCAGCCAGTCCAAGCAGGTCAACGCGGTGATGCTGACCTGCGGGACATACGACGCGGCCGGCGAGTTCGCCTACCGGGTCGGCCTGCCCGGCAAGAGCGGCGTAGGCGGCGGCATCATCGCCGTCGTCCCCGGCCGCTGCACCCTGTGCGTGTGGAGCCCCGGACTCGACGAACGCGGCAACTCGGTCGCCGGGGTGGCCGCCCTGGAGCGCTTCACGACCCTGACCGGCGTCTCGGTGTTCTGAGCCACCGGCCGTAACCCCAAAACCCGTCGGTCCGACGGCGGGATCACACGCCGGTCACACACAGGCCCCCGTCCGGAGGACGGCGTGTCATATTCCGGCCACTCGGCGTTGACACGCTGAGGGAGTGTTGGCCATGGCTTTCCCCGTCGATCTCCGTCGCTGTCAGGTACTGGGCCTGGCCGGTACCTCCTGTCTCGCGCTGGGAGGTGAGAGTGCCGGAGCGCTCCCCGCCCGGGAGCTCCTGGCCCCGTCCTCGGTACACGCCGTGCTGGGGCTCGTCGGCGTGTACTTCGGCCTGGTGCTGCTGACCGCGGCCTGGATCCTTCTCGGGCGTCTGGTGCGCGGTTGTGAGCCGCCCACCCCGCGCGCGCTGATGCTGGTGCTCGCCGTCTGGGCGGCGCCGCTGCTCATCGCGCCGCCGCTGTTCAGCCGGGACGTCTACAGCTATCTCGCCCAGGGCGCCATGGTGGACGCCCACATCGACGTGTACGCGCACGGCCCGGCCCAGCTCGGCGGACCGCTCGCGGACGAGGTCGCCCCGCTGTGGCGGCACACCGGAGCACCGTACGGCCCGGTCTTCATGGCCGTCGCCGCCGCGCTGTCCGGGCTGACGCACGGCGAACTGCCCGCCGGGCTCATCGGGATGCGGCTGGTGGCCGTGTGCGGGGTCGCGCTGATGGCCGCCGCGCTGCCCCGGCTGGCCCGGCACAGCGGCGCCGACCCGGCCGCCGCGCTCTGGCTGGGCGTCCTCAACCCGCTGGTGCTGCTGCACCTGGTCGGCGGCGCCCACAACGACGCGATCATGCTCGGCCTGCTCGGGGCCGGCCTGGTCGCCGCGCTCGGCCGCCACCCGGTGCCGGCCACCGTGCTGGTCACTCTGGCCGCCCTGGTCAAGGCGCCCGCCGCGCTCGGGCTCCTGGCCATCCTCGTGCTCCAGCTGCGCGCGGGCCGCCGCCCGGTCCCGGCCGTCCTGACGACCGCCGCCGCCTGCGCGGCCACCACCGTCGCCGCGACCGCCCTCGCGGGCACCGGGTACGGCTGGATAGCCGCGCTCAACACCCCCGTCTCGTCGCAGAACTGGGCCCTCACCAGCCTGCTCGGCCGCGCCACCGGCGCCCTGCTGGAACACCTCGGCAGCGACCTGGCCCCGCTGGCCGTCCCCGCCTGGCATCTGTTCGGCCTCGCGCTCACCGCCGTCCTCCTCGTCGCCATATGGTGGCGGCTGCGCCCCCGGCCCGTGTACGCGCTCGGTCTGAGCCTCGCCACGGTCGCCGCGTTCGGCCCCGCCATCCGCCCCTGGTACGCCCTGTGGGGCCTGTTCCTCATAGCCGCCGCGGCCCCCAGCACCCATGTACGGCACCGCATGGCGGCGATGGCGGGCATCCTCGCCCTGGCCGTGCTGCCCGACGGCGGCCCCGCCGACATCGACCAACTGGTCCTGGCGGTGTCCGGCGGCGCGCTCGCGGTGGTCGTCCTGTGGCAGGCCCGCCTGGCCGCGCAGACCCCGGTCGCGGTGGGCCGTACGGCATGAGAAGACCCGAGACCGACCGTGGCCGCATCCTGCTGCTCGGCTGCCTCGCGGTGGCCGTCGCCGTCTTCACCGCGACGGTTCCGCTGCTGCGGGACTGGTTCGACCTGCGCGTCTACTACGGCACCGTCAACACCTGGATCCACCACGGCGGGCGCGTCTACGACTACCGGGTGCCGGGGACGCCGTACGGCTTCACCTACCCGCCGTTCGCGGCCGTCGCGATGCTGCCGATGGCGCTGGTCGGCCTGCGCACCGCGATCGCGGGCGCCCTGCTGCTCAACCTGGCCGCGCTCGCCGTCGTCGCCCGGGTCCTGGCCGGGCCGCGCTGGCGGCGGCACGGCTGGTACGGCGTCGGTCTGGCCGCCTGCGTGCTCGCGCTGTTCGAACCGCTGCGGGACACCTTCAGCTTCGGCCAGGTGAACCTGGTCCTGCTGGCCCTGGTGCTGACCGACTGCCTGCTGCTCGCGAACGGCCGGGGGCGCTGGGCCGGTGTGGGCATCGGTCTCGCGGCGGCGATCAAGCTCACGCCGGCGCTGTTCATCGGGCTGCTGCTGGTCGCCCGGAGATGGCGGGCCGCCGCCGTCGCCACCGCCGTCACGATCGTGGCCACGGCGTTCGCCGCCGTCGTCGCCCCGGACGCGTCCCGCTTCTACTGGACCGAGGCCATGTGGGACACGACCCGCGTCGGCCGGCTCGACTACGTCTCCAACCAGTCCCTCCAGGGCGTGCTGGCCCGGCTGGGCGTGGACAGCCACGCCGTGTGGGCGGTCGTGGTGGTCGTGACGCTGGGTGTGTGGGCCCGGCGGACCCGGGGCGCGGTGGCCGCGGGGGACTGGCAGGCGGCCTTCGCGCTCACGGGCGTCACCGCCTGCCTGGTCAGCCCCGTCACCTGGGTGCACCACCTGGTGTGGCTGCTGCCGTCCTTCGCCGTGCTGGTGCGCACCGGACACGCGCGTGTGGCGGGCGGTCTGTACGCGGTGCTGTGCACGAGCGTGGTGTGGCTGTGGTTCGACGACGCCTCAGGCGTCGACGGATTCCTCGGCAGCAACATCTACACCTGGGTCACCCTCGCCCTGCTGCTGTTCCTGCCGGTCGGTCACCTCCACGGCGAACGGCGCACCACGGCCGCGAGCACCAGCGCCACGAAGGCCGCGCCCAGCGCGGCGGCGCCCGCGATCCCCGTCGTCGCGAACCAGCCGGGGCCGGTGTCCTCCCCGGCCGAGGCGGCCGACGCGGACGAGGGAGTCGCGGGGGACGGGGAGGCGGGCACCGGCTCCGTGGCGGCTTCCGCCGTGGGCTGCGGACCGGGCCGGGGCCGGCCCCGCAGCGCGTCCAGCGAACCGACCGGATCGACCCGCCCGGCGGCCTCGAACCCCCAGTCGAGCAGTTCGCGTGCCTCCTCGTAGACCGTGAGGCCGCCGCCCGCCTGAGGGTTCATCACCGTCACCACGAGTGTGCGACCGCCGTGCCGGGCGGCGGCCACCAGCGTGTTGCCCGCGTGGGTGGTGTAGCCGTTCTTGACGCCGATCAGCCCCGGGTACGGCTCGACGCCGTCGTGCCCGGTCAGCAGCCGGTTGGTGTTCGCGATCCCGTACGACCGTCCTCCGCCGCCCGGGAACTCGGCCTCCGCCGTGGCGCAGTACCGGGCGAAGTCCGCGTTGCGCAGACCCTCCCGGCCGAACACCGCGAGATCGTAGGCGGAGGACACCTGGCCGGGCGCGTCGTAGCCGTCGGGGGAGCGGACATGGGTGTCCAGGGCGCCCAGTGTCCGCGCCCTCTCCTGCATCCCGGCGGTCGTCGCGCGCCAGCCGCCGTTGAGGGCGGCCAGCACGTGCACGGCGTCGTTGCCGGAGTTGAGGAACACCCCGCGCCACAGGTCGGCCACCGAGTACGTCCGCCCCTCCTCGACCCCGACGAGGCTGCTGCCGGGTCCGATGCCCGCGAGCTCCTCCTCGGACACCCGGTGCCGGAGGCCGCGGGGCAGGACCGGCAGCACGGTGAGGGCGAACAGGGTCTTCAGGGTGCTGGCCGGCGGCAGCCTGCGGTGGGCGTTGTACGCGGCGAGCACCTTGCCGGTCCGGGCGTCGGACACCAGCCACGACAGCGCCGAGACCTCCGGCACCTCGGGCGTGTCGCGGTGGGGCCTGACGCGGATACCGGCGCCGTACAGGAGGGACGGCCGCGGAGTCCGCGCCCGGGTGCCGCCGGGTGCGTCCGGATCCGCTCCGGAGGGGGAGGCGACCGCGGCGGGCCCCAGCGCCAGGACACCCACCATCGAGCACGCGCAGGCCGACACGGCGACCCGAGAGGAGAATCCGATCTTCATACGGTCAACGTAGGAACGAACCCCGGCATCCCCGTGCCGCCCGTGCCGAACACCGTCCCGCGTGCACTCGGATGCCGCACGTCGGGGCGGCTCGGGAGCGCCGCGTCACCCGGCCGGCAGGGTCGGCTGGACGCGCCGCAGGAAGGTCGCGTTGTCCGGGGTCTCGCGCATCCGCTGCAGGAGCGTCTCCAGGTTCGCCTGGCCGTCCCGGGGCTGGAGCGCCCGGCGCAGTCCGCGTACGGCGGTCGACTCGGCCGGGGAGAGCAGGAGTTCCTCGCGGCGGGTGCCGGAGGTGGTGATGTCGACGGCCGGGAAGACACGGCGGGACGCGGGCTCCCGGTCGAGGCGGAGTTCCATGTTGCCGGTGCCCTTCAGCTCCTCGAAGTAGAAGTCGTCGGCGCGGGAACCGGTTTCGACGAGGGCGGTGGCCAGGATGGTGAGCGAGCCGCCCTCCTCGGCGGCGCGCGCGGCCCCGAAGAACTTCTTGGGGCCGATCAGCGCGGTCGCGTCGACCCCGCCGCTCAGGGTGCGGCCACCGGCGGCGGCGGCGTTGTTGTGGGCCCGGCACAGCCGGGTCAGCGAGTCGAGGAGGATCACGACGTCCTCGCCCGCCTCGACGAGCCGCTTGGCGCGCTCGACGACGAGTTCGGCGAGGGCGATGTGCTGCTTGGGCGCCTGGTCGAAGGTCGAGGCGTACACCTCGCCGCGCACGGAGCGCCGCATGTCGGTGACCTCCTCGGGGCGCTCGTCGAGCAGCAGCACCATCAGCCGGGCGTCCGGGTGGTTGCCGGCGACGGCGGCGGCGTACTGCTGGAGCAGCACGGTCTTGCCCGTCTTGGGCGGCGCGACGATCAGGCCGCGCTGGCCCTTGCCGACGGGTGCGAGCAGGTCGGTGACCCGTCCGGCCAGACCGGCCGCCGGGTGTTCGAGACGGAGCCGCTCGTGGGGGTGCAGGGGAGTGAGGTCACGGAAGTGCCGCCGGCCCCGCAGCGCGTCGGGCGTACGGCCGTTGACCCGCGCGACCTCGGTCAGCGCGCGCTGGCTGCCGCGCACGCCTTCGACGAGGTCGCCCTTGCGCAGTCCGTGGCGGCGGATCAGCGCGGCCGGGACCTGGATGTCTGAGGGCGTGGGCAGGCAGTCGGCGCCCCGCAGGTGCCCCTTCCCGTTCGCGTCGATGTCGAGGACACCGGTGGCGATCCGGACCGGAGGCCGCTCCTGTACTGGTTGGTGTTCGAGAGTGGTGGTCATGGTGGTGGGTCCTTTCACGGACGGAAGACATGAGACATGCGAAGGAAGGGGGTGAAGACCGCGAGGGGAGGGCGCGGGGCGCACCTCGGCGGCGGGAAACAGCACCTGCGTGGGTGAAGCGCTGTGGGAAGGCCGTACGCCGACCGCGAGAAAGGGCGGTTGATTCGGCGAACCGGGGAGGAACTGGCACCGGTGCCCAGACGAGGGGCGTACACAAGTGCTACCGGCACTGTAGCACGCCGGTTGTGTCCGGTGGCGTCAACATGCTCCGACCGACGCTTATTCCGTGGGTTTCCGCGAGCGGGCAGAATCGGGCACCGCACGACGCCAACCCGCCCTCTGTCACCAGGAGTCACCGGTGGATGAACGGCTCGACGCACCTCATCGTCTCGCCCCGTCCGGCAGTTGCCCGCATGCCGTCAACGCGATGCTCCTCGCCCGGGGCGCCGTCGCCCCGGTCCTGCTGCCAGGGGAGGTGGAGGGGATGGCCGTACTCGGGCATCAGGCGCTCAAGGAGTTACTCTCCCACCCCGAAGTCGCCAAGAACGCACGGCACTTCACGGCCCTGCGTGAGGGCCGCATCGCGGAGGGGTGGCCGCTGATGACCTTCACGACCGTGGCCGGCATGACCACCGCCGACGGCGACGACCACCGCCGGCTGCGCTCCCTCGTCAGCAGCGCCTTCACCGCCCGCCGGGTGGAGGAACTCCGGCCCTGGGTCGAGGAGTTGACCGACACTCTGCTGGACCGCCTGGAGCGGGAGGCCGTCGACGGGGTGGCCGATCTGCGGCGCCACTTCGCGCTGCCCCTCCCGATGGGCGTCATCGGCGAACTGCTCGGTGTGGACGCCGGCTACCGCGACCGGCTGCACGGCCTCACCAGCGTGGTCGTGGCCACCGACACCGGACCCGAACAGGCCGTCGCCGCCAACCGTGAACTCGTCGCCGTGCTGAGCGAGATCGCCGCCGCCAAGGCCGAGCACCCCGGAGACGACCTCACCACCGCGCTGATCGCGGCGCGCGACGAGGGCGGCGACCGGCTCTCCCCGCAGGAACTCGTCGGCACCCTGCTCACGATGATCATCGCCGGGCACGAGACCACCCTCAACCTCATCACCAACGCCGTACGCGCCCTGTGCGGCCACCGCGACCAGCTCGACCTGGTACGGAAGGGGGAGGCGAACTGGGCGGACGTGGTCGAGGAGACCCTGCGGTGGGACGCGCCCGTCAGCTACTTCCCGTTCCGCTACCCGGTACGTGACCTGGTCCTCGACGGCACCACGATCCCGCGCGGCACCCCCGTGCTCGCCGGTTACTCCGCGGCCGGGCGCGACCCGGTCGCGTACGGCCCCGACGCCGACCTCTTCAAGGTGACCCGCACCGCCCGCAACCTCTCCCTCGGGCACGGGTCCCACTACTGCCTCGGCGCCCCGCTCGCCCGTCTGGAGGCCGGCACCGCCCTGGAGCGCCTCTTCACCCGCTTCCCCACCCTCGACCTCGCCGTCCCCGAGGCGGAGCTGACCCGGCACGCCGGCTTCGTGGGCAACAGCGTGCGGGCCCTCCCGGTAAGGCTCGGTCCGTCCGCCGCATACCAGCCATACGAACCCCCGATGGCCCCGCGCTGACACATTTCTTGTTCCGCCCAATTGCTCTCCCTACGCTGCCACCACCGCACTCCGGCGGCATGAACAAGGGGCTTGGGCAATCATGGGTCGACTGGACGGGAAAATCGCCTTCATCAGCGGCACCGGTGCCGGAATAGGACGGGCCGCGGCACAGCTGTTCGCCGCCGAGGGCGCCACCGTATTCGGTTGCGACATCGACGCGGACCGTGACGCGGAAACCGTCGCGCTGGTGGAGAAGGCCGGGGGAGTCATGCGCTCCCTCGCCCCCGTCGACCTGTCCACCGAAACCGGCGCCAAGGAATGGATCGACGCCGGAATCGCGGCCTTCGGCGGAATCGACATCCTCTACAACAACGCCTCGGCCCTGCGGAACGGGCCCTTCGACACCCAGCCCGTCGAGGACTGGTACTTCACCCTCCGCAACGAACTCGACATCCCCTACCTCTGCACCCGCGCCGCCTGGCCGCACCTGGTCGCGCGCGGGGGCGGCGCCGTCCTCAACGTCGCCTCGGTGGCCGCCGTACGCGGCGCGCCGTTCCTGCCGATGGTGCCGCACGGCGCCGCCAAGGGCGGGGTCCTGGCGATGAGCAAGCACCTGTGCGCGGCGGGTGCCCCGCACGGCATCCGGGTCAACACCATCGCCCCCGGTATGACCCGCACCTCCGCCACCGCGCCCTTCCTCGACGACCCCGAGGGCCCGAGGGCGCAGCTGGAGGCGCGGATCCCGGTCGGCCGGGTCGCCGAGCCGGAGGACATCGCCCGGGTCGCCGCCTTCCTCTGCTCGGACGAGGCCGCCTTCGTCAACGGCGCCAACCTCATGGTCGACGGCGGCGACAGCGCGATGGCGGGCTGAGCGGACATGACCGTGCGACTCGACCACGTGGGCGTCAACGTACGGGATCTGGCGGCCCAGACCGCCTGGTACAAGGCGGCGTTCGGGCTGGCGACCGTCTTCGAGTTCCGGCTCGACGGGCCCGGTCTCAGCGGCGTCGTCCTGGAGCATCCGCACGGCTGGCGCCTGGAACTGCTCGCCAGACCCGGCTCCGCCCCCGGCCTGCGGGCCCCCGACCCGGTCACCGCGGCCCTGACCGAGGGATACGGCCACTTCGCGGTCACCACCCCCGAACTCGACCCCGTCCACGCGGCCCTGGTGGCCCACGGAGCGGGCGAGGCCCTCGCCCCCGGACCGTCCCCCGAACCCGGAGTGCGCATGGCCTGGGTCACCGACCCCGAGGGAAATCTCATCGAACTCATAGAGCGACTAGAGCGACGGAGTACGGAATGACAAGCGTGCTGAAAAGACTCGACAGGGGAACACTCATAGCCTGCTGTCTGGCCGTAGCCGCCGCACAGCTGTGCATTACCGTCCCCTCTCCCATCAACGGGGAAATCCAGGCGGCATTCGGCGCCTCGGGTTCCCAGGTCGCCTGGGTCACCTTGGCGTTCATTCTGCCCACCGCAATTCTCGAGCTGAATTTCGGTGTGGTGGGCGACCTCTTCGGCCGCAAGCGGCTGCTGGTGCTCGGCGGAGTCGTCCTGGCGCTCGGTGAGCTCCTCAACGCCACCTCGCAGAACATCACCATGCTCTGGATCGGCCAGGCGCTGGCCGGCATCGGCGCCGCCGCGCTCTTCCCCAGCTCCCTCGCGGTGATCGCCGCCGCCACCCCCGTCGAGAAGGACCGCGCCAGGGCAGTCGCCATCTGGGCGCTGAGCATCTCCCTCGCCTCGGCCGCCGGCCCGCTCTCCTCGGGGATCCTCGCCACCGTCGCCGACTTCCGCTGGGCCTTCGTGCCCCCGGTCGTCCTCGGCCTCGTCGTCGCCGTCACCAGCCACTTCATGGTCACCGACTCCAAGGCGCCCGAGGGGCGCACCCTGGACTGGCCCGGCCAGATCACCGTCGCCGTCGGGCTCACCGCCCTGCTCTGGGGCATCATCGAGGGCGGTGAGCGGGGCTGGAGCAGCCCGGCCATCGTCGGCTCCCTCACCCTCGCCGCCGTCGCCCTGGTCGCCTTCGTGGTCGCCGAGAAGCGCTCCGCCTCACCCATGTTCAACCTCGACCTGCTGAGGATCCCGTCGTTCGCCGCGGCGGCGGTGGTCGCCCTGGCCGGCATGTTCGGCTTCATCGGCACCGCGTACTGCGTCTCCATCCGCCTCGGCGCCGTCATGCACCTCAGCGCCCTGCGGGCCGGTATGCCCTTCGTGATCCTCCAGCTCGTCCCGCTGCTCCTCGCCCCCGTCCTGAGCCGGATGCTCACCCGCGTCGAACCCCGCTGGCTCCTCATGGGCGGCCTGCTGCCGATGGCCGCCGGTCAGTTCTGGATCGCCGCCCTGCCCATCACCACCACCTCCCTCGCCGCGTTCATCGGCCCGGTGCTGCTGCTCGGCATCGGCTTCATCTGCGTCGTCTCCTCGCTCACCTCCGCAGCCGTGAACGCCGTACCGCTGAACATGACCGGCATGGCCAGCGGCGCGACCAGCCTGGTGCGCGAGTTCGGGCAGGGCCTCGGCCCCGCCGTCATCAGCACCGTCGCGATGAGCGCCGCGTCCGCCGCGCTGGCCGGCAAGCTCAGCGGCGCCGACGCCGGTATGGAGGCCGCGGCCGGACCGCTCGCCGTCGTCAACGCCGGCAGCGACAGCGCCCGCGCCGCCGCCCAGACCGCCCTCGGCCACGGCATGGCGATCGGCGTGGTGATCTGCGGCTGCGCCTCCCTGCTCGGCGCGCTGGTCACGCTGCTGCTGGTGCGCAAGAACACGGCCCGGGTGACGGTGGACGCACCGGTGCAGACCGCCGCCGCCTGACCCGTCGTACAGCGCGATCCATCGAAGAGGCCGGGCGGAAAGCCCGGCCTGTTCGAGGTTTACCGCAGATGTCCCCAGAGAGTAACGATCCGTGACGACCAGGGACTTGAGCGCCATCTGTGGATTATCTTCACGCCATGTCCACGCCGCCTGAGCCTCCGCAGCAGCCGTCCGACGCTCCGGCCCAGCCGAGCGCCTACCCCTATCCGCATCCCCAGTCCCCGCCGGCCTCCGGCGGGCCGATGGGCTTCCCGCCCGCCGCGCCCCCGACGCAGGCCGGCCAGCAGAGCGTCTACGCCCAGCCGACCCTCGTCGGCCAGCAGGGCGGCCCCCCGCAGGCCAATCCGTACGCCCAGCAGGGCGCACCCCAGCAGGTCAACCCGTATGTCCAGCAGGGCCCGTACCCCGTGGTCGGCCCACCGCCCACCGGTAGAGGCGGCGGAGCGGGCAAAGCCGTCCTGTGGGCCGCCGTCGGCGCGCTGGTGGCCTCCGCGGGCTGGGCGGCCGGTGTCTTCCTGCTCGGCGGGTTCGGCACCGACCCGGACCTGCGCGGCTACTCGGCGCCGGCGAACCTGTGCAACACGGCCGACTACTCGTCCTTCAAGGACGAGTACCCGGACACCGACGGCTCCCCGACGCACAACACCCTCGAGGACGACGCCCTCGACCAGGGCTACTGCAGCATCAGCCTGAAGAAAACCTCGTCGACCTACGCCGACGCCTACCTCTCCAGCCAGCTCGACCTGCACAAGAAGACCGACCCCGGGCCCGAGTTCACGGCCACGTGGAAGAACTACGACGACAGCCACACGGGCTACGACGTGGACACCGTGACGGGCATCGGCGACGAGGCCTACCTCGTCAGCGACGACACCACCGGGAGCTCCAGCAGCGGCTCGCTCTACGCCACGCTGGCCGTACGCGACGGCTGGGTGACGTACACCATGACCTACAGCGCCTATCTCTCCTCGTACGACACGGACGAGGACCCGCCGAAGCTGGACGAGGTCAGCGACTGGCTGAAGACGGACGCCAAGTCGACCCTGGACGACCTCAGGGACTGAGAGCGGGCGGGGTGCTCAGTCGGCCGCCGGCGCGTCCAGCGCGTTGGTGATCGCCTTCACCCCGCCGTGCGCCGCGTACCCGCCGTCGACGGTGATCTCCGCCCCGTTGACGTACGACGCCTCGTCGGACAGCAGATAGACGACGAGCGGAGCCACCTCGTCCACCGAACCCGGGCGGCCCTGGGGCGTCATCGCCAGATGCGCGGCGACGAACACCGGGTTCGCGGACGACATCAGCGGAGTCTCGATGTACCCGGGATGCACCAGGTTCGTGCGGATGCCACGCGGGGCCAGCTCCAGCGCGGCCACCTTCGACAGACCCCGCAACGCCCACTTGCTGGCCGTGTATGCGACCGCGTGATGGGCCGTCAGAGCGGCGACCGAGCCGACGTTGACGATGGCGGACCCGGCCGGCATCAGCGGCGCCAGCGCCTGGATGCCGAGCAGCGGGCCGGTCGTGTTCACCGCGAACGCCCGCTCCCAGTCGGCGAGTTCGACGTCACCCAGCCGGGCGCGCATGGGGATGCCCGCGTTGTTGACCAGGCCGTGCACGACCTCCAGCTCTGCCGCCAGCGCGGCCCAGTCCTGCGGCGACGACACGTCCAGGTGCCGGTAGCGCACGTCCAGCCCGTCGGCGCGCAGGGACGCGGCCAGCTTCTCGCCGGCCTCGTCCAGGACGTCGGTCGCGACCACCGCCGCGCCCTCCCGGGCCGCCGCCGTCACCTCGGCCGCTCCCTGGCCCTGCGCTGCTCCGGTGACGACGACGGTGCGGCCCGCCAGACGCGTACGGCTCACGGTTCCTCCAGTGTGGGTCCGACGTAGTGACCTCCCACGCTAGGAAGCCGCTGACAGCTCCGGAAACGCGTGTTCCCCATGGCTGTCATCCACGTCGTCGATCACCGGCTCGTCCAGGGAGGCCCCCACTCTGCGGACGGTCTCCCGCAGCCAGCGGTGTGCCGGATCGGCGTGCCGGTTGTGGTGCCAGTACATCGCCTCCACCAGCGGTACGTCCGGGAACGGCGGCTCGACGACGGCACAGCGCGCGAAACCCTCGTACCGCCGGGCCAGCCGCTCCGGCACCAGCGCCACCAGGTCCGTGCCGCTCACCAGGAACGGCAGCACACTGAAGCCCGGCGTGCTGACCTGCACCTTCGGTGTGATCCCGAGGGTTTCCAGCTGCCGGTCGGCCGGCGTGTGGCTCTTGCCGATGGAACAGGCCGCATGCGGCATCTCCGCCAGGTCGCGCAGCCCGAGCCGCCCGTCCACGACCCGTGGATTGCCCGGGTCGACGAGACAGACGAACCGGTCGTGCATGACCGCCTCGCTCACCCCGGGCAGCTGATAGCCGAGCGGCACGATCATCAGGTCGTGGCAGCGCAGATGCGTCTCGGTCTCCAGCTGACCGTCCACGATCGGATGGAAGTCGATCCGCACCCCGGGCGCCTCCAGGGCGATGGCCCGCAGCAGCGGCTCCACGAACACCGTCATCACGTAGTCCGACATCACCACGGAGAACCGCTGCCGGCTGCGCCCCGGGTCGAACTGCCGGGTCAGCGACAGCGCCTCCTCCGCCTTGTGCAGGGACGCCTGCACGACGGGCAGCAGCCGCTCGGCCAGCGGTGTCAGCTCGTACTCGCGGCCGACCCGGATCAGCAGCTCGTCGTTGAAGTGCCGGCGCAGCCGGGCCAGCGAGCCGCTCATCGCGGACTGGCTGGTGTTGAGCCGCACCCCCGCGTGGGTGACGTTCTTCTCCTCCAGGAGGGCTTCCAGCGCCACCAGAAGATTCAGGTCGATCGCTCCGAGACCCATGTGTGTCCCCTTCCGGCCGCGCCACGTCCTTGAAGCTCGGTGGACCGGAGCGTAACCACCGGCCGCGCGGCGAGGAAGACTCCGGGACACAACTCACAGCGATCCGATAGCAGCCATCGAACCCGGGGATACCCGCAGCTCACCCCCGTCTACGGCCGAGGCGTCCGGCCCCGTTTGCGCGCTCGCGGGAGGTAGACGTCCGTACGGCCCGCCACCACCCTGTTGCGCAGGGTGCCCAGCCGCTCCACCGTCAGCTCCACCTCGTCGCCGGGCGTGAGCGGTGGCGGGAGGCGCTCCCCGAGCCGGCCCCAGTGCTCCGCCAGCGCGCCCCAGCCGCAGGTGCCCGAGCCCAGGACGTCCCCGGGGCGCACCCAGGCGTCCCGGGAGGCGTAGGCGACCATCTCCTCGAAGGTCCAGGAGACGTTGGCGAGGGTGTCCCGGCCGATCAGCTCCCCGTTGAGGGTGGCGGTCATCTCCAGGTCCAGGAAGCCGTCCGGGTCGCGCCGGTCCTCGACCTCGTCGGCGGTCACCAGGTACGGGCCGAGCGTGTTGGCGAAGTCCTTGCCCTTGGAGAAGCCGAGGCCCAGGTTCTTCTCCGGTTTCTGCAGGTCGCGCGCCGACCAGTCGTTGAAGACCAGATAGCCGACGATGTGCTCGCGGGCCCGCTCGGGCGTGAGGTCGCGCCCGGCGCGTCCGATCACCGCCCCGACCTCCAGCTCGAAGTCCAGCACCGAGCACCCCGCCGGGACGGCCACGTCGTCCTGGGCGCCATGGCCGGCGTGCGGGTTGGTGAAGTAGAAGTTGGGCGCCCGGTACCACTCCTCGGGCACATGCTCCAGACCGTCCAGCGACTTGGACACGCCCTCGATGTGCGCCTCGAAGCCCACGAAGTCCCGGATCGACGGCGGCGACAGCGGGGGTCGCAGTTGCACCTGATCCACCGTCAACTCACTGGGGGTCTCGAGGGCTTCGGCGCCCGCCGCGTGCAGTACCGCCTGCTCGATCAGCGTCAGGACGGTGATCCCCTCGGGCAGCGGATGGACGACCCCGTCCCGCACCACTCCGGCGCGCTCCGCGCCCTCGTACTCGTACGTCGCGAAACGCATCGCTCTCACTGCTCCCAGTGGTTGGTGTTGGTCACGGTCCCGGCGCTGAGGTAGCCCGCGAACACCGACTTGGGGTCGCGGACGGCCCGGATCTCCTTCAGCCGCCGCCACTGCGCGTCCCCCATGAACCGCAGTTGGCGCACGGTGAAGTCGGAGTCGCCCAGGTACTGTCCGGCGGTCACCGGCCGCATCGCCGCCATCGCCTCGTCCAGCCAGGTCCGCAGTTCGGCGTCGCGCTCCGGGTCGTCGTGGACGACGTAGGTGGCGCAGTAGATCTCCGACTGCAACGAGAAGGCCATGTCGGGGAGTTGGCGCAGCGGGGCCATGGAGAACCAGATGGTGAAGGTCCCCGGGGTGGGGGGCTCGGTGAACGCCTTCCGGATCGCGGGGACCACCCGCCCCGCCGGGCCGGTCAGCCAGGCGTTGTCGACGAGATAGCGGTGGCCCTCCGGGTTGGCGGTCCGCTGGTTGGCCAACTGTTCGGCGAGGGTGGTGGGTTCGGCCTCGACACGGAACAGGGCGTGCTCGGCGTAGGGGTTGGCGTGCAGTGGGGCCAGCGCCTCGGCGGCCTGCTCGGGGGTGTCGGTCATCGACACGCCCGTCACAAGGAGCACCGGCCCGTTGCCTCCGGCCGGGGTCTGGGTGAGGGCGACGATCTCCACCAGGTCCGACACGGTGTGGTGCATGCCGTGCAGCCAGGTCATCACCTCGTCGAAGAGGCTCAGGGGGTAGGCGTGGACCGTGTGCGCGAGATGCCTGGGCAGCGGGCGGGTGCGCAGATGGAAGCGGGTGACGACGCCGAAGAAGCCGGGGCCCGCGCCGCGCGCCGCCCAGAACAGGTCGCTGTTGTGCTGCTCGTCGGCACGCACCAGCTCGCCCTCGGCGGTGACGACGTCGATCGCCACGACGTTTTCCGCCGCCCAGCCCCAGCCGCGCGCGTTCCAGCCCTGCCCGCCCTGGAGCAGGAAGCCGCCGATGCCGACGGAGGGGCAGTGCCCGCCGTTGAAGAAGCGCCCGAACTCACCGAGATACGGGTTGAGTTCGTCGCCGCCCTTGACGCTGGGCGTGGCGGTCACGATCCCGGTGCCGGGGTCGTACGCCAGCTCCCGGAAACCCCCGAGGTCGATCAGCAGCGCGTGCGAGCGCACCGACCAGGCGGCCCAGCTGTGCCCGCCGGACCGTACGGCGACCTGCCAGCCCCGCTCCAGGGCGAGCCGTACGCCCTCGACGACGTCGTCCTCGGTCCGCGCCTGAAGCACCGCGGCAGGTGTACGGCCCGTCGGGCGCCGTGCGTTGAAGACCCGCCCGAAGCACACCTCCTGGAAGTCCTCGTCGCCGGGGAGATGGAGGGTGCCGGAGAACCTGTTCACGCGCGCCCTCACTTCATCGCGATCGGGTTGACGGGCGCGCCGACCGCCCCGGTCACCGGCAGTGGTGCCGCGACCAGCAGGAACTCGTACACCCCGTCGGCGGCGCAGTCCTCGGCCAGCGCCTCCAGGTCCCACATCTCACCCAGCGGCAGCCCCATGTTGGGGATGGCGATCTGGTGCAGCGGGGACATCGCCGGCGCGGCGAACTCGTAGGGCCGTACCTCGAGCCCCCAGGTGTCGGAGGCGATGGCGGCGATCTCCGTGCGGTGCAGCCAGCCCAGCGTGCTGAAGGACAGGCCGGGCGCGTCCCCGGCCGCGTAGCCGCCCCACGTGCCGAGCCGCCGGACCCGGCCGAGCTGGCCGGTCCGCACCAGGACCAGGTCACCGCGACGGACCGACGAGGTGGCGCCCTGCGCCTCGATCGTGGCCCGCAGATGCTCCTCCAGGACGGGGAAGCCGTCCGGGAGTTCGCTGTGCTCGTCGCCGACCGCGCGGCCGACGTCCAGCAGGACGCCGCGTCCGGTGAAGGCGTCCCGCATGTGCTCGATGCCGGTGACCGTGTCGCCGTCGCCGTTCACGATCGTGCAGGAACGGCCGTTCCACGCCTGCTTGTTGTCGAAGATATGGCCCAACCCGTCCCACTGCGTGGACGCCTGAAGGGGCATCACCACATGGTCGTCGGCCCCGCCGAAGCCGTGCGGGAAGCCCTGGGTGCCGGCGGCGGCGTCCGACCCGGTGTCCTTCATGTAGTGCACGGGGTTGATCCGCCCCCGGAACCCGCGCTGCGGACCCGACTCGTTGAACTCCAGGGCGAGGGAGAAGGACCGCCCACGACGCACCAGACCGGCGGCGTGGGCCCGTATGGCGTCGTCGAGGAAGTTGAGCGTGCCCAGCACGTCGTCCTCGCCCCAGCGGCCCCAATTCCGGTACGCGGCACGGGCCTTGGCGAGTTCCTCCTCAATGGGACCGAGAGTCATGCGTTCCGTCCTTTCAACAGCAGGTCGAGGGCGTTGCCCCCGGCGATCGCCGCCCGGTCGGCCGGGGCGAACCCGGCGGCGTCCAGCCGGGCCAGCGGATCGTCCACACCCATGTCGAAGGGGTGGTCCGTACCGAGCACCACCCGGTCCGCCCCCACCTCCGCCACCAGATGGCGCAGCGCGCGCGGGGTGTAGACGAGCGAGTCGAACCACAGCCGCCGCAGATAGGCGCTCGGCGGCTCGGCGCACCCGCGCGCGTCCTCCCGCACCCGCCAGGCGTGGTCGGAGCGCCCGATGTACGTCGGCAGATAGCCGCCGCCGTGCGCGGCCACGAGCTTCAGCCGGGGGAAGCGGTCCAGGACGCCGGTGAAGATCAGGTGCGAGAGGGCCACCGCCGTCTCCACTGGCTGCCCGACGGTGTTGCCCAGGTAGTGCGTGGCCAGCCGCTCGCCGAGTGAGCACCCCCAGGGATGCACGAAAACGACGGCCCCCAGCGCCTCGGCCGCCCGCCACACCGGATCGTGCGCCCGGTCGGCCAGCTCCCGGCCGTCGACGGTCGTCGAGACGCTGATGCCGTGCAGCCCGTACCCGTCGACGGCCCGCTCCAGCAGCGTCACCGCCGGCTCGGGGTGCTGGAGCGGGACGGTGCCGAGTCCGTACAGCCGCTCGGGTGCCCGGGCGCAGTGCGCGGCGACCGCCTCGTTGACGGTGGTGGCCAGCCGCTCCGCGGTGTCCCGGCCCGTCCAGTAGTGGTGCATCGGCATCGGCCCGACCACCTGCGCGTCGACACCCATCGCGTCCAGGTCGGCAAGGCGCGCGGACACGTCCGTCAACTTCGCTCGCAGCCGCCCCAGTTGGGCCAGATTGACGGCCAGCGAGGCGGGGGAGTGGGCACGCTGTTCGGCGGCCGTCTCGGCAGCGAGCCCGGGGGTCCCCGCGACGAGCGCCTCGGCGGCGGGCACGGCGAGATGGCCATGGAAGTCGACCACCGGCACCCTCGGCACTACCGGCACCCTTGGCACGGCGCTCATGCCGCCGCCGTCAGCGAGTCCAGGGTCTCCGACATGATCCGGGCCGGGTCGGCGCCGGGCGTGTCCGGGTGGATCTCCCACTCGGCCAGCTGGAGGGAGTTCGCCAGCACCATCCGCACCCGCGGCAGCCGTCGCGCCATGAAGTGCGCCAGCGCCTTCTCCGGCGGCTCCGCCCCGGTGACCAGCTCGGCCAGGAGCACCGCGTCCTCCATGCACATCGCGGCGCCCTGCGCGATCAGCGGCGGACAGGCGTGCGCGGCGTCGCCGACGACGACCGTGCGGCCCCGGTACCAGTCCTCGTCCACCAGCACCGCCTCGATCCAGCGGTAGTCGACGGCCGTGTCCTCCGGCAGCGAGGCGATGATCCGCCCCCACAGACCGCCGTAGCCGGCGCCGCGCTCCCGCATCAGCGCCAGCGGGGCGCACGGCCCGACCAGGGACGCGTCCAGGTTCTCGTCGAGGAGATAGGCGTAGCAGTGGTCGGCGGAGATCGGGCTGTAGCCGGCCTTGAAGCGCGGGCCGCCGTAGTACACCTCCGCGCAGTCCATCTCCGGGGGCCGCCGGGCGACCACCCGGAAGATCGACATGCCGACCGGGGCGGGTCTGGTGCCGATCCCGATCAGATCGCGCATCCGGGAGTTGATCCCGTCGGCGCCGACCATCAGGTCGTAGCGCCCGGTGGTGCCGTCGGTGAACGTCACGTCCACCCGCTCGGGGCCCTGCTCCAGCCGGTCGACGGAGAGGCCCAGGCGCACGGTGACGCCGTGCGCGCGCACGGCGTCACACAGTGCGTCCTGCAGATCCGACCGCAGCGCACCCGCGGTCGACGGCAGGTCGGGGCCCCCGGTGTGCGGCGTGGGCAGTTCGACGAGCAGTCCGCCGTCCGCGCTCCGCAGCCGCATCCGGTCGAAGGGCACGGCCCGCTCCAGGACCCGGTCCAGGACACCGACGGTCCGCAGCGCCTTGAGCGCGTTCCCCTGGAGGGTGATTCCGTGCCCCACGCCGTACCACCGGGGGGAGATTTCGACGAGTTCGACGTCGGCGCCACGCTGGGCGAGGGCGAGCGACAGCACGCTTCCGGTGATGCCGCCACCGACGACGAGCACCTTCTGTACGGGCATGGGAGGTCCTTGCGGTAATCGGGGCGGACGGGATCAGCCGGCGAAGCGGGCGCCGAGTTCACGGAAGTGCTCGACGGCCGGAGGCGCGGCGAAGAACGGCCCGACCAGGGCCCGCCAGCGCCCGAAGCGCTCCGACTCGCGGAAGCCGACCGTGTGCGCCTCGACCGAGTCCCAGCCGACCAGCAGCAGGAAGGTCCCAGGGCGCTCCTCGCCCCGCAGCAGCTCGGCCCAGCGGAATCCGTCCGCCTCGGCGAGCACCTCGCGAGCCTTGCCGAAGACCTCCTGGAACGCTTCCTCCCGGCCTTCCTCGACGGTCAGCTCGGCGTGCTCGACAACCACGGGTTCTCCTCGGTTCGGGGTGGCTCCGAGCCTGATCGGCGGCCGGTGCGGGGTCAACGGATCGAGGCATCGCCAAGGGGGACGTCATCCATCCCGTACGGCGATGGAAGCGCAGCTGAGAGGTGAGAGCGCCGGTGATGGCAGGCATCGCCAACGTCCATTTCCGCACCCGGCGCGAGCTGCCTAGCGTCAGGGGCAATCCGTCGAGCCGTACGAGGAGAGCCGCCCGTGCCAGACGATCCGCTTCCCACCCACGCCGGGCCCTTCGCGCTCGGCACCTTCCGGGCCGGCCGGGCACCCTTCCCCGGCCTGGTCACCGGAGCCCGCGTCCGTGACCTGTCCGACCTGGTGCCGTCCGTCCGCGCCCTGGTCGAGGACTGGGACAGCCGGCTGCCCCGGCTCACCGCCCTCGCCGCCCGGACCGACGGCACCTGGCACGACCTCCCGGACCTCGACGTGCTCGCGCCCATCGAACCCGGACAGATCCTGCAGAGCGGCGCCAACTACCGCAAGCACGTGGTCGATCTGGTCGCCGCCGAGAAGGAGAGCCTGCACGGCGCCACCCCCGAGGACGCCCGCGCCGACGCCGAGCGGATGATGGACGAACGGATCCGCAGCGGGGTCCCGTACGTCTTCCTCGGCTCCCCGCGCGCGATGTGCGGCCCCTATGACGACATCGTGCTCCCCGCGCTCGGCGAGCAGCACGACTGGGAGCTCGAACTCGCCCTCGTCATCGGCAAGGCGGGCCGGAACATCGCGGAGGCGGACGCGTACGACCACGTGGCGGCGTACACCGTCTGCAACGACCTCACCACCCGCGACCGTCTCTACCGGCCCGACCTCAAGGCCATCGGCACCGACTGGTTCACCGCCAAGAACGCCGACACCTTCCTGCCGACCGGCCCCTTCCTCGTACCGGCCGCCTTCGTCGGCGACCCGGGCGACCTGCGGATCACCCTGCGGCACAACGGGATCGTCCGGCAGGACGAGTCGACGAAGGACATGATCTTCGACATCCCGCGCCTGATCGCGTACGTCTCCACGACCACCACCCTGCGCCCCGGCGACCTGCTGCTCACCGGCTCCCCGGCCGGCAACGGCGCGCACTGGGGTGTGTTCCTGAAGCCCGGGGACCTGATCGAGGCGGAGATCACCGGTCTGGGACAGCAGCGCAACACCGTCAGGAGCAGCCAAGCATGATCACCCATCTGCGCCATGTCGACCTGGCCGTACCCGACTTCGAACGCCAACGCGCCTTCTACGGCGGCACCTGGGGCCTGACCGAGGTCGCGAACGACGGCGGTCTCGCCTTCTTCGCCGCCGAGGGCAGCCCCGAGCAGTACGTCGTCCGCATCCGCAGGGACGAGCGCAAGCGGATGGACCTGGTGGCGTTCGGGGCGGCCTCCGTGGACGCCGTCGACGAACTGGCCGTGCGGCTCGGTCGGGCGGGTGTCCAACTCATCCATGAGCCAAGGGCGTTGGACACGCCGGGCGGTGGCTACGGCCTTCGGTTCTTCGACCCCGACGGCAGGGTCGTCGAGGTGTCGGCCGACGTCGCCACCCGCGTCCACCGGAAGATCGAGGAGCGCGAGGCGGTCCCCGTGCGCCTCTCCCACTGCGTGGTCAACTCCCGTGACCCGGAAGGACTCAGGGACTTCTACGTCACCCACCTCGGCTTCCGGCTCACCGACACCCTGTACTCCACGCACATGGGCGACCTCATGTACTTCCTGCGGTGCAGCCCCCTGCACCACTCCTTCGCCATCGCGCGCGGCCCCCATGTCTCCCTGCACCACGCCTCGTTCGAGATGCGGGGCGTCGAGGAGTACATGCGCGGCACCGGGCGGGCGCTGCGCGCCGGGACCCGGCTGACCTGGGGGCCGGGCCGGCATCTCGCGGGCGACAACACCTTCTCGTACTTCCACGACCCGCACGGCAACACCGTGGAGTACACCACCGAACTCGCCGTCCTCGAAGAGGACCTGTGGCACCCCGGCCGGCACGACGTGGACGACCCGGTCACCCAGGACCAGTGGGGCACCGCCGACCCGATGAGCGAGTCGGTCGCCAAGGAGCAGTTCAACGACCCCGACGTGCTCTTCCAGGCTCCGCCGGTCTGACCGAACCATTCGTAGAGAGGCCGCAGTTGTGGCAGAGATCCTGAAGCACGCCGTGCCCAAGGCGGAGGTCACCGCCTCCCTCGACCAGGTGCGGGCGACCGTGACCGCAGTCATCGCGGACATCCGTGAGCGCGGGGACGCGGCGGTGCGCGCGTACTCGGAGAAGTTCGACAGGTGGAGCCCCGACTCCTTCCGGCTGAGTGAGGAGGAGGTCGAGAAGATCGTCGCCTCGGTGCCCCAGCAGGTCATCGACGACATCCGCTTCGTCCAGGACCAGGTCCGCTCCTTCGCCCGCCACCAGCTGGACTCCCTCGGGGAGTTCGAGGTGGAGACGCTGCCGGGTGTACGGCTGGGCCAGAAGCACATCCCGGTCCGCGCGGCGGGCGCCTACATCCCCGGCGGACGCTACCCCCTCACCGCCTCCGCCCATATGACGATCGTGACCGCCAAGGTCGCGGGCGTTCCGCGTGTCGTCGCCTGTACGCCGCCCATCCGGGGCGAGATCCCCGCTGCCACGGTCGCCGCGATGCATCTCGCGGGAGCGGACGAGATCTGGCTGCTCGGCGGGGTGCAGGCGGTGGCGGCGATGGCCGTCGGGACCGACACCATGGAACCGGTGAACCTGATCGCCGGGCCCGGCAACGCCTACGTCGCCGAGGCCAAGCGGCAGCTCTTCGGGGAGATCGGCATCGACCTGTTCGCCGGGCCGACCGAGATCCTCGTCCTCGCCGACGACACCGCCGACCCGTTCGTGTGCGCGGTCGACCTGCTCTCCCAGGCCGAGCACGGCCCCGACTCCCCGGCCGTGCTCATCACCACCTCCCGCGAGGTCGCCGAGCGGACGATCACCGAGGTCGAGCGTCTGCTGCCGGGCATGCCCACCCGGGACTTCGCGGAACCCGCCTGGCGCGACCACGGGCAGGTGCACGTCGTCGACTCCCTCGACGAACTCTACGAACTGGCCGACGACTTCGCGTTCGAGCACGTCGAGGTGCTGACCGCCGAACCCCGCCTCGCGCTGGAGCGGATGAGCCAGTACGGCGCGCTGTTCCTCGGCGAGGGCACCTGCGTCTCCTTCGGCGACAAGGTCATCGGCACGAACCACGTGCTGCCCACGCGCGGTGCCGCCCGCTACACCGGCGGCCTGTGGGTGGGGAAGTACCTCAAGACCGTCACCTACCAGGAGGTCACCGACACCGGGTCCCAGGCACTGCTGGGCCGGTTGTGCGGGCGGGCCTCCCGCGTGGAGCTGTTCGAGGGCCATGCCCGCTCCGGGGACGTACGCGCCGCCCGCGCCGCCGGGGACGAGCTGCCCTGGAACACCGCATGAGGCTCGACGGGCGGACGGCGCTGGTCACGGGCGGGGGAGGGCCACTGGGGCGGGCGTTCGGGCTCGCCCTCGCCGGAGCCGGGGCGCGGGTGATCCTCACCGGGCGGACCGAGGGGCCGCTCGCGGAGACCGCACACCTGGTCGGCGGCGAAGCCCGTACCGCGCTGTGCGACGTCTCCGACCCCGGCTCGGTCCGTGCGCTGGCCGCCGAACTGGCCGACGAGGACATCTCGTTGCTGGTGAACAACGCGGGCGTGGCAGGACCGGTCCGGCCCCTCGTCGACGTCGAGCCCGACGAGTGGGACGACGTCTTCGCGGTCAACGTCCGCGGGGTGTACCTGATGTGCCGGGCCTTCCTGCCGCCGATGCTGGCGGCGGCCCGGGGCGATGTCGTCAACGTGGCCTCGGTGAGCGGGAAACGCCCGCTGCTGAACCGCACTCCGTACACGGCCTCGAAGATGGCCCTGCTCGGCCTGACCCGGACCCTGGCGGGGGAGGTGGGCCCCTCGGGCGTGAGCGTCAACTCCCTCTCTCCCGGACCGGTCCGGGGCCCGCGGATGGACCGCAACTTCCGGCTCACCGCCGAACTGACCGGCTGCACGGTCGAGGAGGCCGAACACGACTTCGCCTCCCGCGCGGCCCTGGGCCGTCTCGTCGAGGAAACCGAGGTCGCCCGGGCCCTGTTGGCGATGCTCGCGATGCCGGGCCTGTGCGGAGCGGACATCGACCTGTCCGCCGGGATGATCGCACCGGCCTGAGCCCGGCCTCCTCCCCCCACTCCCTTCTGAAAGGCATGCCATGACGCTGATGACCCGACGCTCTCTCCTGATCGCCGGCACCGCCACGGCCGGCGCCCTGCTGGTCCCCGTGGGCGCCGTCCAGGCCGCGCCGGTGAGGTCGGGACGGCAGCTCACGGTGGGCTCCGGCGAGACGTACGAGGTCGCCGCGACCACTCGTCTGAGCAGGCTGTCGATCGCCGACGGCGGGACACTCGCCGCCCCCGAGGGGTACCGCCTCACCCTCACCGTGGACGGCGTGGAGACCGGGCAGGCACTCACCGAGACCGGCGGCACGGCGACCCTCGTAAAGCCCGGAACCTACCGCGGTGCCGTCGTCCTCACCGTGGCCACCGCGAACGACGTCACCTACGAGACCCTCACCTTCCCCTTCCGGCAGGCCCTCTACGTCGACGCTGACGGCGTCGTACGCGACAGGTCCGTCCTGGCTGCCGTGCTCGGCGGGAAGCTCACCGACACCCTGGCCCGGAGCGTGTCGATCACCTCGACCGGCGAGTGCTTCGACGGCGTGTACGTCCAGGACGCCACCTACACGCTGGAGCGGCCTGTCATCTCCCTGACGGGCAACGGGCGTTGCGACTTCGCGGGCTACGGCGCCGCGGTGGTCGGCGACGGCCCGGCCACCAAACTGGTCGTGGACGGGGCCCGCATCACCAACAAGGGCGTGGTCCGCACCGGCGTCATCGCCAACGACGGTGCCAACGTCGTGGTGAAGAACTCCTCCGTCCACTGCCGCAACGGCGTGCTGCCCGCCGACTACCAGGCCACCGTCGAGACGCCGTACATGGAGTCGGTGCCCTGGATGCTCGGCCTCGACGGCAACGTCCGCGCCACCAACCTGATCGGCGCGAACAGCACGGCCACCTATCTCAACTCCACCGTGTTCTCGGAGACGTGGGGAGCCCTGTCGGTCGAGGGCGGCAGCGGGCTCAAGCTCACCGCCGTCAACAGCCACGTCGGCAACACCGGCGAGTACGGCTACGGCACCTACGCCATCGGCGACGCCACCGTCCGCGTCCTCGGCTCCCGGTTCGACGTCGGCAGCTACGCGACCATCATCGCGGGCCCCGCCGCCGTCGTGCACTACGGCGCCAGCACCCGCGCGGCCGTCGCCGCCCTCAACACCGAACTCGAACTCGGGCTCACCATGGCCGAGTTGGCGAGCATCCCGGTGCGCCGTACCGTCGTGCACTCCGGGCACTTCGGCTACATGTTCTTCGGCGCCGGCACCCTCACCCTCGACGGCGGCACGGTGGTCGACTCCGAGCGGGCCACCTTCCTCAACAAGGGCCAGCAGACGGCCATCTCGGTCGACGGCTCGGACGGCACCCGGCTCAGCCCGCGCGACGGCGTCATCCTGCAGATGATCGAGCTGGACGACCCGGGCCCGGTCCCCGTCGACGGCAGGATGATGAACATCGGCGTCTACACCGAGCCCACCACCGACCCCGGCAAGGACGCCTCCTTCGACGTCACCGCCGCCCACACCACCGACGGAGCCGCCACCTTCACCGCCATCAAGCTCAAGGGCGACTTCTACAACGGCATGCGCAAGGGCAAGAACATGGTCCTCACCTTCACGGACTCCTCGGTCGAGGGCGTGATCTCGGCGACCGCCGCCAAACACCGGGTGCCGTCCATCGACGCCTCTACGTTCTACGAACTCGGCATCGTCACCAACACCGTCCAGGCCGCCGTCAACAACGGCGTGGTCGTGGCGCTGGCCGACGGCTCCACCTGGACGGTCACCGGCACCTCGTACCTGACCTCGCTGACCCTCGCCGCCGACGCGGCCGTCAAGGCCCCGCGCGGCAAGGCGGTGACCCTGACGGTCGACGGGACGGTCACCGCGCTCACCCCCGGCAGCACCTACACCGGCGCCCTGAAGCTCACCGTCGCCTGATGTCAGGAGGCGGCGGCCGAGCGGGCCTCCGCCTCCTTCGCGATCTCCTCGAACCGCGCGCCCATCGCCGCCGCGAGCGCCTGGGCGCCCGACAACGGCCGTACCATGACCGTCAGTTCGTCGATCAGCCCGTCCTCGTCGAGATGGATGAAGTCGCAGCCTGTCAGCTCACGCTCGCCCACCCGCGCGGCGAACACCAGGGCGTGGTCGCGCCCCTCGCCGCCCTCGAGCTCACCCTCGTACCGGAAGTCCTCGAAGACCTGGGACACCGCGCGCAGGATCGCCGCGGTGATCGCCCTGCCCGGGTAGGGCTTGAACACCACGGGGCTGGTGAACACCACGTCCTCGGCGAGCAGCGCCTCCACCGCGTCGATGTCGCCGGCCTCGACCGCCTCACGGAACGCGCGCATCGGATCACCCCACCTCTAGTCGGTCAGTCGCCCGAGCATAGCCACCGGTGCCGCCGTAGGCTGAGGGAGATGTTCAGTCCCGAAGGCCCCACGCTGCGCGAACTCGCCGTCCAGGCGCTGTCGTCCGTCGAGCACGGCTACGACCTCCTCGCGCCGAAGTTCGACCACACCCCCTTCCGCACCCCGGACTCCGTCCTGACCGCCGTCGCCGCGGCCCTGAAGGAGACCGGCCCCTACGACGACGGCCTCGATCTGTGCTGCGGCACCGGCGCGGGGATGGACGTCCTGGCGACCGTGTGCGGGCGCAGCACGACCGGTGTCGACTTCAGCGCGGGCATGCTGGACGAGGCCCGCCGGCGGGCGCCGGTCACGGGGCCGCGGACGTCCTGGGTGCGGGCGGACGCCCGGGCACTGCCCTTCACGGACGCGTTCGACCTCGTCGTCAGCTTCGGCGCGTTCGGGCACTTCCTGCCCCGTGAACTGCCCGCGCTGTTCGCCGAGGTGCACCGTGTGCTGCGGCCCGGCGGGCGGTTCGCGTTCCCCGTGCTCGCGCCGCCCCCGCCGTCCGGCGCGGCCTTCTGGATGCTCCTCGGCTTCGACGCGGTGATGCGGGTGCGCAACGCCCTGTGGCGACCGCCGTTCGTCATGTACTACCGGGCCTTCAGACTCGGCGAGGTGCGACGGGAGCTGGAGCGCGCCGGGTTCCGGGTGGACCTCCGCGCGCTGCCCGACTTCGGGACCAGGAGCGACGGAAGCCCACGCGTCCGCATGGTCGAGGCCCGTCGGCCCCTGCTCGGCTGAAAACGCTCACAGCGCGCTGTACAGAGCCTCCACGAGCGCCATCTTCCGCGGATCGTCCGCGATGCGCGGCCCCATCCGGTTCATCACGTACCCCAGCGACACCCCGGCCTCCGGATCGGCGAGCCCGCAGGAACCGCCGAAGCCGTCGTGGCCGACCGCGCGCGGATTGGGGCCGTAGGAGCCGTTGGCGCCGCTCAGCCACACACCCAGCGCGACCTCCGTCTCGTGCTCGAACCCGGCGCCCAGCACCAGGTCCCGGCAGCTGCCCTGCCCCTCGCGCACCCGCTCGGCCGCCTCGGCGGACAGGACGCGACGGCCGTCGTAGGAGCCGCGTCCGGCGATGATCCCGTACAGCGCGGCGACCGCCCGCGCGGTGCCGTGCCCGTTTGCCGCCGGGAGTTCGGCCGCCCGCCACCCGGGCGAGTTGGCCTGGGTGGCGCCGAGCAGCGGGTTGGCCAGGGCGGCGATCGCCGCGGGCGCCAACTGGGCGAAGATCGCTGCCTGTTCGCTCGACGACGCGGCGGGCGGATGCACCAGCTCGGCCGCCCGCCCGGCCTCCTTCTCCGGCAGCCCGACGGTGAAGTCGACGCCGAGCGGGCCGGTCACCTCCCGCTCCAGGAAGGCCCCGGGCAGCAGCCCGGACACCCGCCGTACGACCTCCCCGACCAGGAAGCCGTAGGTGAACGCGTGATAGCCGGACCGAGTGCCGGGCTCCCACCAGGGCTCCATGGCGGCGAGGCGGGCCGTGGTCAACTCCCAGTCGTAGAGCTGCTCCAGGGTGTGCGGCTCGCGCAGCCCGGACAGTCCGGCGCGGTGCGACAGCAGATGCCGTACGAGCACACCCTCCTTGCCGGCCGCGGCGAACTTCGGCCAGTAGGCGGCCACGGGCGCGTCGAGGTCGAGCAGACCGCGGTCGGCCAGGATGTGCGCGCACAGCGCCGTCGGGCCCTTGGTCGTCGACCACACGTTGACCACCGTGTCCCGCTCCCACGCGCGCGTGCGCGCCGCGTCGGCCCAGCCGCCCCACAGGTCCGCCACCGCCACCCCGTCGACCGTGACGGTCACCGCGGCGCCCAGCTCGTCCCGCTCCCGGAAGTTCTCCTCGAACGCGGCGCGCACCGCCGCGAACCGCTCGTCGCAGTGGCCGTGAACCTGTGGCACGTGCTCGGACATGGATCCTCCGTCGTCCGCCGGAACCCCGGACCGCGACGCTGCGACCCGGGCACGCCGAACATACCGACTGGTCGGACCGGAGGGAAGGACTCGGTGGCGACAGGACTCTGTGTGTGGAGGGGGGCTCAGGCGTACGAGCGCAGCCAGTGCACCTTGGCCGCCTCCTGGTAGGGGCCGCCGCCCTCGTGGTCGTTGAAGTCGTACACCTCGATCGCCTTGTCCTGCGCCGCCCACGCGTTGAACGCGGCGAACACGGTCGACGGCGGGCAGGTCTGGTCCTCCAGGGCCGCCGAGAACAGCGCGGGGGCCCTGCCGCGCGAGGCGAAGTGGACGCCGTCGAAGTAGGAGAGGGTGCGCAGCGCGTCCTGGCCGCGGCCGCGGTGCGTCTTGAGGAACAGGCCGATCTCCCGGTACGGGTGACGGTCCGTCAGTACCGCGGCGCGCGGGAAGTCGCACAGGAACGGCACATCCGGCGCGACCGCCGCCAGGTCCGGCACCAGACCGCCGACCGCGATCGTGATGCCGCCGCCCTGGCTCCCGCCGAGCGCCACGGTCCGGCTCGCGTCGGCCAGCGGGTGCGAGCGGGCCGCCTCAACCGCGCGCACCGCGTCCGTGTACACCCGCCGGTAGTAGTAGTTCTCGGGCGCGTCGATGCCCCGCGTCATAAAACCGGGGTACGCCGGCGCGCCGCCCACCGGGTCGGCGGTGTCGCCCCCGCCGCCCCAGGCGCTGCCCTGGCCCCGGGTGTCCATCACGAAGTGGGCGCGGCCGGTCGACGCCCACAGCAGGTTCTCGTGCGGCAGCCCGCGCCCGCCGCCGTACCCGATGAACTCCACCACCAGCGGCAGCGGTCCGTCCGCCCCGGTTGGCACCTTCAGCCAGCCCTTCACCGGATGGCCGCCGTACCCCGCGAACGTCACGTCGTACACCTGGACCGTGCTCAGCCCTGTGTCGACGGGCTCGAAGCGGGCGTCCAGGTCGTGCCCGCGCGCCTCCAGGAGCGTCTTGGCCCAGAACGCGTCGAAGTCCTCGGGCTCGGTGGAGGCGCTGCGGTACTCGCGGAGCTCATCGACGGGCAGGTCGAACAAGGCCATGAGGGACCGCCTTTTGTTAAGTGGCCATACGAATGATCACACCGTACGTGGCCCGTGTACGCCCTCGCCAGACCCCGTCAGCGGCTTCACGCGGGCCTGCGCCGGGTCCACTCCGGCTCGTAGCGCGCCCACTCGCGGTCCCACTCCGTGAGCCGGTGCCGCATCGCCACCCGGCGGACGATTCCGTGCCCGAGCAGTACCAGGGCGGCCGTCCCGCCCGCCGCGCACACGCCCATCGTGACCGTGTGCTGCCACACCACGGTGCTGTTGGCCGGCGGCGCCACGCTCCGACCCCGCGCGTCGAACCACACGGTCACCGTGTCACCCCGGCGCGTGCCCTCCGGCACCCTGGCCGTCGCCGTCTGCGGTTTCTCGCCGGGCGGCGTCCAGCGCACCTTCACGCTGTACATGCGCTCCCGGACGCCGTCCGCCGAGGGCAGCGATTCCGGCATCCGGCCGACGACCTCGGCCCGCACCCGGTGCCGTTCGGCCCGCTGCTCCGCCACGACCGCCCGCGCGTCGTCGTGGGCCCACCAACCGGCGACCGCGCCGGTCAGCGGCACGGCGACCAGCAGCAGCACGGCGACCGCCAGCGCGGTCCACGCCTCCACGACGTCCGACCGGCGCCGCAGCGGATTGTTCCGCCAGCGCCAGCCGCGTACCCGATCTCCCATGTCGGACCTCCTCGCGTGATGCGAGTGCCCACACCAAAGTGGTACCCCCAATGGAGTAAGACCGCCAACAGGAAGCCCCACGGGAAGCCCCTACGGGAAGCGGCGGGACCGCTCAGCCGAAGCGTTCGATCCGGATCCGGTCCACCGGCTGCCCGGCCGCGACCAGCAGTCGCGAGGCGTGCTCGGCGAAGGCGTTGGACCCGCACACGTACGCCTCCCAGCCGCCCGCGGGCCGCTCGGCCAGCGCCGGCGCCAGCCGCGCCGCCGTCAGCCGCCCCACGGGCACCCCCTCCGGCGCGCTCCGCGTGAACACGGGCGTGGTCTCCGCGCCGTACTCCGCCGCGTAGATCAGCTCCTCGGGACTGCGCGTGTCGACCAGCAGCCGCAGCGGTACGTCCAGGTCGCGCGCCCGCCGGTGCCGGACCATCGACATCAGCGGTACGACGCCGGAGCCGGCGCCGATCAGCAGCGCGGGCCGGTCGCCGGGCCAGGCGAAGAAGCCGCTGAGCGGGCCGCGCACCTCGACCCGGTCACCGGGCCGGGCGACGGTGTGGAACCAGCCTGACACCTCGCCGCCCTCGACCTGGTCCAGGGTCAGCTCGACATGCCCCTCGTCGTCCGGCGCGGAGGCGATCGAGTAGTGCCGCTGCGCGGTGTAGCCGTCGGCGGCGGTCAGCCGCAGCATCAGATGCTGGCCGGGCAGATGCCCCGCCCAGGCGGGCACCGCGAACCGGAAGGTCGCCGCGTGCGGGGTCTCACGGCGGATCTCCGTGAGCGTCGCCGTCTGCCAGACGGAGGCGGCCCGCTGGGACACCGCGATCCGGCCGGGCACGGCGAACCGGGTCGCGGGCGTGGCGGTCTCAGTCACCGGAGTACCTCTGTTCCTCCCAGGGGTTGCCCCGCTCGTGATAGCCGTTCCGCTCCCAGAACCCCGGCTCGTCGTGGTCGAGCAGCCGCAGCCCCGCGACCCACTTGGCGCTCTTCCAGAAGTACAGGTGCGGCACCAGCAGCCGCGCCGGGCCGCCGTGCTCGGCCGCCAGCGGCTTCCCGTCGTACTCCCAGGCGATCCAGGCCCGCCCGCCGGTCAGGTCCGCGAGCGGCAGGTTGGTGCTGTACCCGGTGTGCGAGTAGGCGACGGCGTGCGTCGCGGACGCGTGCGGGCGTACGACGTCCAGGAAGGCGTCCAGGGAGACGCCCCCGAACCGCACGCCGAACTTCGACCAACTGGTCACGCAGTGGATGTCGCCCTCGTACGCGGACCCCGGCAGGGTGTGCGCCTCGTCCCAGTCCCAGGTCCGGGGCGCCCCGACCAGCCCGTCGATCCGGAAGGTCCAGTCGGCCGGCGTGAGGTCGGGCGTGACCTCGGCGGAGAGTACGGGCCAGTCGTCGCCGGCGTCGTACTGGCCCGGCGGAAGTCCGGGGTTGTCGACACGGGCGCGCCCCGTGAAGCCTCGGGTGACGTTCATGCTTCAACCGTACGCTGTCGTCGAGGGTGCTCCGTCCCTGGTCAGAGCCCCCATCATTGCGGCCGTATGAACTCTGCGCGCACCCGGGAATAGCGGTACCGCGCCGCTCCTTTGCCATCGGTGCCGGGGCCGGTGCCCCGGAGCCAGCGCAAGGAGAGTGAGGAAGAAGATGCCCAAGGCGTACGTCTTCACGCGGTACGGCGGACCGGAGACCGAGGCGTTCGTGGACGTGGACCGGCCCAGCCCCGGCCCCGGCGAGGTGCTCGTGGCCGTGCGCGCGGCGGGCGTGAACCCCGTCGACTGGAAGCTGCGCGAGGGCTACCGGCGCCCCGGCGACACCGCCGAGCGCGTGTTCCCCTCCGTGCTGGGCAGCGAGGTGGCCGGCGTCGTCGAGCAGACCGGTGAGGGTGTCACCGGCTTCGCGCCGGGCGACGAGGTGTTCGGCACCGCCGTCGCGGGCGGCTACGCCGAGTACGCGCTGCTCGCGGCCGGCATCACCGCGCACAAGCCCGCCGCCCTGTCCTTCGCGGACGCCGCGACCCTCCCGGTGGCCGCCGCGACCGCCTACGACGGCGTCCACCAGCTCGCCCTGCCCGCCGGGTCGACCCTGCTGGTCACCGGCGCCGGCGGCGGCGTGGGCGTGGCGGTCGTACAGATCGCGCGGGCTCTCGGACTGCGGGTCGTGGGCGTCGCGAGCGAGGGCAAGAAGGCCCTCCTGGAGGCGCTGGGCGCGGTCCACGTCACGTCGGGGCCGGGCTGGGGCGAGCGGGCGCGGGCGACCGCCCCGGAGGGCGTGGCGGGCGTCTACGACCTCGTCGGCGGCGAGGTGCTGCACGCTGCCGCCGCCCTGGTGACCGACCGCGCGAAGCTGATCACCGCCGGCGCGTCGCCCGAGGAGGTCGAGGCGCTGGGCGGCGCCCGTGTGGCCCGGGCCCGCAACGCGGCCGTCCTGGACGCCGTCGCGGCCCTCGTCGCCACCGGCGACCTCGACCCGCACGTCACCGGCACCTTCCCGCTGGACCGCGCGGACGAGGCGCTGCGCGAGGTGGAGAACGGGCATGCGCAGGGCAAGATCGTGATCGAGGTGGGGGGCGGGGTCGAGGCCGGGTCGGGGGTCGGAGCCGAGACTGAGGTCGGGGTCGGGGTCGGGGTCGGGCTCGGGGCCGAAGCCGGGGTCGGGGGCG